>NZ_DASYCH010000118.1:0-7842 GCF_036500295.1 Puia sp. | reverse complement strand
GGTCTCGCCGTATCCCGCCTCTCTTTTGGGGCGATGACCTTTACGGCGGGCAACAAGAATTTCGCGACCGTCTACAAGACAGAGTCGGCCGATGCCGATGCGATGGTGGGGCGGGCCCTGGATGCAGGCGTCAATTTCTTCGACACGGCGGATGGTTACGCGGGCGGGGAATCGGAAACGATGCTGGGGCGGGCGTTGAAGAGCCGCCGGGGGGAAGTCGTGATCACGACCAAGGTGGGATTTCGGACAGGACCGGCGCTGGTACAGGCGGGACTGAACCGCCAACATATCCTTTGGTCCATCGACCAGAGCCTGAAGCGGCTGGGCACCGACTATGTCGACCTGTATGTCGCGCACAAGGAGGATCAGTTTACGCCGCTGGAGGTGACGCTGGCGGCGCTGGATGAAGTGGTCCGCAGCGGCAAGGCGCGCTATATCGGGTTCTCGAACTGGAGTGCGTGGAAAGTCGCGGCGGCGATGGAGTTACAAAAGTCGAACGGCTGGGCACCCTTTACCCACGGACAGATGACCTATTCGCTTCTGGCGCGCGAAGTCGAGTACGATGTCCTGCCGATGATGACCCATTACGGCCTGGGGCTCACCGTGTGGAGTCCGCTGACCAGCGGCTTCCTGTCCGGCAAGTATACGCGCGAGAACCTGACAGATAAGGACAACCGCTTTTCCGGTTTTGATATGATCCCGTTTGACAAAGAGTTTGGCTTTACCTTGGTCGACCGCATGCGGGACATCGCGGGCCGGCACAAGGTGAGCGTTGCGCAGGTGGCCCTTGCCTGGCTGTTGTCGAAGCCGGCCGTGTCGAGTGTGATCGTCGGCGCGTCGAAGCCGCATCAGTTGGACGATAACCTCGGCGCCGCCAATGTCCGGCTCGGGGTCGACGAGCTCACGATGCTCGACGAGTATACGAAGCCGCGGGCGATCTATCCGCATTGGTTTAATTCGATGACGGTGGATGGACCGGTAAAGGAGGCGATTGCCCCGGGGGATAGCCGGGATGCCGCGTTCCGCGAGGCCTAGACGCGGCTTTAACGGATGCCGCCGCAGGGCGCGGCCTCACAACCCCAACACCCCTTTTAATTTCACATACCCTGCCTTGCTGACCGGCACCTGGGCGCCGGACTGGAGGATGCAGAGATGGCTGTCCTTCTCATAGGGATCGATGCGGGTCACCTGCGAGACGTTGAGGATATAGGACCGGTGCGTGCGGACGAACTGGGCGGGGTCGAGGGTCTTCTCGAAATAGCCCATCGTGCGGTTCTTGAGGAAGTTGCCGGCCGCCGTGTGGATCTTGACGTAGTCGTCGGCGGCTTCGAGGAAGTGGATATCTTCGAGGGGGATGATCTTGATCTTGCCGCCGGTCTTGACGACGATGCGGTGTTGCTGCGCGGGCGACTGTGAGGCGGTCTCGAGGAGGGCCTCGGTGGGGTCGGCGGGTTTCTCCCCGCCGGGGCCGTGGGCGATGGCGGCGGGACCATGGGTAATCTGATCGGAAGCGCGGGTGGCGCGCTGGTCGAGCCATTTGCGAAGCGCTTTGTCGAAACGTTCTTTATTGAACGGCTTTAACAGATAATCGACCGCATGATTCTCAAACGCCTTGATCGCATATTCGTCAAACGCCGTCGTGAAGATGACGGCGGGCGGGTCTTCGACAAGCTCCAGCATCTCGAAGCCGTTGATCTTTGGCATCTGCACGTCGAGGAAGATGAGATCGGGGCGGTGTTGCTGGATGGCCTTGATGCCTTCGAAGCCATCGCCGCATTCCTGCATGATGGTGATGTTCGCGTACGGTTCGAGATATTCCTTGACGATCATGCGGGCGAGCGGTTCGTCGTCGATGATGATGGCTTTGACGGGCGTGTTGTTGTGATTGTTGCTCATGGTGTTTGTATTTGCGGGATACGAACGATCGTAGTGAAGAGACTGCCGGCGACGCGGGTCTCGAGGAGATCGGTGCGGGCGAAAAGCAGATAGAGCCGCCGCTGGATACTGCTGAGGCCGAAGCCGGTCCCTTTCTTGGGGCGCGAGGTCTCGGGGTCGAAAGGGTTCTCCACCTCGATGATCACGAATTTTGCTTCCACGCGGGCGCGGATGATGATGATGACCGCGTCGGTGGTGTCATACAAGCCGAATTTTATGGCGTTCTCAACTATGGGCTGGAGCAGCATCGGCGGGAGTCTGCTGCTGAGGCATTCTTCATCGCAGATGATCTGCGTATCGAGCCGGTGGCCGAAGCGGACCTTTTCGATGTCGAGATAGAGTTCGAGATATTGTAACTCCTCGGATAGCGGCACCCATTGCTGTTCTTCCTTCTTGAGGTTGCCGCGGAGGAAGTCGGACAGCTGCTGGATCATCTTGCGGGCCTGTTCGGGCCGGCTGCCGATGAGGGCGCTGATGGAGTTGAGGCTGTTGAAGAGGAAGTGGGGGGCGAGTTGCTGGCGCAGTTTGAAGAGTTCGGCCTCACGGGCAAGGCGTTCGGCGTCGTTGCGGCGCTGGCGGTTCTCCTGCTCTTCTTCGGAGGAGTACCAGAGGACGCTGAGGATGGCCATGCAGCCCACCTGCAGGAAGATGATATCGAAGCGAACCGCCCAGCTCTTACTGTAAAACAGCGCATAGGCGGCGCCGTCAATCTTTTCGCTGAGCAGGGGGACGAGGATCGCCTTGCAGGCCAGCAGGATGATGGCGCTGAGGCTGAGGCTGATGAACAGGATATACCAGTAGCGTTCTTTCTTTGGCAGATAGTATTGCATGTTGTTGCTGAGAAAGGCGCAGCTGAGGGCGACGAGGGAATTGGACAGGATGCTGTCGATCAGCGCCGTTTTCACGGGGAGGCCGAAGCCGATGAGCAACGAGACCTGGAGGAAGCCCCAGATGGCCCACCAGGAGATGAAGATGAGGAGGAATTTATATTGTGAGAGGGGCGATTTGGCCATTAGAGTAGTCTTAGCATTTTATGGGTCGTGCAGGCCTGGATGTGGTCGGCGCGGCGGTTGGCCTGGTCGATATACGCTTCGGGGTCGTCGGTCTCCTGGATCCGCGAGTACATCTCGGCGCCGTCGAGGAGGCCGCTGAACCGGTAGAGCTCGGCGACGTTGATGAACTTCCACTGGACGAGTTGCTGTTCGTGGTTGTAGAAGGCATCCTGTTCGCGCTGGCCGATGGTCATGGCCTTGTCAAAGGCTTCTTCTTCGTCGCGGGCCGCGATGAGGCGCAGCTGCTCGTCGAATTGCGGGGTGTGGTCGCCGTCGCCGCAGATGATGCGGAAGATGATCTTGCTGAGATACCAGTTCATAAGAGTGTGTTTTTATACCTGTCGTCGCCGCGGGGTGGGGGCCCCGCGGCGGAGGCGGTTAGTAGTTTTTCAGTTCGATACCGCCGAATATCGAAGTACCGTCAATGATCAATACTTTATCCGGGTTGGTGGCTGCGGGTTGCTGGCGTTTGTCTTCATAGCCGGCGAAGAGGGCGGTTACTTCGGAGCGGACCTCCCAGTGGGCGGGGACGATGATCTTGGTGCCGCCCATGATCTGGGTGACGTCGAGGCGGGCGGTGCCGGTGAAGTCGGCCTGGGAGAGATCGATCTCGGTGCCCCCCATGAAGGTGGTGATATCGCCGCCGCGGAAATTCTTCGACACCACCTTCTTATGAACGCCTCCAAAGATCGATGTCGCATCCACCCAGTCCTCGGAGCTATAGCCCTGCGTCTGGTTGGAGAAGGCCTGGGGGCCGCCGAAGCGCCGGTGCATATGCTTGCGTTGCCATTCTTCGCGCCATTCCATGGATTTGCGATCCATATTGTCGCGCCAGTCATGGCCCCAGCGGCGGTGATAGGCGCGGTTGGGGCGGAGGATGACCATCAGGCCGACGAGGATGAGGACGGCGGGCCAGATAAAGCGGTAGATATGGGTATCGGGGTAGAAATCCTGTACGAGGAAGAAGCCGCCGATGGCGATCATGATGAACCAGCCGCCGCCGCGGAAGTTATGGCGCAGGCCGATCCAGAGGCCGATGACGATGAGGAGTACGTGCCAGTTGAAGAGCCAGTCGGGCAGGGGGAAGTTCATTTGGTCCAGAAGGAGGACCCCGCCGATCAGTAAGAGGAGAAGGCCTGCCCATATCCTGCCGCTCTTGCGTCTGCCAAAGTCGGGGCCTACCTCTTGCCTTTTATCTTGTTCGTCCATTGTAGATTGAATTTTAATCAAATCTAGGGGGAATTCGCGCCTCGCGCAAGCGCAACTCGCCCGTCCAAGGGCCGAAAGCGGCAAACGGCGGGGTTTTCTCGGTAAAAGTTTCTGTGTAGGTGGGGTCACCGGATGAAAAACCAGGTAACTTCAGGGAAGAGAAAAACGCCTTTAAATCGTGTACGTATGATAAAAAATTGGCTTCTTACCGCCTTCCGCAACCTGCGGAAGAATCGCACGGCCTCGGCCATCAACATCTTCGGCCTGACGGTCGGCCTGTCCAGCTGCCTGCTGATCGCCCTTTTCATCCGGCACGAACTGAGTTACGACGATTTCGAGGTCAGGGGGCCGCGGATCGTCCGGTCGATCATGGGCTACCGCTTCAACGGCGGCGGGGACATGCAATACGGCAACTTCAACAGCACCAAGGTGGCGACGACCTTTAAACGGGTGTTCCCGGAGATCGAATCGGCGGTGCGGATGACGGACCGGCCGCGGGTCGTCTCCTACCAGGAGAAGTTGTTCCCGGAGGATCGGTTTATGTTCGCGGATTCGAGTTTCTTCCTCGTGTTCAGCATGCCGCTGATCAAGGGAGACCCGAATACGGCGCTTTCGGGACCCAAGAAGGTAGTGCTGACCCAGTCGACGGCGCGCAAATATTTTGGAACGACGGACCCCATTGGCAAAATACTCCGGGTCGGAACCGATTCCGTCGACTACCAGGTGACAGGCCTGATGGCGGACTGCCCGTCGAACTCTCAATTCAAATTCGATCTGCTCGGTTCGTTCTCCTCGTTATACGCCAACCAGGACGAGACTTACTGGGACGCCAACTACGGCACCTTCTTCCTGTTGCGGGAGAAGACCTCGCTGCCGGCGCTGCAGGCCAAGGTGACGGCGTTTATGAAAAAGGAAATGGAGGGCAAGGGGGCGGAGGTGAATTTCCTGCTCGAACCCTTTATGCGGATCCACCTGTATTCGGAATACATCGGGTTCGAAGCGGGTACCAGCATCGTCTACATCTATATCCTGGCCGGCGTGGCGCTGCTGATCCTGGTGATCGCGTGCAGTACCTATATCAACCTGAGCACGGCGCGGTCGGTGGACCGGGCAAGGGAGGTGGGAGTGCGGAAGGTGATCGGCGCGGGGAAGGGGCAGCTGTTCTGGCAGTTTATCGGCGAGTCCTTCCTGCTTTGTCTGGTCGCGGTGGTGCTGAGTCTGGGGGTGGTGGCGGGGGTCTTACCGGCGTTTGATCGACTGGCGGACCGCGAGTTGGCCGTGTCGGGGGTCTTCTCGGCGTATTTTTTGGGTTTAGCGTTGGCGATTGCGGTCGTGGTGAGTCTGCTGGCGGGGAGTTATCCGGCGCTGGTGCTTTCGCGTTTTCATCCGGTGAAAGTCCTGAAGGGCGCCTTTAAGAATACGCGAAGCGGGCAGGGGCTTCGGCAGTCGCTGATCGTCTTCCAGTTTGTCATCTCGGTATTCCTGATCGTCTCCACCTTTATCATGGGGCAGCAGCTGAGTTATATCCGCAATAAAAAACTGGGCTACGACCGGGATCATGTGGTCGAGCTGTCGATGAACCGGAAATTGCTGGGGCAGCTGGATTATCTGAAGGCGGAGTTCCGGCGCAACAATGACGTGGTGAGTTTGAGCACCTGCGCGTCGTCACCGGTGCAGATCTATGGAGGTTATAATATGCGCAACGATCTCATGCCGTCGAGCCAGCAGATGGCGGTGTTTGGCAATCCGGTCGACGAGGATTATATCTCCACCACGGGGTTACAGCTGGTCGCGGGGCAGGGGATCAGCGCGCAGGATATGAAGGACGCGCATCCCGATGAGGGGCCGCATCCCGATACGGTGACCAGGCCGGTGTATCATTTTGTGTTGAATGAGCTGGCGGCGAAGGAGCTGGGTTGGACGCCTCAGCAGGCCGTCGGCAAGCGGATGTATATGGATGATTCGCGGCCGGGGTATGTGAAGGGCGTGGTGAAGGATTTCAATTTTCAGTCGCTGCATAATCCGATCAAGGGGCTGGTGTTGTTTCCGGCGCATCGCACGGACCGGCTGCTGGTGCGGATTACGGGACAGCATCTGCCGGCGACGCTGGATTTTCTGCAGTCGACCTGGAAACGATTGGCTCCGGGAGTGCCTTACGAGATGCATTTCCTGGATGAGAATTACAATAAGGTCTATGCGTCGGAGCAACGACTCGGGACTGTGATGAACCTTTTCTCGGGTATCGCGATCGTGCTGGCCTGCCTGGGACTGTTCGGCCTTTCTTCCTATGCGGCCAAGCAGCGGGTGAAGGAGATCGGTATCCGCAAGGTGCTGGGTGCTTCGCTGGGCAACCTGGCGTTCCTGCTCTCGGCGGGTTTCGTGCGGCTGGCGGGGGTGGCGATCGTCATCGCGTTTCCGCTGGCCTGGTGGGCGATGCATTCCTGGTTGCAGGATTTCGTGTATCGCGTGGCGATCGGCCCCTGGGTGTTTGTGGGGGCGGGCCTTATGGTGATGGCGGTGACGCTGGCGACGGTGAGTATACAGGCCGTGAAGACGGCACTGTTGAATCCGGTGAAGAATTTGAAGGTGGAGTAGAGGCGGCGCGCTTACTCGCTCCGAATTTGTTCGTCTGCGAAGCGCTATTCACTGCGCAACGCCTTTATCGGATTGGCCAGCGCGGCGCGAACCGCCTGGAAGCTGACCGTGAGGAGCGCGACGGCGAGCGCCAGGGCGCCGGCGAGGCCGAAGACCCACCAATGGAGCGAGGTGCGGTATTGATAGTTCTGCAACCACCCATAGAGGAGCCAACCGGCGAGGGGAAAGGCGATGAAACAGGAGAGGGTAACCAATTGAACAAACTCCTTTAACAGCAACGCCGTCAGTCCCTGCGTGGACGCCCCGAGCACCTTGCGGATGCCGATCTCTTTTATGCGGCGCTCGGCGGTGTAGGCGGCGAGGCCGAAGAGCCCGAGGCAGGAGATGAAGACGGCCAGGGCGGCGAAGATGCCGGCCAGCCTGCCGATCAGGGTCTCCGCAGCGAACTGCGCATCGAAGTCTTCATCGGCAAACTTATAAGACCACGGATAACCCGGGTCCCCGGCACCAATGATCGATGCCGTCTTTTCGAGGGCCTGCGGCAGGTTGGCATTGGGCTTGAACCGCAGGGCGAGGGTCGTCGCCGATCGCATGTTGGAATACAGCACCAGCGGCGCGCCCGACCCGTATACATCGTTGTACACAAAATCTTTTATGATGCCCACCACCTGATAAGTCCTCGCGCCCCTGGTGATGAAGCTGCCCGTGCGCCCGTCCTTCCCCATCATTTTGGCCATGCTTTCATTGATGATGACATTGAGGCTATCCACGTCCGGGCTGGGATAGAAGTCGCGCCCGCTGAGGAGTCGCATGTGCAGCGTGGCGAGGTATCCGGGGCTCACATCATTCATATGAACGGGTACCTTATTATTGGGGTCCTTGCCCTGCCATAGTAGCCCGCTTCCATAGCTGTGGATATGCAGGGCGTCGTGGAGGCTAATGGCCGCATTTTCGACATAGCCCGTCGCGAGAAGCCGGTCTTTGAGTTCGGTAAAATGGTCCTTCATGGTCCCATGCAGATAGATATACACCAGGTTGTTGCGCGTATAGC
>NZ_DASYCH010000117.1:0-143038 GCF_036500295.1 Puia sp. | reverse complement strand
TTTTGGCCGTGGGCCGCACCCGTGAAATCACCTTTTTTCGGGCGATTTTGACATGACTGCACTATAAATGCGCATGGCTTTTATAAGTTTACACTTAAGTGGTTGTAATTCAAACTACTACACCAAGATTTGTCCCTTTTTTGACCCCGTTTGGTCCGTTTCCCCGCCTTTCTGCATGTAAAAACCAAACAGACCTCATGCCTTCCCTATTATGCCTTATCCTGCCTATTTTGGCTGTCAGCTCCGCGGACACCATCGTCGCGGACAGTAAGCCGGAATGGGACACCCTTGTTGCACAGGTGTGCCAGAGGATCGTAGACCAGAACGAAGAATTGAAACATTTCTCAACGTTCACCCAACCTGACCCGAGAAGGAAATTCCTGGAGGAATCCAACAAGCGGCTGAACCGGGCGGTATGCCGGATGGTCCGCATCGGGAACGATCCCGATCAGCAATATGCATTGACGCACAGTCCCGACTCTGGAAAATTCACTTATACCTACTGCCGTCCGGGCAGAACAAGGAAGGAAAGTATCATCGTGTTCCAGATCATCGCCGGACAGGCAGGCAGCCTCATTCATGAAACGACCCATGGAGCGCAATTTCAGCATGGAAGCATTGCGTACGACTTCAAGGACAGTATGCAGTCTTATGGCGACGACTGCGGGGACGAGATCGAAGCCTTTAAACAACAATTTGCCTTTGCTCCAAGATCTATGGGCAACTATGATCCCCCAAACTTCGATTCTATCAACGAAGGCTGGCTGAGAGAGATCAGGAACGAAAAGGACCAACAGGTATACAGCCTAATGTCTCATCCCGGAGAAGAGATTGACGTGGACTCCGATACCAATTCGCTGATAAGAGTATACCCAAGCCGGAAATGGCAAAGGCAAAAGAGATATCGCCATCCGCTGTGGGACGACGAAAATTATCTGTTCAGGAAAACCTCCATCGACGATTGTTCACTGGAGCAGATGTCCGGCAAAGCGGATGTTGCTCCCCAGCCACGCCATCATCCCGACGCCGATCTCGATGGCCGACTCGTCGATATTGAACGTCGGCGTGTGGACGCCGGAGGTGATGCCGCGCTCGACATTCATGACGCCCAGGCGGTAGAAGCATCCGGGGATCTGCTGGGTATAGTAGCCGAAATCTTCGGCACCCATGCGGATCTCGGTCTCGAGCACGCGGTCCGAACCCAGGAACTCCCGGGCTTCTGCACGCGCGACCTGGTCGAGGGACTCATTATTATGGACCATGGGATAACCGACGTCGATGTGCAGATCGATCTCCGCGCCCATGCTGTGCACCAGCTCTGTAGCCTGTTTGCGGATGAGTTCGTGGGCTTTGAACCGCCATTCCTCGTCCATGGCGCGGAAGGTGCCCATCAGCTTTACCTCGCTGGGAATAACATTGGTCGTGTGTCCCCCCTGGACGGAGGTGATCGAGAGCACGGATGGGGATAATGGATTGCGGTTGCGGCTGATGATCTGCTGCAACGCGACCACCAGGTGGGAGGCGACGAGGATCGTATCCACCGTCAGATGCGGAGCGGCGGCGTGCCCGCCCTTCCCCCGGATCGTGATATAGAGTTCGTCGGCGCTGGCCATGACCATACCCCCGCGGAAGCTGAGCTTCCCGGTTTCCAGACCGGGGTGGACATGCAGGCCGAAGATGGCCTGGGGAACCGGGTTTTTTAACACCCCTTCCTTTATCATGAGGCTGGCGCCACCGGGATTCTTTTCCTCACCGGGCTGAAAGATCAGTTTCACGGTTCCTTCCCATTCTTCCTTCAGCTGATGCAGCACCCGGGCCGCGCCAAGCAGCACGGTCGTATGTACATCATGCCCGCAGGCGTGCATTATGCCTTCGTTCCTGGACTTATAGGGGATATCGTTGGCTTCCAGGATCGGCAGGGCATCCATATCCGCCCGCAGGGCGACTACGCGGCTGCCGGGGTTCTTTCCCTCCAGAAGGCCCACGACACCCGTGCCGGCCATCACCCGGAAGGGAATGCCTATTTTTTGGAGTTGTTCCTGTACGAAAGCCGAGGTCTGAAATTCCTGGTAGGAGAGCTCGGGGTGCGCATGAAGATGATGGCGGATGGCTATCAGGTCCGGGGCATATTTTTTGGCCAGCTGCCGGATATT
Source organism: Puia sp. (assembly GCF_036500295.1). Taxonomy (NCBI): domain Bacteria; kingdom Pseudomonadati; phylum Bacteroidota; class Chitinophagia; order Chitinophagales; family Chitinophagaceae; genus Puia; species Puia sp. The sequence goes on along the minus strand of NZ_DASYCH010000117.1, from coordinate 140,885 downwards.
TTCTTTTAACATAGATTGGATTTGATCATCATACGGTCATGGGTTGGTATTGTCGCCCTTCGAAACATCGCTGAGCTTTATCTCGATGACATCTCTGATCACATAAAGCCCGGATGGGAATAGCCGCGACAGCTGTTGCAGCGCCTGCTCCGCTTCTTCCTGGGTCTTGAAATTGCCGACCTTGAGCTTGTAGTTTGGAGCCTGATACAAGAGGTAAGGCTTCATATCGGGATACTCCTCATAGATCTTCACTTTCGCTGCGTATACTTTATTGCGATCGGGGGAATTGATCACCTGTATCCGAAACCCCGGGACATTCCGCCGCGCATCCCTGGTCGTCAGCTCGTTGATCTCTATCTGCTTTTGCACCAGGGCATCCACCCTTGGGTCCTTGTTCACGACCACGCCGGAGGTGTCGGTCTGAGCCAACCCCTGACGGCCGATCAGCAAAAGCGCGATGAACATTATCTTATGCATAATACTTTATTTTTAATAACCTCCGGCGGCCGGCTGCGCCGTTACGATCTCAACGCTTGCACTGCATCCGAGCCGGTCCGCTCCTGCATCGATCAATTGCTGTGCCAATGCTGCGGTCCGGATCCCGCCCGAAGCCTTGATCCTGATCCCGGCCGGCAGATGCGCCCGCATGAGCCGCACCGCGTGCTCCGTTGCACCCGCCCCTTTTTCCGCATATCCCGTAGACGTTTTGAGGAAGTCCACCCCCACCCCGCTATATACCTGACAGCAGCGGATGATCTCCTCATCCGTCAACACCCCGCTTTCGATGATCACTTTGACGATCTTCCCGGCGCGGTGGATCTTTTCCGTCAAAAGCCGCATCTCGTCTGTCAATAACGTCCAATCCCCTGCTTTTAGCGCGATGAGATCGATCACCACGTCCAGTTCATCGGCGCCATCCGCAAGAGCCTGCTCCACTTCCGCCAGCTTGGCCGCGGCGACGGAATAACCAAAAGGAAATCCGATGACCGTCGCCACCTTTACTCCTCCGCGGCCGCCAAGCTCCTGCCGGGCAATGGCCACAAAAGGAGGCGGTACACAAACAGCCGCAAATCCATACTCGATCGCCTCGCCACATATTTTACTAATCTCTATATGAGAGGTAGTAGGCTTCAAAATGGTATGGTCAATATAACGTGCCAGCATACTCACCGACTTTTTAGTGATGTTTTACCGCTAGTAAAATATTCAAACCCTAAAATTAGTCCATTTAAGTAAATTAGGGACCATTTTTCATTTGACTAAAACCACTACTAACATGAGAAGCTCCCGACATCGTCCGAGAGGGAAGATAGTCACTCTCTCGTCTGCACTGTTGTTCTTCACGCTTTTTTCGTCCGCACAAACCACATTTCCTGTCAACGGCGTCGCCGATCAACGCGAGCGCTGCTATGCTTTTACGCATGCAACCCTGGTAAAAGACGGCGCAAGCACCCTCAACGATGCCACCCTGGTCATCCGCGACGGGCTGATCGTCAGCGCCGGCCCGGGTGCCGTTATTCCCAAGGACGCCGTTGTCATCGACTGTGGCGGGAAATATATCTATCCTTCCTTTATCGACCTGTATTCCGACTATGGCATTCCCACAGCGGAAGGGCAGGGCGGCGGCCGTGGCCGTGGCGCGGGCTCCCCGGCGGATTTCTTCCGTCAGCCTGCGCAGATCGAATCAGCGACCAAGGGCGCCTACAACTGGAATCAGGCTGTTCATCCCGAAACGGATGCCTCCCGGCTTTTCAACGTCGATGACGCAAAGGCGAAACCGCTGCGGGACCTGGGCTTCGGCACCGTTCTGTCCCATCTGAAGGACGGCATCGTGCGCGGGACCGGCGTCGTGGTCACCCTGGCCAACGAAAACGAAAACCTCGTTATCGTCAAGCAAAGGGCTTCCGCCAATTATTCCCTTAGCAAGGGGACCTCTACCCAGAGCTATCCCTCTTCCCTGATGGGATCCATCGCGCTGCTGCGTCAGACCTATATCGACGCCGCCTGGTACAAGAGCCAGCCCATTCATGAGGGGACCAACCTCAGTCTCCAGGCCTGGAATGATGAACAGAGTCTGCCCCAGATCTTTGACGGTAACGACAAATGGGGCGATCTCCACGGTGACAGGGTGGGGGATGAGTTCGGCGTTCAATATATCATCAAGGCCGGGGAGAACGAATATCAACGGATAAAGGAAATCGCCGCTACAAAGGCCTCCTATATCGTTCCCGTCAACTATCCCCAGGCCATGGATGTCGAGGACCCGGACAAAGCGCGTTTTGTTTCCCTCGCGGACATGAAACATTGGGAACTGGCGCCCACCAACCCGGGAGCCTTTGAAAAAGCCGGCATCCCCTTCTGTCTGACGACAGCCGATCTCCGGGATATGAAACAGTTCTATGGCAATCTCCGGAAAGCCTTCGAATTTGGCCTCACGGAAGCAACGGCCCTCGAGGCGTTGACAAAGACGCCGGCCACGCTTATCGGCATCTATGATAAGGTGGGATCGCTGGACGCCGGCAAGCTGGCGAACTTCATCATCACCACCGGGCCGGTCTTCAATGAAAAGACCAGCATCGTGGAGAACTGGATCCAGGGCAGGAAATACGGTGTAAAGGAAGACGCCTGGAAGGAGTCCAAAGGACAATATAATGTGGTCATCACATCGACCGGCGGCGCCTCGACCACCCTCGTCCTGGATATCAAGACGGCGACAACGGCCAGCATCATCGGCAGGGACACGATACCGGCAAAGTTCAGTTATGACGGCAAGCTGGTCTCGCTGAGTTTTCCTGCACCGCCCGAAGGCGGGGCAGCAGGAGCCCGCGGCGGTTTCCGTGGCGGTGCCCCCGGCGGCGGCGGTGGCCGTGGCGGCCGGCCAACGAATGCGACCCGGCTCAGCGGCGTCGTCAACGGTGACACCTGGAATGGTAACGGCACGGACTCTGCCGGAAACCTCGTCATCTGGTCCGCGACCTTTGCAAAGGCGAATCCGGCGGCAGCGGACAGCGCTCCCCGCCGGCGTCCCACGCGTATCGGCAAGGTGCAATATCCTTTCGACGGCTATGGCTGGGATAGCCTGCCCACCCAACACGACCTGCTCATCCGGAATGCCACGGTCTGGACAAACGAAAAAGAAGGCCGGCTGGCCAACACCGACGTGCTGGTAAAAGCGGGTAAGATCGCGAAGATCGGCAAGAACCTCGACGCCGGCGGAGCCCTGGTGATCGACGGTACGGGTAAATATCTCGCACCCGGCATCATCGATGAACACTCGCATATCGCCGCCTTCTCGATCAACGAGGGCGCACAGTCCGTCACTTCCGAGGTTCGCATCGCCGATAACCTCAATCCCGAAGACATCAGCATCTACCGGCAACTGGCCGGTGGGGTCACCAGCAGTCATATCCTCCATGGCAGCGCCAACACCATCGGCGGCCAGACCCAGTTGATCAAGCTGCGTTGGGGTCTGGATGATGAAGGTCTGAAGTTCAGGAACTGGGATCCCTTTATCAAATTCGCGCTGGGAGAGAATGTAAAGCGCACGACTTCCACCAACAACAACCGCTTCCCCGACACCCGGATGGGTGTTGAAGAAGTGCTGATGGACGCCTTTACCCGTGCCCGTGATTACGAGAAAGCCCGCAAGGCTGCACCTAACGTCACCCGCAGGGACCTGGAACTCGATGCGCTGGTGGAGATACTCGAACACAAACGCTTTATCACCTGCCACTCCTACAAACAGAGCGAGATCACCGCGCTTCTCCGCGTATCCGATAAGTTTGGTTTCAAGGTCAACACGTTCACCCATATCCTCGAAGGCTATAAGGTTGCCGACAAGATGAAGGAAGAGGGCTGCAGCGCCTCCACCTTCTCCGACTGGTGGGCCTATAAGATGGAAGTCGAGGACGCCATCGCCTACAACGCCGCGATCATGACCAAGGAGGGGCTGAACGTCTGCATCAACTCCGACGACGCCGAACAGGCCCGCCGCCTCAACCAGGAAGCCGCCAAGAGCGTGAAATATGGCGGACTGACCGAAGACGAAGCCTTTAAGATGGTCACCCTCAACCCTGCCAGGGCGCTGCATGTGGCCGATCGCGTCGGCAGCATCAAGGAAGGAAAGGATGCCGACATCGTGCTTTGGAGCGACAATCCCCTGAGCATCTATGCAAGGGCGGAAAAGACCATCGTCGACGGCGTGGTCTATTATGATATCGACCATGACGTCCAGCTGCGGAAGAACATCTCGGCCGAACGCAACCGGCTTATCCAGAAAATGGTGGCCGAGAAACGTACGGGCGCGCCCATGGCCCCTGCCACTCCCAGCTATCATATCGAGCTCAGCTGCGGCGACCACGATCATCATGACGGTCTGCTTACGATCGATCAGGGCGATGACGACATTGAAATTGCAAACACCAACAAGTAATGAACATGAACAAAATATTCAAGTCCTTCCGTCTGCTCCCGGTATTGCTGCTTGGTATTACAGCGGCACAAGCCCAGGACGACGTTCTTCCCACACCTCCCAATAAAGGGAAAATGTATATCACCGGCGGCACTATCCACGTCGGCAATGGCCAGGTGATCGAGAACGGCACCATCGAGGTCGACAACGGCAAGATCGTCCGGGTCGGCACCGACGTCACCGCCTCCGCCGGAGCCAAGGTGATCGACGCCAAAGGAAAGCAGATCTATCCGGGATTGATCCTTTCGGTGACCGACCTGGGTCTGAAAGAGATCGGCAGCGGTGTCCGCGGTTCGAACGACTTCCAGGAGCTTGGCGATCTCAATCCCAGCATCCGCTCCATCGTAGCTTATAACACGGACTCCAAGATCATCGGGACGCTTCGGGCCAACGGTATTCTGCTGGCCGGCACGACCCCGGAAGGCGGCACCATCAGCGGCTCATCGACCATCGTCCAGCTCGACGCATGGAATTGGGAAGACGCCGCCTACAAAATGGACAACGCCATTCACGTCAACATGCCCAGCTTCCTCGCCCGCCCCAGGCGTTTTGGCGGTGGTGGCGGCGGTCGTTTCGGCGGACAGGCCCCACCCGATCCGACAAAAGAGGCCCTGGCCAAGATCGAAGAGATAAAAACCTTCTTCCGCGAAGCAAAGGCTTACAATGCCGAGACCACGCACAAGGAGGTAAACCTCAAATTCGAGGCGGTGAAAGGACTCTTCACCAAGCAACAGAAACTGTTTGTCCATGGCGACCAGGTGAAACAAATGCTCATCGCGATCGACTTTGCCAAGGAATTCGGTTTTGATGTGACGATCGTCGGCGGCAGCGAAAGCTGGCTTATCGCCAATCTCCTGAAGCAGAACAACATTTCTGTCATATTGCAACAGCTGCATGCCCTCCCCACCACCGAGGACGATGATGTCGACCAGCCTTTCAAGACGCCGGAGGTCCTGCAAAAGGCCGGGGTCCTGTTTGCGTTGAATGATAATCATGAAGAGAGCCGGTATCGCAACCTTAGTTTCAATGCCGGAACAGCCGTCGCCTATGGGCTTACAAAAGAGCAGGCGCTGGAGGCCATCACCCTTAATGCCGCCAAGATCTGCGGCATCGATGACCGTACAGGTTCGCTCGAAGCCGGCAAGGACGCCAACATCGTCATCAGTGGCGGGGATATCCTCGACATGCGTACCAGCCTTATCGAACACTGCTTTATCCAGGGCCGCGAGGTCAGCCTGGAGAACAAGCAGACGCAGTTGTACCACCGGTATATGACGAAGTACAATCTTAAATAAGACAACAATAGCTTAAAAAGCCCCGCTTCAGCGGGGTTTTTTTTATGGCTAATTTTGTCGCATGAAGCTCCTCCTCCCCGCACTTCTTTTTTCGATCGGCGTCTTCGCCCAGCGAACCCAACTCCCCAATGGCTGGTTTCTCACACCCGCCGGTCAATCGGTTCCCCTGAGCGCCGATCTCCCGTTGAATATCGCCCTTGCTTCCGACGGCAACCATGCGGCCGTAACCAACAATGGCAACGGACGCGAATGTATCGATCTCATCGACCTGACCCGTCAACGTGTCGTTGCGACGGTTACGACCCGGCGCTCCTGGCTGGGCCTCCAATTTGCACAAAAGGCACCGCTCCTCTATGTGTCCGGGGGTAACGACAACTGTATCCTTCGCTTTCGGCTTACCGGCGACACGCTCATTGCCAAAGACAGTTTCCGTCTGGGCCGTCCCTGGCCCGCCGCCAATATCAGTCCGACCGGCCTTGCCCTTGACGAGGCTCACCAACGGCTGTTTGTAGTGACAAAAGAAGATGAAGCGCTATATGTCTTCGATACCCGGACGACGGCCCTTCTTTCCCGGCTTCCCCTCCATAGCGAAGCCTATACCTGTGTTTTCAACTCCAATGCCGGCGAACTGTATATTTCCGCCTGGGGCGGCCGAAAGGTCTGGATCTATGATCCGGTCAGAAAGGTGCTTGCCGACTCCATCGGAACCGAAGATCATCCAACGGACATGGCCCTGGATAAAAAGGGAAAGCGGCTTTTTGTCGCTAACGCCAGTTCCAATTCCGTGTCGGCGATCGACCTTGCTTCGCGAAAGGTCACCGAGATCCTCCATACCGCGCTATCGCCGGATGCGCCTATCGGCTCGACACCCAATAGCCTCGCGCTATCCTCCGATGAGAGTACTCTGTATATTGCCAATGCCGACAACAACTGTCTTGCCGTATATGATGTCTCGGATGCGGGTCATAGCCGTTCGCTGGGTTTTATTCCCGTCGGCTGGTATCCCACCTGCGTCCGGATCGCCGGCAATAATATCCTGGTTGCCAACGGCAAGGGCCTCAGCTCGATGCCCAACCCGGATGCGGAAGGTCCCATGGGTCACCCTGCAACCTACAAGAGCACGGGCTCAAGACCCGCCGACCAGTATATCGGCAGCATGTTGAAGGGCAATCTCTCCATTATCCCGATCCCTTCGCCCGAAGCCCGGGCTGCCTATTCCGGCCAGGTATATGCGAACACCCCGTATTCTCCCGCCAAAGAGCAGCTGGCGCCGGGTGAGGCCGGTAACCCGGTTCCCCGCCGGCGGGGCGATCCGACGCCGATAAAATATGTCTTCTATGTACTGAAAGAAAACCGCACCTATGATCAGGTGCTGGGGGATGTCCCGGCCGGCAACGGCGACAGCAGTCTCTGCCTGTTCGGTCAACTTATCACCCCCAATGAGCATGCCATCGCCGGTGAATTCGTCCTGCTGGACAATTTCTATGTCGATGCGGAGGTGAGCGCCGATGGACACAACTGGTCGATGGCGGCGTATGCGACGGATTTCGTCGAGAAGAACTGGCCCTACAACTATAGCGGCAGGGGAGGGAAATATGATTTTGACGGAAGCCGGGCGGTTGCCAATCCGACAAAAGGGTTCATCTGGGATTACTGTCATCGCGCCGGGGTATCCTTCCGCAACTATGGCGAATTCGAAGACAACGGCCCACCGACGCTTGAATTGCTGAAGCAAAAGGAACACTACTGCAAGCCTTACCCGGGCTGGGACCTCAACATCCAGGACATCTACAGGGAATCGGTCTTCGAGCGGGATTTCGATTCGCTGGTTCAGGCGGGCTCGGTTCCCCGGTTTAGCACGATCTATCTTCCTAACGACCATACCAGCGGGCTTCAAAAGGGCGCCTATACGCCGATCGCCCAGGTTGCGGATAACGATCTGGCGCTCGGCCGGCTTGTCGATCATCTCTCCCATAGCCCCATCTGGAATGAATCCGCCATCTTCGTTCTGGAAGATGATGCCCAGGACGGTCCGGACCATGTCGATGCTCACCGTTCGCCTGCCTTTGTCATCAGTCCCTATATCCGGCGGCACACGGTCGATCACACCCTGTACTCCACTTCGTCTATTCTGCGGACGATGGAACTGATACTCGGCCTCCCGCCGATGAGCCAGTATGATGCCGCGGCCACCCCCCTGTTCGGGTCTTTCACCGCCACTCCCGATACAACCGCCTTCAGCGCAAGGCCGGCCGGAGTGGACCTCAACACCCGCAACACTGCTACCACGCCGTCGGCGCGGCTTTCCCGCCATTTCAACCTTTCCCGGCCTGATCTCGTCCCCGACGATCTTCTCAGCCAGGTCGTCTGGAAAGCCGTGAAAGGAGAATCCAGCCCGGTGCCGAAGCCAAGGCGAAGTGCGTTTGTCTGTGCGGCGCCGGAAAAGGAAAAGGACTGAAGAGGCTGTTAAAAGAGAAGGCCCCGGGTGACCGGGGCCTTCGAAAGAAGTAGTTACTGTTTTGGATCCAATGCCTGGCGTATCCGCTCCAGCACATCCTGGAGGTGATTCTTACTCGCCTTATCCGTCTCCCGCGGGATAGCCCCCGAGATCTCACTCCTCAGGGCGACCAGCTGGGCCCTTGCGGCGGAAGGAACATCCGTATTTCGGATATCCCCGGTAAAGACGTTAAACCCGCGGGGCAGGCCGCCCGGTATTGCCGGGGTCATCGGCGCCTGGGTACTGATCAGTGCAGTCAGATCAGCGATATATTCTTTCTGCAGCTTCCGGCGATAAGCATCGATCGGTCCGGCGGCTGCCAGTTCCGACCAAACACCTTTTTTCGCATCGCTAAGCAGGTCGTCCACGCTATAGGTAGCGTTGCCATATCTCTCTACGCAGACGGCGAGGCGGAACATCCGGGCCGGCGACAACAGGCTCTTCAGGTTGTTGGCCTGTACCGTGGAGACCTGGTCTTCCAGGCCGGGATTGCTGAACTTGTTGAGGATATCCTTATTCAACAACCAGGTGGGAGTCGCATACAGGTTCTTGCTGAGAAAATCGACGGCTTCTTTTTGTGTAGCCTTTGGCGTCGCTTCATAAACGTCACCCGACTGCTCGACGCTCTTGAAGGTTTCCTGTACGCCGCCGACATTCTTCACGACATGGCCCATATACCGGCCGAACTGGCCCACCAGCTGCTGATACATCTCTTCGAGGTTGTCATAACGGTCCGCTTCTTCCTTGCACCATTCGGGCAGGTTGGGGAGGATACGCTTCAGGTTTTTGATCCCGTATTCGCTCGCCTTCATCGCGTTGTCGCTAAGGTCTTCCGTCTGGGCGCGCGGGTCGAAGTTCTGACCTTCACCGCCGAACCAGAGCCGGGGATTCTTCAGGCTGTCGACGGCCCATTTGTTGAGGATCTTCTTGTCTTCCTCTTCATCCTTTGTGTCCGGGATGCCTTTATAGCCCCAGAGGATCGCCCATTTATCGTAGTCGTTGATCCGGGGATACAATCCTCTGGAAGTGATATTATCTTCCGGTTGCGCTACGTAGTTGAAGCGTGCATAGTCCATTATGGATGCGGTGTGTCCGTTGGCTTCGACCCAGGCTTTGTCCCGGAGCTTTTCCACCGGGGTCTTGCTGCTGCTGCCCATGTTGTGCCGCAACCCGAGTGTGTGTCCCACCTCGTGGGAAGAGACAAAGCGGATCAGGTCACCCATCAGCGCATCGTCGAATTTCATCTTCCGGGCGCGGGTGTCCACTGCCGCGGTCTGGATCATATACCAGTCATGCACCAGCTTCATTACGTTGTGGTACCAGCCGATATGACTTTCCAGGATCTCGCCGCTGCGCGGATCGGCTACATTGGGGCCGTAGGCGTTCTCGATATCGCTGGCAAAATACCGGATCACCGAGAACCGGGCATCTTCGAGGGACATCGTGCGGTCATGTTCCGGCCACTCTTTACCGACGATGGCATTCTTGAACCCCGCTTTTTCGAATGCCACCTGCCAGTCATTGATCCCGGCGATCAGGTAGGGCCGCCATTTCTTTGGGGTAGCCGGATCGATATAGTATACGATCTGTTTTTTGGGTTCCACCAATTCGCCGCGTTTCCATTTCTCGATGTCCTCGTCTTTTGGTTCGAGTCGCCAGCGATGGATAAATTCCGTTTCTTCCACCCGCTGTTGGTCATCGCCATAGGTGGTGTAGTGACTGGCGAAGAAGCCGACCCGGGGATCGAAGAGCCTCCGGCGCATCGGAGTCTTTGGCAACAGGTAGAAAGAGTTGTTCAATTCCACCGTTACGGCGCCCGAAACATCGGCTGCATTCAGCGAGCCCTGGGGTGCGCGGCCGCCCTGGGCCGGAGCCGCAGGGGTGGCAGAGGCGGAATAGGTTTTTATCGTTCGGATCTCTGTGTTGATCGGATAGGTGCGGATGCTTTCGATATAGCTTCTGCCCGCATCGATCGCCGCCAGATTGAACCGCCGCTTGATCGCCGGAGTGAGGGTTACCGGTTGGTTATCCCCTTTGAAGAAATCTGTCACGTCGATGACGGTTGTGCTGGAGGAAGAGTCTGCACTCTTGCCATAGGCCTTGATGTCGAAACCGGCGGCGATAGGGTTCATATTCGAGTTGGTCACCGCCTGCGCGATCGGCTGTGTGCTGTCGGCTGCAACGCTGACGATCGTCAGCACTTTCATGAACAGCATATGCGATGGCCCTTTCTCCCAACGGATGGTTTGCAGATTTACCTGTTCCCCGCCGTAGTTGCCGCCCGAGGCTGTTTTGCCATAGCGGGTGCTGACCAGGATGTCCCGGCCGAGGATGGAGTCGGGTATCTCGAAATACCATTTGTCTTCCACCCGGTGAACCGTGAAAAGTCCGGGGTGGCTGATGGCCTTATCCGTGATGACTTCCTTATAAGGTTTGGGTGGTTCCTGTCTTCCGGCTGCAGGCCGTTGACCTGGGGTGGCCGGTGTTTGATTGGGATTACCCGGCCGTTGTTGGGCAACCGCCGCCGTGGAGATAGCGGCGGTCAACAGCAGACCGCTGAAAAATTTTCTCATAATGTAAGCTCAGTTTTTAAGCCGATGAAATTAAGCAAAACAATCCTTTTCACCGGCCCGCTCATCCCTTCATCCTTACCGGTTCAACTCATTAATCACCGCCTGCCAGTTCGGATAGGGGTGTCCATCGGCTTTCAGCTTACGGGCAAGCGGCAGCAAGGACGGATCGAAATATGCGGCCAGCACCAGGGTGGCGATGCCGTTCTTTGGGTCGAAGAGAGTTCCTGCTTTGTATCCTGCTTCACCATTCTTCGCTCTGCGGCGATCGAACTCGACGGTGCTGTTTACAAACTCGGCGTGGGTCTGCCGCCCGTCCAGATAGGGCAGTAGCCAGGTTACCGACCGGGCTAGAGAGGCTCCGGATGGGGCTTTATAATGATAGTAATCCGACCCCGTGGCGCGTTTCAGGACGATGGCCAGTTTTAACATGGGCTCGAGGTCATAGACATGATAGTGCAGGGCATCCCGTGAGGCAAAATCCTCACTGGTGCCGTCGGCGTTCAGGTTTCGGCCGATCTGTTCTTTAAGGCCCTCGATGGCATAGGCCTGCAGTTTTTTGTCGGCGATGGCAAATCCTATCTCGCCGATGATCTTCAGCCGGTGGGAATGCCAGTTGTTATGGGCGGTGGCGCGACCGGGCCGGTTATAACCGGAATTGATCTCCGCTTCTGCGGTCTGGCGGAGCCAGCGGTCGATCCTTGTGATCTCACCCGTGACCAGCCATTCCTTTATGTTGTCGTAGGCTTCGATGGCCGGATCGAGATTGGTATCGTCGATCGGGTCTCCCCGCGAGTGGTTGCTGTCTGCCCATGCGATAAGATAAACGGTTGCCTTATCCAGGTAGCTCGTGCGCCCCGTCATCCGCCACGCCATCGCCAGTGCATACATCTTATGCATGTCTTTCAGCGCTTCCCAGGTGGCCGTCTTCCGGGGATCACCCTGCAGCAATCCTTCGGTACGGAGCGTATCTATCGGCTGGGGATCATCGGCAATCGCTGCATCGGCTACCTGCCGGATCGAATCGAAGAGGGTCTTCACTTCGGCATCCTTCTTCACCAAATTCCGCAGCCGGTCGGCCTGTTTCCGGCCAAGCGAAACATATTGTGCATTCGCTCCGGCGAAGGTCAGACAAAGGGAAAAGAACAGCATCCATCTCATCTTTCAAAAATAAAGAACCCGGTCCATCGGACCGGGTTCGTATGCCATTAAATTTCATTTAAACTGCATCCTTGCCGTGGCAGTTCTTGTACTTCTTCCCGCTGCCGCAGGGACAAGGGTCGTTGCGCCCGATCTTGGGTCCGACCTTCACCGGTTCCTGTTTGACCTGTTCGCCCGGTTCGTAATAGTCCTTGCCGCCTTCCTGGGGGGCACCATTCTGCGGTCCTGCCCCGGCTGCCACCATCTCGTCCTTGCGCACTTTTAGCCGGCTCATATCGGTCTTCTGCTCGCGACCCTCGCGGATAGGCGGCGGTTGCTGCCCGGCCTGCTGGATACCGGAGTGGCAAAGGAAGCTGATGATCTCCCTGTTTACGTCACTGTCCATATTCCGAAACAGCTCGAATGCTTCCACTTTATAAATTACAAGCGGGTCTTTCTGTTCGAGATAGGCGGTCTGAACACTTTGTTTCAGGTCGTCCATCGCGCGCAGATGTTCTTTCCAGGTATCATCGATGATCGACAGGGTTATCTGCCGCTCTACTGCATTCGTCAGTTCGCGTCCCTGGGTGTCCAGCGTCTTCTGCAGGTTGGCCAGTACATTGACCCGCTTTTTGCCGTCGGTAAAGGGTACGACCACATTCTCGACATGGCTGTCACGGGTGGCGCGGATACCCGCGAAAGCCGGAACCGCCTGTCTGCGGATCTCCTCCAGCTTATGTTCATAGCTCTGTGTGGATTCCTGGTACAATTTCTCCGACACCTGGGTGACATCCCCTTTGAGAAACTCGTCTTCACCGATCTGTGTTTCGACCCCGAAGTTGACGATCGTGGCCAGCCGGAATCCTTCATAGTCATCCTGTTCCCGGAATGAGTTGATCAACCCTTCGGCGACGATATAGAAGGCATTGTCCAGGTCAAGCGCCAGGCGGTCGCCAAACAATGCGTGACTGCGCTTCTTATAGACGACGTTTCGTTGCTTGTTCATTACGTCATCGTACTCCAGCAGCCGTTTACGGATGCCGAAGTTATTCTCTTCGACTTTTTTCTGGGCGCGTTCGATGCTCTTCGTCACCATGCTGTGCTGGATCACTTCCCCTTCCTTGTAGCCCATTTTATCCATCAGCGAAGCGATCCGGTCGCTGCCGAACTGCCGCATCAGATCATCTTCCAGCGATACATAGAACTGCGAGGTTCCGGGGTCCCCCTGACGGGCGCTACGGCCTCTCAGCTGTCTGTCGACCCGGCGGCTTTCATGCCGTTCGGTACCGATGATCGCCAGCCCGCCGGCTTCTTTCACTCCGGGTCCGAGCTTGATGTCGGTACCGCGGCCGGCCATGTTGGTGGCGATCGTCACGGCGCCCGCAAGCCCGGCTTCCGCCACCACCTGTGCTTCCCGCGCGTGCTGTTTTGCGTTGAGGACGTTATGCGGGATCTTCTTTACATGCAGCATCTTGCTCAGCAGTTCGCTCACTTCTACGTTCGTGGTGCCCACCAGCGAAGGCCGGCCCTGTATCCGCAGCTTTTCGATCTCTTCGATCACTGCCTTGTATTTTTCCCGCTTGGTCTTGAAGACGAGGTCCTGCTGATCCTTACGGATGGCCGGGACATTGGTGGGGATCGTAACGACATCCAGCTTATAGATGTCCCAGAACTCCGCCGCTTCCGTTTCTGCCGTACCGGTCATCCCGGCCAGCTTATGATACATCCTGAAATAGTTTTGTAACGTGACGGTGGCATAGGTCTGGGTCGCCGCCTCGATCTTCACGTTCTCCTTTGCTTCGATAGCCTGATGCAAGCCGTCGCTATACCGGCGGCCGTCCAGGATACGGCCCGTCTGTTCATCGACGATCTTTACCTGGCCTTCCATTACGACGTACTCCACGTCCTTGTCAAAAAGGGTATAGGCTTTCAACAGCTGTTGTACGGTATGGATGCGATCCGCTTTAACGGAATATTCGTTCAGCAAGGCTTCCTTGCGTTGCAGCTTTTCTTCGTTACCCAGGTCGTCCTTCTCGATCTCGGCCAGTTTGACGCCGATATCCGGCAGGATAAAGAACTCGGGGTCTTCACCCTCCCCGGTGATCATCTGGATGCCTTTATCGGTCAGGTCGACCTGGTTCTGCTTCTCGTCTATATTAAAGTAGAGCTCGGCGTCCACCGTCGGCATCTGTTTCTGCTGATCGGAGAGATAGTAGTTCTCCGATTTCTGGAGTCTTACCTTGACCCCGGGTTCGCTGAGGAACTTGATCAGGGCGCCCGATTTTGGCAGACCGCGGTAAGCGCGCATCAGCGCGAGCCCGCCGTCCTTGGGATCGTCGTTCCCTTCGCTGAGCTTCTTCCTGGCTTCGATGAGAAACTGGTTGACCACCCGGCGTTGCACTTCGAACAATTTCTCTACCCGGGCTTTCAAAATATGGTATTGCTGGTCTTCGCCCCTCGGCACCGGGCCGGAGATGATCAGCGGGGTACGCGCATCGTCGATCAACACGCTGTCCACCTCATCGACCATTGCATAGTGGTGCTTGCGCTGCACCATCTCTTCCGGCGAATGGACCATGTTGTCGCGCAGATAGTCAAAACCGAATTCGTTGTTCGTGCCGTAGGTGATATCGGCCATATAGGCCTTGCGGCGGGCCTCGCTGTTGGGCTCGTGCTTGTCGATACAATCCACCGAGATGCCCAGCCATTCGAAGATGGGGCCGTTCCATTCGGAGTCACGTTTGGCCAGGTAATCGTTCACCGTGACGATATGAACTCCTTCACCGGCCAGCGCGTTGAGATAGGCGGGGAGGGTCGATACCAGGGTCTTACCTTCACCCGTGGCCATTTCCGAGATCTTACCCTGGTGAAGCACCGTGCCACCGATGAGCTGGACATCGTAGTGAACCATGTTCCAGGTGGTCGGCGTACCCGCAGCCATCCAGGAATTGTTATAGATGGATTGATGACCGTCTATGCGGATATGTTCCTTTTTTATGCTCAGGTTGCGATCCATCTCCGTGGCCGTCGATGCCATCTCCGGGTTTTCTTTGAACCGGCGGGAGGTCTCCTTTACCACGGCAAAAGCCTCCGGTAACAGCGCTTCGAGCACTTCTTCGATCTGCTCGTCCCGCTCCTTTTTCAGTTCGTCGATCTTCTGATAGATCGTGTCTTTTCCGTTGATATCGCTGAAAGGCAACTCTTCGCCCTGTTTGTTCAGATCGGTTATCTGGGTGTCGATCTTGCTCAGATGCTCCCTGATCCGGGTCCTGAACTCGATCGTTTTTCCTCTCAGCTGGTCATTGCTGAGGGGCTGCAGGGCCGCAAAATGCTGGTTTATCTGCTCCACCATGGGTTGGATGAGCTTTACGTCCTTTTCCGACTTGTTCCCGCCGAATATCCTGGATAGAATACCTAACATAATTCCTTAAGTATTAATGATTTTATGGGTTTTTCGAGTCCCTGCCGCATTGTCCGGGCGCCAGGGGCCGCAGTTAAAGGTCAAATTTGATGCTACCCTTTACCGGAAAGTCAAATTGACAGGGAAGCAAATGTACAAAAAAGCGGCCATCCGCCCCCCTTTTGGAGGGGCATTTCCTCCCCCGCACCCCTGCTGCGGCTCACCAACGGGAAATATTTTTTTTGCATTGGTAAATATATTAGTATCTTAGTGCTAAATATATTAGCCCATGTCAATCGCAGGACAAAATCTCAAATACCTCCGCAAACTCCGGGGCTGGACCCAGGAAGAGTTTGCAGGAAAACTGGGGATCAAGCGATCCCTGTTGGGAGCTTATGAAGAAGAAAGAGCCGAACCACGGCTGGAAGTGCTCGAGACGGTGTCGGATATGTTCAAGCTTACCCTTGACGAACTGCTCCGCAAGGAGCTTAGTGACGGCAAAGGCGGCAGTTATATCTCCAAACGCCGGGCCCAGAAGCTGATCTCCGCCAGTACCGATATCCAGTTGGTACCTGTAAAAGCGGCGGCGGGTTATCTGGCCGGATATGCCGATCCCGAATTCCTCGACGAGCTCAATACTTTTACGCTCCCCATGCTTGCTCCCGGCAGCTACCGGGCTTTCGAGATCGTAGGGGATTCGATGCTTCCGACCCCAAGCGGTTCGGTCATCGTCGGGGAGAAAGTGGACGACCTGGAAGATATCAAGAGCAACCAGACCTATGTCGTTGTGTCGCGTAACGAAGGGATCGTCTATAAAAGGGTGATGAAAAATAACAAATCCAGGAGTAAGCTCACGCTGATAAGTGACAATACGGCGTATCAGCCCTATAATGTCAATTCTGACGACGTGATCGAGGTCTGGAAGGCCCAGATGATCATCAGCAAGGCCAACACTCAGCAACGGTGGGATGTCAACCAGCTGGCGAACCTGGTTTCCAATCTCCAGGACCAGGTGACCACGTTGAAGAAGAAAATGAATTAAGAATTACTGGATCTGAAAGACGGTTCCGGGCCCCGTCCAGCCAACGCTGCGGGGCCTTTTTGCGGGCGCGGGCGCCGTCTCCCATATCCGGGCACGTTCACCACCCGAGGGGGGAAGGATCGCGAACACATGATCCTGCGGCTCCGGGTCGATGGCAACCGTACCCGTGAAACGGCCAAAGGCCGGTAACACCGCATAGGAGTGTCCAAAATAAAAGCAGGGAAACCGGAGACTCTGTCTGCCCATTCCCGTGATACGGATGCCGGGATGGAGATGTCCCGAGAAATAATAGGTCGCACTTGCGACGGCATCCCCGATATCATGGACAAAGGAGAACGGCCCGAGCGTCAGGATACCCGGATTCACCGTGATGGCGGCTTTCTCATACCAGTCTTTGTGCAGGATATCGTGATTCCCCTCGATCAGCTGTATCCCAAGATGCGGAAAGTCTTCCCGCCACTTCAGAAAAAGCTCCAGCTCCTTGTTCTCCCGGCTATGAAAAAGATCCCCTACGACGAGCAGTTGCCGCGGTTTGAAATATTGGATCTGGCAAAGCAATCGCAACAGGTCTTCCCGGTAAACCGTCTGCGGCACCGCGATCCCAGCTTTGCGGAAATGTCCCGTTTTACCAAAGTGCAGATCGGACAGGATCAGCGATCGCTCCTCCTCCCAATAGATACATCTGTCGGCTGAAAGCCATAGCTGCTGTTCCCTGATACGATATGGATAGGCTGGTTGCATAAACTGATCTCCGGATGCAAGTTAATTGAAATGAGTAAACATATTTGCCTTCCCGCTTGGCGATTCCTGAAAATTGTATTTACTTAGACAGACTAAAAATAACCAACTATGGCCGATCTCAATCGCCCTGCCGAAACCAACTCCTTCATCGACGAGCCCCGGAAAATACCGGAGATGCTCAACGTCCTGACCATCCTCACTTTTGTCGGCAGCGGTCTTTTCACGCTTACCAGCCTCTGGGGCTTCGCGTCGGCTCAAAAAAGCTATGATGCCCTGCTGGACGCCCAGAGCAAACTCGATCAGATGCCCGCATTTGCAAGGAAATTCGCAGGACCGGAAATGCTGGAAGTCGCCCAAAAGTCGGTTGAGAACCGCACTCCCATCCTGCTGATGTCCCTGATCAGCTGTGCACTTTGTATCTATGGCGCCATCCAGATGCGCCAGCTGAAGAAAGCCGGCTTCACCCTCTATACCATTGGCGAACTGCTCCCCATTCCCACGTCCATGTTCTTTATCGGGACCCATTTTTTCAGCGGGATCGTGGCCATGTTAGGTGGTCTGATCTATGTCGTCTTCATCGTCCTTTACGCCACTCAGCTAAAGCATCTGCGCTAGCCGCGCCGCATTGCCGGCGGCAGGGAGGACAGGCTGCTTGCTATCGCAATAGCGCCTGCATTCGCCGGACCCTGTCTTCCAGCTTTTCGGAGGACAGGTCTTCCCGCATGCTATCCACTTTTAACGGGAAGCAGAACGGTGTGAGTTGCTTTGGCCATCGCAGCACGATCTTCCCGCGGCTGATCCGCTCCAGCATATTCCGCAGCCGCCGTTCTTCCATCTGCTGATCCATCACCTCGTTATAGGCCTGACGGATGAGGAGGTTGTGCGGGTCGTATTCGCTGAATACGTTGAACAGCAATCCCGCCGAAGACTGCAGATGCCGCGCCTTGACATGCTCACCCGGATAACCCTGAAAGATCAGCCCGCCGATGACCGCGATGTCCCGAAACTTCCGCCGGGCCATCTCCGCGCTGTTGACGCTTCGCTGGATATCGGCTGTCAGATCGTCAGGACTGAACAGCTCCATGGCATTCGTATCGTCCAACGGGATCGGCTGGTCGCTGAGCAGCTCGAAACCATAGTCGTTCATCGCAAAGGAGAAGCTGATGGGTGTTGTCAGGCTTAGGCGATAGGCCAGCAATGCCGCCATTGCTTCGTGCACGAGCCGGCCCTCGAACGGATAGACGAAGAGATGAAACCCGTCCTTTGTCTCGATCTGCTCGATCAGCAACTCATTCTCCCGGGGCATATACGACAACGCCGCCTGCAATTCAAACAGCGGCCGCAGCACCCGCAACTCGATATCCTCCGGCTCCCGTTTCCTGCCTACATCGGCCAGCGGCTTTGCGCCGCCCGCGGCCACCATCGCCGAAGCCTCGTCCAGCTTCCTGCGCAGCATCATCCCAAGATTGGCCGACAAAGGCATCCGGCCTCCATTCCAGCTGGGAACCCTCGACTTCTTCGCATTCGACTTTCGCACCAGCGCCGTCATCTCCTTGATCGCAACGAATTCAAGGGTCCTTCCCGCCAGGGTGAAGGCATCCCCAGGCTCCAGCCGCGAGATAAAATATTCCTCGATCATCCCTACAAATCCACCGGTCACAAACCGCACCTTCAGCATCGCATCGCTGACGATCGTCCCGATATGCAGCCGGTGCCGCATCGCCACCCGCCGGCTATTGATCTTATAAAGGCCGTCCGGCATCACCTCCACCTTTCTGAACTCGTCATATTGCTGCAGGGCCGCCCCGCCTTCGGTGATAAAATGGAGGATCTCCCGCCACTCGTCTTCCGTCATCTCGCTAAAGCAATAGGTGGATCGTAATTCCGGGAACAACAATGCGGGATAGAACCCGTCGGAGATGGCCAGTGTGCTCAGAAACTGGATCAGCACGTCGAAACAAAGCAGCATCGGCTCCCGGCTTTCGATAAGGCCCTCCGCCATCGCCGACTTCAACGCCGCCGCTTCCATCAGCTCGAGCGAATGCGTGGGAAGAAACCAGATCTTGCTTACTTCTCCCGGTTGATGTCCGCTGCGTCCCGCCCGTTGCAAAAATCGCGCGACCCCTTTGGGGCTTCCCACCTGGATCACCGTCTCCACCGGCCGGAAGTCGACGCCCAGGTCCAGACTGGCCGTACAGACCACCGCCTTTAGTCTTCCTTCATGAAGCGCCTCTTCGACCCAGTTGCGCAACTCCATATCGATCGACCCGTGATGCAGCGCGAGCGCGCCCGCCAGATCCGGGGCTACATTCAATAGCGACTGATACCAGGTTTCGCTCATCCCCCGGGTATTGATAAAGATCAGCGTGGTCCGGCTCTTTTCCAGGATAGGGAGCACTTTATGGATCAGCTTCAACCCCAGATGTCCGGCCCAGGGATAGTTCTCTATCTCGTCCGGTAATATCGATTCGACATCGATGGACTTATCGATCTTTGCCCGCACGATAAAACCTGTGGCTTTCGCCCCGGGTCCGGTTGTCGCCAGCGACGCCAGCAACACATCACTCGCCTGCTCCAGGTTGCCGATGGTCGCGCTGATCCCGATGATCGAGATCTTTCGTTCTTTCATCCAGGCGATCCGCGCCAGCGCCAGCTCCACCTGGACTCCCCGCTTGCTTCCCAGCAACTCGTGCCATTCATCGATGGCGATGATGCGCAAATGCCGGAACACCTCGGGGTAATTTTTTTGCGCCAGCAACAAATGTAAACTCTCCGGCGTGATGATGAGCACTTCCGGCATCCGCCGCTTTTGTTTCTGCCGTTCGCTCATTTCGGTATCGCCGTTGCGTGTCCCGATCTGCCAGCGTAGCCCGAGACCCCGGATCACTTCTTCCATTGCCCGGCCGATATCCTTTGCCAACGCGCGTAACGGCGAGATCCATAACAGCTGCAAGCCGCTGCCGGCTCTTGTCCGGTAATCGTCGGGGTGGTTGTTGATAAAATCGATCAGCGCGCCCAGGAAGACGGAAAAGGTCTTGCCGCAGCCTGTCGGCGCGTTGACCAGTCCCGACCGGCCCGACAAAATATGCTCCCAGGCCTCTTCCTGGAAGGCAAACGGTACCCGTCCCTCTGCATTCATCCACTCCCGGATGACGCGATATCCTATCGTTTCCTGTATGCTCACAATGTCTTCAGATATTCAATGACCGCCTTGCGTTCCGGTTCGCTCAACTTGTCGCCAAAGGTATGACCATAGTTGCCATACCCGGGCAGGGTGGTGTTATAAACAACCGTTCCCCTGGCGCTGTCCTCGCGGGTATATTTCCAGCCAAGATGTTCATAGTCGTATTGCGGGTGATCAAAATCGCGGGACCAGTATGCCGGTCTTAGCTTGCTGTTCAGCAAGGCCTCCAGCGTGGGTACGCTGCCGTTGTGCAGGTAAGGCGCCGTGATCCAGATGCCATCCAGCGGCGGGGCGATATACCCGTTGAAGGGTTCCAGTCTCGCCGGATGATCCCCCTGTGCAAACCAGCTCTTGTTAAACCACGCGATGAATTGCGGGCTCTGAAAATTGGCTTTGTAGAGAAATGAGTCCGTCTTCACGACCGACTCGGGGATGAGGAGGTTGGGATACTCTGCCGCCACCAAAGCCGACGGAGACGGCTTGTCCGAAGGACCATCATAAGCCCCGTAATTCCCATGGCATTTGGAACAATTCTTTACGAATACGACCCCTCCCTTTCTGGCCAGTGCAGCATTGACTGCCTTTGGATATTTTGGCGGCTGAATGGAATAGATATACGCGAGGACGTCGTTAAAATGCCCGTCCACTTCCCGTGCCTCGGAGCTGTCGCTCACCGTCAGCAGGTTCGAAGCCATGAGGAACCTGCCGAAGTCACCCCGGCCGAACCCGTTGTAAAACATCGCATTCTTTTTCTTCAGCAGCCACCAGGGCGGCGTATCCGTCGGGACCACGCGGCCCGAGACATCGATGACCGGCTCATTGCTCCAGCGAAGGGTCTGTGGATCGCGGTGCGCAACCAGCAGGTCTGCCAGGCGATCGGCCGCGTTCACTCCCCGTACTTCCGTGTAGAGCTCACCGCTGATCGTCCTCATCGCCCGCAGAAAAGGCAGCGCCGCCTCATACTTCCGCTGATCGCTTTTCTCCAGCAGGTTCGCTGCCATCCCGGCGGCGCGCGGATTCAGTTTTTTGCGATCGGTAAAATCGATCATCGAATTTCCTAATCCGATGTATAATTTGTTCCCGAAAACCTGTGCGTGGCATTCCAGACAATTAGGCGCGACGACGACCACGCCGTTGGCCGCCTTCACTGCCGTATATTCATGCGGCACTACGGCATTGAGACTGTCCCGCTTCAGATAATTGTTCGGATCCTTTGGAAAACCGAGAAAGAAATAATCGTAAGGGATACCGCTTTTGATGTAGTCGCCCGTCGTCAGATAGCTGTATCCTTTATCCGGGTCGCCGCTTCGTTGCGGGCTGGCCGGGATCGGTACAGGATCATCGCCCGCAGCCGGCCGCAATACCCTCGTATACCCAAAACCCATCAACCCGAGAAGGACCAGGACCATCAGCTTTTTCATAGAGTAAATTTACTACTTCCCGTACAACTCAAGCATCTTCTTCAGTGCCCCCAGCGTATCGATATCGGCCGGCGTCTTATCCTTCCGCCACCGGTTGATCCGCGGGAAACGCAGCGCTACCCCTGACTTATGGCGGGCCGAAGCGGCGATGCCTTCAAAGGCGATCTCAAAGACCAATTCCGGCTTTACCGTTCGCACGGGGCCGAATTTTTCGAGCGAATTCTTCTTTACAAATGCATCCACTTCCGCCAGCTCTTTGTCGGTAAGCCCGGAATATGCTTTTGCAAACGTAACCAGCTGGTCCCCGTCCCTGACGGCGAACGTATAGTCGGTGTACAGGTTGCTGCGCCGCCCGTGTCCCTTCTGTGCATAGACCAGCACGGCGTCGATCACCAACGGATCGATCTTCCATTTCCACCAGTCGCCGCGCTTTCTGCCCACCTGGTAAGGCGACGATCTTCGTTTGAGCATGATGCCCTCGCTGCCCCGGTCACGCGAGCCTTCCCGCGCCGTCGCGAGTGCCTCCCAAGCGTTAAAATCCACCACCGGCGAAAGCACCAGTAACGGATGCCCAGCCGCCGCAATGAGTTTTTCCAGCTGCGCCCGCCGCTCCGTCAACGGCCTTGTGCGCCAGTCCTCTCCTGCATATTCCACCAGATCGTACGCGATGAACCCTACCGGCACTTCGCTTAAATTCTTCTTTGTGATATTTTTTCTTCCGATGCGGGTCTGTAACGCGGCAAACGGTAAAACCGCGAAAGGCAATGCTCCCGGGGCCGCCGGCTCATCCCTGCGCAATCCGATGATCTCCCCGTCCAGCACGGTCCCCGCCGGCAGCAGGCCGGTAAATTCCTGGTATTCGGGGAACTTTTCCGTCATCAGCTCTTCCCCGCGGCTCCATACGACCAGTATGTCCCCCCTGCGGATCAGCTGTCCCCGGATGCCATCCCATTTCCATTCGGCCTGCCATTCTCCCGGATCGCCAAGCGATGCCGGCTCTCCCTCCAACGCATAGGCGAGATAGAAAGGATAGGGCCGCGATACTTCGCTGCTTGCGCCTTCTCCGCTGAGCAAGGCTGCAAAGGGTGTGGTCGCCGCATCCCAATCCCCGCTGATCCGGTGCGCCACGACGGCGGCATCGACGCCCGCCGTTCTCGCCAGCGCATTCACCACCGTCTGTTGAGAGATGCCGATCCGGAATCCGCCCGTGATCAGCTTATTAAAGACAAATCGTTCTTCCTTATTCATCGAAGCCCAACACTGCTGTACAAACGCTTTCTTCGCCGGCTCGTCTTCCTTTCCCAGGCGCATCAGCGCCTGCAGGTAGTAGGCAAGCGACTCGCCCTCCGCGGCTTGCGATCGCTCCGTTTGCGACTCCTCTGCCGGCGCCGAAGCGGGTCCCGGTCTCTCTGGTAACAAGAGTGCGATCGTCTCCGCCAGGTCGCCCACCGTATGATAGCTCTCTTCAAAGAGCCAGGCCGGCAGACCCGTGATCTCGCGGCACCATTCCCAGAGCTGGGTCGTCGTTACCGTCCGTTTCGGGCGCCGCCCGCTGAACAGCGCGATCATCCAGACCTTGTCGGCGTCCGCTGCCTCGTTGAAATAGCGGTCGAGCGCCGACAGCTTGTCGTTGGTCTTCGTGCTGGTGCCCAGCTTCGCGACGAGCGAAGCGAACTGCCGCATCCCGCCAAAACTATTCTCCGTCGCCTGCATTTCCCGACGCCTCCTCATCGTCGCCAAATTCTGTTCTCACTTCCGCCGCCGCGATCCCCAGCTCATTCAAATAACGCGTCAACACCGCCTGAAACCCATGCGTCACATATACTTTCTCCGCTCCTGTCGCGGCAATCGCCGCCAGCAGCCCTTTCCAGTCGGCGTGATCGCTCATCGCGAATCCAGCATCCGCGTTCCGCCGCCGCATATTTCCGCGTACCTGCATCCAGCCGCTGCAGATCCCGAGGGAGTGAGAAGGGAATCGCCGCATCCAGGCCGAATCCTCCGCACTCGCCGGTGCGATCACCACCTGGCCGCGCAACAATTCCTTCGGGGTATCCGGGACGATCCGTTCCACCGGCGGCAATGCGACCCCCGCCCCGACCAGGGCCTGGTGAACATTGTCTATGGCGCCATGCACATAGATCTTCTCCCCCGTCGGTTCCAGCGCTTTCAGCAGGCGCTGCGCCTTCCCAAGGCTATAGGCGATGAGCACGCTCGTCCTGTCCTGCGCCCGGTTCTCCGCGACCCAGTCCCGCACCCCCGCGAAAAGCTCCGTCTGCGGCTTCCAATTATAAATAGGCAGACCAAACGTGGATTCGGTGATAAAGACCCGGCAGGGCAGGGGCTCGAACGCACCGCTGATGCCGTCATCTTCGGTCTTATAATCTCCGCTGACCACCCATACGTCACCGTTGTGCTCGACCCTGACCTGGGACGCTCCGATGACATGCCCGGCAGGATGAAGACTCACCCGCACTCCATTGAGAAATACGGCCTCACCCCATTCCACGGATTGCACGGCCGGCCTGACGCCATCGAGGCTCAGCCGGAGATCGAGTAAAGGTTTTGTAAGGCGGTGACAGAGATAGGCGCCGCTACCCGCCCGCGCATGATCGCTATGGGCATGGGTGATCACGGCCTTGTCCACCGGGCGCCAGGGATCGATATAGAACTGACCCGAGGCGCA
This sequence comes from Puia sp., assembly GCF_036500295.1. Taxonomy (NCBI): domain Bacteria; kingdom Pseudomonadati; phylum Bacteroidota; class Chitinophagia; order Chitinophagales; family Chitinophagaceae; genus Puia; species Puia sp. The sequence goes on along the minus strand of NZ_DASYCH010000117.1, from coordinate 116,441 downwards.
ATAGAGTCCCCTATCGGTAAATTCGATTAAAGCCATATTAATTCACTCCCACTATATTCCCGTCCAGCTTCTTCACGAAATAAAGCTTCTTGTTCTCGAAGTAGTCCAGCGTCATCGTCTGCCGGTTGAGAAATACAGGCATGATCTCAAGATCGTTGAAGACCTTGAATTTTTTCTCCCCGATGCTGCCGCTCAGGCTTCTGCCATGCAACAGCAACAGTTTTGCGAACCGGTAGACCGACTCATACCCCCGAAACACCATGTCGCTGGGACGGGAATAGAACTTTGTTTTGAAATTCTGTGTAATGATCTTTACCAGGGTATCCGCGGGGTTTAGATAAAAAGGGGTGGAATAGGTGACCTCTTCACCTGCAAACTCAGGACGGGTCCAATCGAGGTTGTCCCAGGTGGGCATGCCGATAAGGGTGGTGTGATAGGATCTGTTCAGATAGGCGAGTTGGGCGCAGATCTTTGCCGCGAAATCATCGTCCAGCGAGCCGGCGATACAGACGGTCTGGCTGGCGCTGCTGTCCATGCCGGCAGCGATTGCCGCGGCGTCGAAGTTGTCTTCGAGGGTGACATATTTTATTTTCAGCGGCACTCCGGCCGTTTTCTTGTCCAGTTCGGTAAAATATCCTTTCAGGCGATCTTCCTGGGTGCCTTTCTTCCGAAAGAAGACGATCGGTTTTGTGGGATAGTTGCGCTGGATGTACCGGTAGATGGCCTCGCAATGCGCCAGCAAGGTGGAATTGAGGATGACGAGACTGGGGTTGTCGGTGATCCCCCCATCGTTGGGATAGTTGGTATTGATGAAGGGGATGTTTTTCCGCATCGCGGCCGTGGCCATCTGCTGGAGTTCGGCGGTGCTGTTCACCTGTCCGATCAGCAGTTCGGCTCCCTGCGCCATTGCGCTGTCCAGTTGTTGTTGCAGGGTCACGCCGGCGGCCCTGGTGTCATAGATGCGGACGTTCAGCCGGACATGTTCTGTTTCCAGCGTATCCAGTGCCATTTGCACACCTTCATAGAATTCGAGCCCGGGATTGATAAACTTTGGGAAATTCTTATCATATCGATAGCCGCCCGTGGCGTCAAAGGCGGAATCCAGATACAGCGGGGCAAAAATGGCGATCGCCGGCCTTGAACTGTCGATGGCCGGCCGGGAACTATCGCCCAGCTGCCTGGCAGTGTCAGTAATATGACGGGTAGTATCCACCTGAGCGTGTGCGCTCACGGAAAATAATAACAAACAATATAGAAAAGCGCGTTTCATCTTACTCCCATTCGATGGTTGCCGGCGGCTTGCTGCTGATGTCATACACTACCCGGTTGATCCCCTTTACCGAATTGATAATATCGTTGGAGATGTCCGCCAGGAAGGTATAAGGCAGATGCGCCCAGTCCGCCGTCATCCCGTCAACGGAGGTGACGGCCCGCAGGGCAACCGTAAATTCATAGGTCCGCTCGTCCCCCATCACCCCTACGCTCTTCACCGGCAACAGGATCGCTCCCGCCTGCCAAACAGAAGAATAAAGATGATGGTCCTTCAGCCCCTTTACATAGACATGATCAGCTTCCTGCAATAATCGCACCTTTTCTTCGGTTACCTCACCCAGGATGCGGATCGCCAGACCCGGACCGGGAAACGGATGCCGTTGTAAAAGCTCATCGGGTATCCCCAGTTCGGCGCCTACCCGCCGGACCTCGTCCTTGAAGAGGAACCGCAGCGGTTCCACCAGTCCGAGGTGCATCTTCTCGGGCAGCCCTCCTACATTGTGATGCGATTTTATCGTCACCGATGGTCCGTGTACCGACACGCTTTCGATCACATCGGGATAGATCGTACCCTGTCCAAGGAAATCCACCCCCGGCACTTTTTGAGCTTCTTCCTGGAAGACCTCGATAAAGAGCCGGCCGATGGTCTTGCGTTTTTCTTCGGGATCGGTCTTCCCGGCCAGTTGGGAATAAAATAAATTTTTGGCGTCGATGCCTTTTACATTCAACCCGATCTGGTTATAGGTATTCAACACCTGCGCGAACTCATCCTTGCGCAATACGCCGTTGTCCACAAAGATCCCCTGCAGCCGGTCACCAATGGCCTTGTGGATCAGGGTCGCCGCCACCGTGGAATCGACCCCGCCGCTCAATGCCATGATCACCTTGCGGTCGCCGATCTGTTTTTTCAGGGCCGCAACCGTGTCGCTGACAAAATGCGCCGGTGTCCAGTCCTGTTTGCAGCCGCAAACATTCACGAGGAAGTTACGGATGATCTTCTTCCCTTCGATGGAGTGATAGACCTCGGGATGGAATTGGAGACAGACCAGGGGCTGTTCGGCTGCCGACCCATTGGCGGCTTCCTTTGCAAACGCTGCAAAAGGGATATTCTCCGTATTGGCGAGCACCTCGAACCCCGCGGGGAGATCGAGGATCGTATCGGCGTGGCTCATCCACACCTGCGACAATTCGGTCACATCTTTCAGTAACACGCTGTCTTTTTGCTTGTGGAGCAGGGCGCGCCCGTATTCTCTTTTGTTGGAATTGGCCACCCGCCCGCCAAATTGCCTGGCAGTCAGCTGGGCGCCATAACAAACCCCCATCACCGGCAGGCGCTTGTGCAAGGCGGCGATATCCACCTCCGGGGCGTTGGCGTCGTTTACCGAGAACGGCGACCCAGAAAGGATGATCCCCTTCAAGGAGGGGTCAAATTCGATGGATTTGTGGTAAGGAACGATCTCACAGTATACATTCGCCTCACGTACAGCCCTGGCGATCAATTGAGTATATTGGGAGCCAAAGTCAAGAATTAAGATCTTTTCCGTCATGGTGACGCAAAGTTACCGCAGAAAATCCTAATTTTCGCGAACCTAAAACAAACAAAATGAGAAACGCTCCCTCCACACTCCGATTCACCTGGTTCCTTGTCATCCCGCTGTTTCTCGCGTCCTGCCAGGGCCTTACGGGAAAACGGATACACGGCAACGGCAATGTCCGTACCGAAGACCGCCAGGTAAACGACTTTAAGAACGTCGAGGTCGGCGGTGCGGCAAAAGTCCTTGTCTCACAGGGCGACCACCCCTCTGTCAAGATCGAAGGAGATGAGAACCTTCTCCCGTATATGGAGGTCTCCCAGGAAGGCGACCGGATATTTATCCGCGAAAAAAAGGGGTATCACCTGCTTCCCACCCATGATATGCGAGTTTATGTCACTGCGCCCGTCTACAATTCCATCCAAGCCTCGGGCGCCTGCGATATCATCGGCCAGACGAAGATCAGCAATCCCGAAAGTCTCGACCTCCATGTCAGCGGGGCCGGAGACATAAAGATGGAAATAGACGCACCCAAGCTCAGCGCAGAGGTGACGGGCAGTGGCTCGATCTATCTGAAAGGTCAGACAAAGGATGTCAGCCTCGACCTCACCGGTGCGGGTCATGCGCATTGCTATGAATTGCTTGCGGAAAATACGAAAGTGGAGATCTCGGGTGCGGGCTCTGCCGAAGTATACGCCAGTGTAAAATTAGATGCGCAGGTCAGTGGTGCGGGGGATGTCAAATACAAGGGGAATGCTTCCGATGTGAACCAGCATGTCAGCGGCGCCGGCAGCGTCCACAAACAGGATTAAATAAAACAGACCGCAGGACACGGTCGGATAAGAGCGGACCACAGGTTCGCTGGCCGAAGGCCCATCATTAGCCATTATTCGAACGAAGCCTATTTTCGCCAGAGGATTCGGTCGGATTTTTAGACAAACGGGAGGCCCAAGCCCCGGCAACCCCATAATCATTTACTTATCATTGAGCGCTCGGCCTACGCCGGGCGCTCCCGTTTTAATAGTACCTTAACGTTCTATTTTCGATCTTAGTGTATGGCCCGTCGCATTATCATCTTTTTTCTTCCCCTTTTCATCGGCCTTGCCGCCCACTCACAGCAATCCCCAACCGGCGCCGCCCTGCCGAGTCCCGAGGAATTCCTCAACGCCGTCTACACCACCGTCGTCGATTCTGCCTTTCCCCACTACTACCTTGTCATGGGCACCGACTCCTGCCGGTTCGTGAGGTACGAATATGATGAGTGGATCAAATATCACCTGAAAGAACCGCTGTCCTTCAACATTTTGAATGAACTCTCCGAGAAGGTTTACCTCTCCCGGTATCCCTATTTCTGGAAACAGGCCCGGCTGGATAAAGCCGTTTGCATCACCCGGAAACAGGCCGACTCGCTCCTGGAGGACAAGAAAGATGTGGTCTTCAGCTTTTCCCTGCCTCAGTTCACCGACGACGGTCAATATGCCGTCATCGATCTCAATGTTCTTTGCGGACCCCTTTGCGGCCAGGGCTTTACCTGTATCTACCGGCTAACGACCCGTGGCGAATGGAAGCTCGTCGGCAGGAGCCTTAACTTTTCGTCCTACTAAGCCGGCGCCGGCGCCCCCGTTCGCGTTGGTTTACAAATTCACATACTTTACCCGGATCCAGATATTCCGATTGCGACCCTTGTCATCCGTACAGGAGATCTTTACCGGTCCTTCGTCGGGCACAAAGAATTCTTTCCCCCCCGCCTCGCCGCTTTTATAGAACTTATCGTTGATATACCAGAAGACCTTCGCGACGTCATTGCTTACGCGGCAGCGCAGCTGCAAGGGTTCCGGGTCTTTCCGGTTGATGAGATACTCGCTGCCATTGGCCGGCGATGTCACTACCGGCGCCCCTTCCCGGAACACTTTTTCACAGGACGGATTATGCGGCGGGATACGCTGATACGTGATCCGGTTGATTTCATAGTATTCTTTCATTTCCGGCGGGATCACCGTATACCATTTCTTTTTATACCCTGCCGGCGGCAGACAGACCCGGCAATAGGCCATTTTCTCATCCGGGGATACGAATACCTCCTGCCGGTTATCGCAGTTCTTTGCCGTCGAGACCAGCGGGATAAAATAATCGGTCACCAGGTGGGTGCATTGATCGGCCGGCGGCAGCCCCGTCTCCGAGCAGACCATCCGCACGTCGCAATCCTCCGGTTTGGCGAACCATGAGGCATCGTCGTCGTAGTCGATCGTATTGAATACGGTGAACAGCAGAGGCGTCGCCACATTGGCGCCGCTAAGCTCGGGGATGCCGAGCCCGGAGAAGTTGCCGACCCAAATTCCTACCGTGTAACGTTTGTTGTAGCCGATGCTCCATGCATCGCGCCGGCCATACGAGGTCCCCGTCTTCCAGGCAATCTTTGGCAGGTGGACCGTGCTCTCCCAGTTGAGCGGGAAATCCGGCCGGTTCACCTTCGATAAGGTCTCGTTGATCATAAAGGTCGCTGCCGGACTCAGGATCTTCGACCCCTTCGCGACGCTGTCTGTCATGACATACAAAGGCCGGACATAATTTCCTTCATTGGCAAAAATGGAATACAGCCCCGTCAGTTGTTCCAGTGTCGCACCGCACCCGCCGAGGATCATCGAAAGCCCCAGTTTCTTCCGGTCGCGATCCACCTGCCGGAAGTCGCAGGCCGTCAGTTCGCGGATCAGCCTGTCCTTGCCCAGGGCCTTCAGACTCTTCACAGCGGGGATATTCAACGAATGTTCCAGCGCATACTCCATTGTGACGTAGCCGTTAAATCTCCGGTCGTAGTTCTCCGGCGCATAGCCATCATAGTTGACCGGGACATCGGTGATCATCCGTTTGGGCGTCAGCAGTCCGCCGTCGATGCAAAGCCCGTAAAGCAGGGGTTTCAACGTACTCCCCGGCTCGCGGATGGCTGCTGCACCATTCACCTGCCCCCCGTCCGCGGAATCCCGGAAATCCGCACTCCCCACATAGCTCACCACCCGGTGGGTCTGGTTATCCAGCACGATCACCGCCGCGTTGCGGATATTTTTCAATGCCAGGGTGCGGGAATAATCCTTCACCAGTTTCTCCAGTTTGAGCTGTCTGTTCAGCTGGATGGTGCTGTGTACGATGGGACCCCCGCGTTTCTTCAGCTTTTGCGCCAGCTGCGGGATAAAAGAGGGAGTGCTGCCCCGCGTCGCCGTCAGCGGCTCGGCCAGCGCATCGGCGATCTCCCGTTCGCTGAACACTTTCTCCTGTGCCCAGCGCCGCAGCCATTTATTCCTTTGTTCGACGATCCGGTCGTTATTCCGGCCCATCACCAGCGAGGATGGCCGGTTTGGGATAATGGAAAGCGCCGTTATCTCCGCCAGCGACAGGTGATCGGGATTCTTGCGGAAATAGAGGATCGACGCCGACTTGACGCCCTGGATGTTGCCGCCATAGGGGACCACATTGAGGTACATCTGCAGGATCTCATCCTTGGAATACTTCCATTCCAGCTGCAAGGCCCGGAACATCTCCCTGGTCTTGTTCCAATAGGTTCGCTTCTTCGGTTCCAGCGAACGGGCCACCTGCATCGTGATCGTGGATGCGCCGGAGGTCCGCCGCATGCGCAGCATATTCCGGGCAAGGGCCCGGAACACGGCCAGCGGGTTTATACCCCAGTGAAAGTAGAAATATTTATCTTCTTTTTCGACGATGGTCTTGCGCAACAGCGGCGAGATCTCGGAAAGTTCGGTCTTCATCCGCCATTGCTGGTCATGCGTGAGAAAGGCATGGATCACTTCGCCCTTATCGTCGGTGATGATGGTGGAATATTCGATCCGGTCGGGCAGCGGAAAGGCCCGGTTCAAAAGAAGGAACAATAAAAACAATGCCGCCACACCGATGACGGTGATCTTCAGCAACCGGACCAACTTTCGCCGTCTCATACAATGCAATTAACAAAGAAACAACGACTTTTATTTTATTGTCTTCGTATATTAACATGCCTTTTAAAAGCGTTTTCCAACGGCGCTCGGGGGTACCATCCAAAGATGCCCCCTTCACGCCTATTATTTAACTATGGGCCTTCGGCCAGCCATCGCTGTGCTCGGCTCTGCACTTATCAGACCCCCTTTATGCGTAACCGCTCGGGCTTCATGCCCCTCCTAACGACCTCCCTCTTCACCCTGCTCGTCATCGCCGCCTGTAACCGGAGCACCGTCAGCCTGGACTATACCAATGCCAGGGACGAGGTGCCGGCACTTGGAAACCTCACCTTCCGGTTCGACCAACCGCTGGTGAAAGACTCCCTGCTCGACCGCTGGGACTCCACCCAATACGTCTCCTTTGAGCCGAAGATCCCCGGCCGCTTCCGCTGGGAACATCCCGATGAACTCGTCTTCTCCCCCTCGCAACCCCTGTCGCCGGCCACCACCTTCAGGGCCACGCTGAAAAGCGATATCCTCCAGTACAGCAAGTACGGCCGGATAAAGAACAGCCAGGACCTGATCTTCCATACCCCCGACCTGAAGCTGGACAACGCCGCCGCCACCTGGGTTCTGCCCGACGAGAACAGTACCGTCGCCGTTCCACAGATGCAGCTGCAGTTCAACTACGCGGTAAACCCCAATTCTTTAAAGGATAAGCTGGCCATCCTGCTGGACGGACAGCCGATATCCTATACCCTCCAGACCCTCTCGGCTTCGGACCGGATCGATCTGCGGCTGACGAACCTGAAAATGCTGGATAAGACCCTTGATATAAAGCTCACGGTCGATAAGGGACTCCTGCCCGAAGGGGGGACCAACGGCCTGAAAGATAAGATCGAGACGGCTACGGCCATTCCCTCCCCCTATGTCCTGACCATCGGCGAGATCACCACCGATCACGACGGTTCGACGGGCTCCGTCCATATCCAGACCAGCCAACAGATGCTGGAAGGCGGATTGGCTTCCGCGATCAGTATCAGCCCCGCGATAAAATTTACCGTCTCCGCCACCGACAATGGTATTACGATCCGCAGCGATAACTTCGACCAGGAGAAATCCTATACCATCACGTTCGCCAAAGGCCTACGTGGCCGCATCGGCGGAACCCTCCACGAAGAATACAGCACCAATATCACCTTTGGAGAACTGGCGCCTTCCATCAGCTTCGCCAATAACAAAGGCGTCTATCTTTCCGGCAAGGGCGCCCAGAACATCGAGGTTAAGATCATCAACGTCCCCCGTGTCCAGATCCTTGTCTCGAAGGTGTATGAGAACAACCTCCTTGCCGCCACCCACTACGGGTATGATCCGCAGGAACCCTCGACCGGTACGACCGCCCGAGTGGTCAGCGACGAAGAGGGCGATGGGGAAGGCGGCGACTATTCCGGCGGCGGCGACAACGATATCACCTTTGGCGACGTCGTCTACCAGCAGGAGGTGGATACCCGCACCCTCCCGAAAAGCGGTGGCAGCGGCGGCCGTCTCCTGAACCTGGCCTTTACCGACAAGCTACCCGAGTTCAAGGGGATCTATCACGTCATGATCCGCAGCGAAAAGAACTATTGGGTCCGGGACAAACGTTTTGTCTCCCTCTCCGATATCGGCCTGATCGCCAAGGAAGGACATGAGAAGATCCTTGTCTTCGCCAACTCGATAAAGACAGCCGCGGCGATGCCGGGGGTGAATATCCTCGCCTATGGCAACAACAACCAGCTGCTGGGCATGGGTACCACGAGTGCGGAAGGTGTAGCCGAGATCACGTATACCCGGAAAGAACTGGCCGGTTTCAAACCCGCCATGATCATCGCCAAAACGACGGATGATTTCAACTACCTGCCCTTCGGCACCACCCGCGTCAACACTTCCCGTTTCGAAGTGGGCGGCCGCCGCAACAACCCCTCGGGGCTGGACGCCTTTGTCTACCCCGAGCGGGATATCTACCGGCCAGGTGAAAAGGTGAACTTCGCACTGATCGTCCGCGATCGCAACTGGAGATCTCCCGGCGAGTTACCCGTCAAGCTGAAGTTCCTGCTGCCGAACGGCAAGGAGATGAAAACCTTCCGAAAGACCCTCAACAGCCAGGGCGCGGTAGAGGGCGATGTCGAGATCCCCGTTTCGGCCATTACCGGCAGCTATAACCTCGAAGTATATACCTCCAACGATGTCCTGCTGACGACCCAGCCCTTCCGCATCGAAGAATTCGTCCCCGACAGGATCAAGGTCACGGCAAAACTCGACAAACCCTTCCTCGAGGCCGGTGACGCCGCGAAACTGGATATCCATGCCGTCAACTTCTTCGGACCGCCTGCCGCCAACCGCAACTACGAATGCGAGATCCAGGTAAAGCAGCGGGATCTCAAACCTAAGAACTATCGCAATTACGACTTTAGCCTTTCCGCGCAAAATTCCACTTCGTTTGACAAGACCGTCCGCGAAGGCAAGACGGATGAACAGGGGAATGCCGTAGAGAAATACACCGTTCCCGATTTTTTTAAGAATATCGGGGTGTTACAAGCGACATTCTATGCCACCGTGTTCGATGAAACGGGCCGCCCGGTAAGCCGTAGCAGTTCGGTCGATATTTACACCCAACCCGTCTTTCTGGGTGTCGCCGACGACGGCTATTATTTCTATCCGCTAAACCAGGCCGTACAGTTCCCGCTTATTGCACTCGACAAAAATGAAAAGGTGCTGAATGCCGCCAGTGCGCGGGTGCAGGTGATCAAGCATGAATACCGCACCGTCCTCACCAAGAGCGGCAACTATTTCCGGTATGAATCGCAGAAAGAGGACAAACAGATTGCCAGCGGTATCGTCAGCGTCACCGGTGAGGCAACGAAATACAGCTTCGTACCCCGCAGTCCCGGGGACTACGAGATCCGGGTCTCCCTGCCCGGGGCCAATACCTATGTGAGCCGGAGCTTCTATAGTTTCGGCGCCTGGGGCGGTGACAACAATTCCTTCGACGTCAACAACGAGGGGCATATCGATATCGAACTCGACAAATCCGGCTACTATACCGGCGAGAGTGTCAAAGCCCTGTTCAAGAGTCCCTTCAGCGGGCGCATGCTCGTGACCATGGAGACCGACAAGGTCGTCTCCTATAAATATGTCGATGTCGAGAAACGCACCGCCTCCCTCGATCTGCCGCTTACGGCCGACGATATCCCCAACGTTTATATTACCGCCACGCTGATAAAGCCGCATGAAATCTCCGACATCCCGTTGACGGTTGCTCACGGGTTTCAATCGGTGAAGGTCGAGGCAAAGGACCGGCGCATTCCGGTTGAGATCGTCGCCCAGGCAAAAGTCCGGAGCCATACCCATCAGAAAGTGCAGGTGAAAGCGACGCCGGGAAGCATGGTCACTCTTGCCGCCGTCGACAACGGCGTCCTGCAGATAACCGACTTTTCGACTCCCGACCCCTATGCTCATTTCTATGCGAAACGGGCCCTCGAGGTCGACGGGTTCGATCTCTATCCGTTGCTCTTCCCCGAGGTGAAACCCACGCTCAGCAGCACCGGCGGGGACGGTGAAAGCGATATGAAAAAACGTGTCAACCCCATGCCGGCTAAACGGATAAAGATCGTCTCTTACTGGAGCGGCATCGTCCAGGCCAATAGCAGCGGCGAAGCGGAATTCGAATTCGATATCCCGCAGTTCTCCGGGCAGCTGCGGCTGATGGCGGTGGCCTGTAAGGACGATCGGTTCGGTTCGAAGGAATCCGCCATCACTGTCGCCGACCCCATCGTGCTTAGCTCGGCCCTGCCCCGCTTCATGAGTCCCGGGGATACGGTGACCATGCCTGTCACCATCACCAATACCACGGGCAGTTCGGCCAGTGCCACGGCAAAGCTGAAGCTCAGCGGCGCGCTTCGGACGATCGGCGAAGATCAGCAGACCATCCCCATAGCGGCGGGCAGCGAAGGCCGCGCCAGTTTCCAGATCGTGGCGCCGCCGGCCATCGGCGTCGGCAAGATCTCGGTAGATGTCAGCAGCATGGGCGAACACTTCACCGATGAGACGGAGATCGGGATCCGGCCTTCGGCGCCCCTGCAGAAGAATACCGGCGCCGGCGCAATCCCCGGTGGCGGCACCCAGCCGGTTGCGTTTACAACAGGTGATTTTATTCCGTCCACGGTCGACTATCACCTGGTGGTCAGCCGCTCGCCTGCCGCGGAATATGGCAAATACCTCAACTGGCTGGTTGAATATCCTTATGGCTGTACGGAACAAACCGTATCCGCCGCCTTCCCACAACTCTACTTTGGCGACTTGGCCGAACTGGTTCAGGGGTCGCAGGTCAACGGCAGCCAGCGGACTTCGGCCAATAGCAATATCCTCGAGGCGATCCGCAAGATCAAAATGCGGCAACTATACAATGGCGCCGTTACCCTCTGGGATAATGAAGACACCGAAAACTGGTGGGCTACCGTTTACGCCGCTCACTTTCTGCTCGAAGCCCAGAAAGCCGGTTTCGACGTCGACAAGGGACTTATCAGCACCATGCTCGGTTATATCAACAGCCGCATGAAGAACCGCGAGACCGTGACCTATTACTATAACCGGGATCAGACAAAGCGGATCGTTCCAAAGGAAATGATCTATGGCCTCTATGTCCTCGCGCTGGCCGGTCAGCCCAATGTGAGCAGCATGAACTACTACAAGGCCCATGGCTCCCAGCTAAGCCTCGACTGTCAGTACCTGCTGTCCGCGGCCTATGCGCTTGCGGGGGATAAGAAGAGTTTCAAGGAGTTTCTGCCGACGCAGTTCGCGAGTGAGGAATCCGTTGCCCAGACCGGCGGCAGCTTCTACTCCGATATCCGTGACGAATCGCTGGCCCTGGACGTACTGGTGGATGTAGACCCCAACAATCCCCAGATCCCGGTCATGCAGCGGCATGTCGTGGACAAGCTCAAACAGCGGTACTGGTATACCACCCAGGAGATCGCTTTCAGCTTCCTGGCGCTGGGCAAGATCGCCCATCAGGATGCGGGCTCCACCGTCACCGGCGACATCCGCGTCGACGGCCGAGTCATCGGTTCGATGACAGGCAATCCGGTGAAGTTCACGACAAAAGACCTCCGCGGCGCCGGCAGCGGCCTGCCCCATGTCGATATCGCCACCCATGGCAACGGGAAGCTCTATTATTTCTGGGAGGCCGAAGGCATCAGTGCCAGTGGCGCCTATAAAGAAGAGGATAATTATCTGAAGGTTCGAAAGAGATTCTACGACCGCTATGGCCGGCCGCTGACCGGTAATACGTTCAGGCAAAACGATCTCATCATCGTACAGCTGACGCTCGAGCGTACCTTCGGCACCGACGTCGACAATGTCGTCATCACCGATATGCTGCCTGCCGGCTTCGAGATCGAGAACCCCCGGACGAAAGAGCTGCCCGGGATGGACTGGATAAAGGGCGACGCAAGTCCCACGGCCCTCGACGTTCGGGACGATCGCATCAACCTCTTCGTCGATCTGCACGCGATGCGCCAGACCTACTATTATGCCGTCCGCGCCGTCTCTCCCGGGGTCTATCATATGGGTCCCGTCAGCGCCGATGCCATGTATAATGGCGAATATCATTCCTACAACGGCGCCGGCACCGTCCGGGTGACGCCGTAGTTATGACGCCGCCGCATCGAACTGCCGGGTTCTCTTTTCTGAGGGGATCCGGCCGTTTTTTTCCTATTCGATGAAAACAATCTTGTTCCGGATGGCAAAAAGGACGAGCCCGACCCGGCTTTTGATGTTCAGTTTCGTGAACAGCACATCCCGGTATCCGTCGATCGTATGGATGCTCAGACACATGGACTGGGCGATCTCCTTGTAGCTTAGTTCGCTGCAAACTAATTTCAGAAACTCTATCTCCCGTGTGCTCAGCGTGGAAACCTCTTTTTGGGTATTTTTTGCCTTATGGTCTTCCGTGCCGCTTAACGCGTGGATCAGTTTCCCGGTGATCATCTCGGTATAATAATATCCTTTCGTCACGAGGGAATTCAGCGCCTGCTCCAATTCCCGCTTGCGGATATCTTTCAAAACGTATCCGCGGGCCCCGTACCGGAGCATGCGGATCACGGCATTCTCATTCTCATACATCGAAAGGATGAGCAGCTTGATCCCGGGGTGTTGCTGCCGGATCCATTGGGCAGTCTCGAAGCCGTCCATGATCTTCATGTTGATGTCCAGCAAGACGATGTCGGGCAGGTTGGCGCCGGTGAGTTGCTGGATAAAATCCCTGCCGTTGTCGGCCTCGATGACCACCTCGTATCCCGAGAAACCCCGGATCAGCTCGGCGATGCCGTCCCGGAAAAGCTTATGATCGTCGATAACGGCTACTTTGATCGCTTCCATACAAATTGTTTTAGAACCCGGTTTTTGCGATTGGGATCGTGAGACGTACGGTTGTTCCATTCGAATGCCCGCTGTCGATCTCGAAGCTGGCGCCGATGAGCCTGGCCCGGCTGTGCATATTCTTTAACCCGGAGCCATTCCTGACGATGGTTGCCGGAGCGGTGTGATCCGGTTGGAATCCGATGCCGTTGTCCGCGATCTCGATGGCCAGTCGTTCTTCGGTATACCGGATATCTATTTCCAGCCGGGTCGCCTCTGCATGTTTGATCACATTGTTCAGGCTTTCCTGTACGATCCGGTAGACGACGGTCTCCCGGGAAGGGTCCAGCCGTTGTTCCGGGCCGGTGCAGCTAAACCGCGTGTGGAACCGGCCGGTAACTTCGAGCAGGTTCAGGTCGTTGCTGATCATCTCGGGAAGGCCGAAATTGATCATGTTCTCCGAGTCCAGGGTTTTGGAAAGATTTCTCAGGTCGGTGATCACTTTCTTCACGAGTTCGGTAGTCTTCATGATGCGGGTATTGGCCGAGTCGGGGTCCGTAAATTCCACCGCGCTGAGATTGAGTACGACAAGCGACAACACCTGCCCCATATTATCGTGGATCTCTTCGGAGATATTCTTCATCGTCTGCTCCCTGATCTCCAGCTGCGTTTTCAATATCTCCTGGTTATATCGTTCCATCACACCCTTCAACTCCACGGAATTACGCACCTGCCGGTTCTTATAGATAAACAGAAAGGAGATGATAAAGACCAACAGGAGAAGCAGGGCGCCGGCCGCGCTGACAATAACGATGATAATATCGCTGCTGCTGTTTGTCATTTCGTCATCCGGTTTCTTTTAGATCCGCTCTCACCTGGTACATCGCGCCGATGGACAGGGCGATGAGGAAAATATCGTTGAATACAAAGCTCACCCGGTAGACCAGCTTTGCGAGGCTGGGAGTGTTCTTTATCAGGTACGACAGAACGCCATCCAATACGAGGTTCTCGGTAAAATAGATCAATATCCCGGCGGTGATCCAGAAAAGCGGGTAGTTATGCAGAGCGGTAACCGGGTTGAATAAAAGCACCTCACGCAGAAAAAGCAATGTCCAGCAGACGATCAGGATGGATTCGGCAATAGCAATGTAGGAATTATTTTCCATTAGTGTCTGGACGAAGAATGCGAAAACAATGCAGAGAAGAACAAACAGGGGAATTGAGATGCGGATAACCCGCCTGATGCGCGGATCTCCGATGATCGAAAGATAAAAAAGACAGATGCAGCCATATTCGATGGGAGTGAAAACATGAAAAAGGAACAGGTTGTTCGTCACTCCGAAACGGGCGATCCCCATGGACAGGATCGTCAGGCAAAGGTTTAGGAAGAGATAAAAAAATAGGATACGGATATAGGGCTTTCCAGACGAAAAAGCGCGACCATATATAAAAAGGGCGATCAGTAGCAGGATCAGATATACGATGATGGTAGGGCTCATATTCAACGGATGCTATTTTCTTTGCGATAGTACTCCTTGCTGATGATCTGATTCATGGGGCCAAAAAAGGGCGGGCCGAATGTTCCGCATCCGGGCGGGATCTTGCAGGAATCCGTCATAAAACCCGCTCCGGGTCTGGTCGGCAGGGGGTTGCCCGTGAAGGTGATCTTGTTCTTCTCCTGCTGAAAGGGATAGATGCGGGCTTCCAGGGCGGTGACGCGTGAAAGCATTTTTGGGTCGACGGAGACATGGTATCCCATTACCACCTCCTCTTTCGCCACCCCATTCAGCCGGAGAAAATGAACATACCAGCCGGATTCCTTTGTCAGTTGCCCGGCGCTCAGGCTCTTTTCCACGAAGACCGGTTTTCGTTCGGAATCGATGGAGCTCCACAGCAGGTACACGTCCTTTCCGTCCTTAGCCGGGCTGCGCTTCACGACATAAAGAAAGATGGAAAGTTCTTTCCGGTGGGTCCTTTCAAAGGCCAAGCTCAGCTGTGCTGCCGGGATGGAGACGGTTACATGATAGTCTTTGTTCGCCGGACGGGGTGGGATCCCGGGTTTGCCGGCCTGCATGCCGGTCAGCAGGCAAAGGGCGAACAGGCAGACCGCCGGAAGACAGGCGGCCTGCCAGGTCAATGGGAATGTCTTTTTCATAAATTATCGCGTTGAGAAGATTTGGGAATCAGGTTAAAGGTCTGCTTATTTCGGCGCGGATCGCTCGGGGTTTCAGGGGATATTTTGACGATGAAAACACCTTTTCCGGATGGGCCTGTACCGGGTGTCGCTGCCGCTTTTCCTTGTCCCGGATACCCAGATCGCCTCCTTGACCGCGGGGCGCGCGGGATGGAAATTTGCAGGGAACGAACGATCAATGTCCATCACCTTAAATCTAAATTCCATGGCACAAAAAAAGAATTCGCAGGAGGACGCTTCACATTCACAGGAGGACGCCTCAGCCGAGACCCGACTTTCCGAACTGCGGGAAATGGCGGAGGCTGCCGCGGCTCTTGCCGCGGACGAACAGTCCTTTATCCGGGCCGTCGAGGCTTTCCGCGCGAAAGATGCGGCGCGATTCCAGGCGGAGCTCTCCGCCCGGCAACTGTTGCCCCGCTGCAGGCTCATCTGTCACTTCCTTTGCAGCAAATACTCGGTATTCATCTGCACGACCTTTTGCAAGAAGCCGCCGCGAAAGGATGAAGAGCTCTCGATCAGCGAGATCCGGGACTTTGCCCTGGAGATCGCCAAAATTGCCCGCGATGAAGCACTGCTAAAACGATTTGTCATGGCCCTTGAGCAGGAGGACACGGAAGGCTTTGACAAACTGATCACGAGTCTGAAGCTCGAACCCTATTGCCATCAGCTCTGTCATTGGCTTAGCTCGGTGCGCTGCCGGCTTGTTTGCAAGGAGATGTGTCCGCAGCCCCCGCTGATCACCGAGATCAGCTATATACCCACTTCCCAGATTACGACCGGCGGTCCCGGCATCGGCTTAGGCGCTGGTCCAAGCGTCCCGCCGGGCACTACCGGTCCGGATGCAAAAACGCCCGGCGGTGCGGGTGATCACCCTTTTGGCGGCATATCGAATATTCGTGGAGTCTTTTCGATAGCCGCCCCTTTTGAATATAAAGTAGAGTTTGCCGATTCGACGGCCGGACCGTGGTCGCCCGTGTTGCAATCGATTACCGATTATGTCTGGACCGGTTTTTTTCTCAGCCCTTATCCGCGGGTACCCGATGCCCAGGGATGGTATAAAGTGAGCGAAATGGGGGTGTTGGGGCCCGATTATCTCACCGACTGGAACACGCCGGCTGACAGGAATAAGACGTATTATCTCCGGTTGACCGTTCGCAACGCCGGGCTGCAGGAATTCCATAGTCCCATCATCCCGGCGAGAGTTGACAACGGTGCTCCTTCAAAGCCCGTCATCAGCCTTCAGCTTCAGGCCCCTGACGGTACGCGTACCGACCTGGGCTGCTGTGAGAAGATCCAGCGCGGCAACGGAAATGTCCTTGCCATCACGATCACGGCCTGGGACGAGAACTTTGGCCATATCGGCGTCGCCCTCCAGGGCGGCTGCGGATTCCAGGCGTCTATCTTCGATATCCATGGCAACCCGCTGTCCAAAACCTATAATGGGAATATCAGCGATACGGGATATCCGGCGCCGGTCACCTTTCTCTGGGATCCCTGGGCGGCGGGGATCAAACCCTGTTGTTATCTCATCGTTGTCTCGATAAATGACCGGACCATCGTAAACAATGCCTGGTACGGCGGATACTCGAACAGCAACTGGCAGTCGATAACCATCGCATAATCATACAACGGGAGGAGATCGTCCTAAAAGAATGGCGGGAACGTCATCAAAAATTCTTCGATCTCCTCCTTTGTCACATCAGGATGTACCGCCTCCAGCTTTACCACCCCTTCCTCGGCGTCATAGTAGGCCGCATACCGCTCATTGGTGACATGCAATTGGTGCCGCATCGTATCCGGGAGCATATCGTATTGCAGGCTGAGCCGGTTGATGATCGTCACGGCTTCGGTCTGGTCCAGCACCGGGATGCGTTTTATTTCTGTTGCCATATTGTTTGACTTACTAAATGCAGAAACTGCAAATCCCAGGCCCGCCGGGCGAACCTTCCCTGCTTTCTCCCGTTTAGCTTAGGGGGTTTCTTTTCCCGTCTGCTATGGGTAAAAGGCTATCTCCCGATTTATTGTTAGGCAATATTCGTTTAAACCTTTATTTTTATCAGGATAATTACTGCTCTTCTTGGGAGAATCCCTGCGTGTTTTTACTATCCACCGGGTCGATCAAAAAGTTTGCGGAACTTATTGCTGGATAAATTAGAATATATAGATTTTATCTTTGTAATTTTACTCTTTAAATCTATCGCATGAAGCTTTTTGTAGCGGGTCTTCCTTACGATTTTGATGATGTCGACCTGAAAGAAATGTTCGAGTTATATGGCACGGTGAATTTTGCGAAGGTGGTCATGGATCGGGAGACTGGGAAGAGCAAAGGCTTCGGGTTTGTAGATATGCCCGACGAAACGGAAGCCAAGGGTGCGATCGAGACACTGGACAACGCCTCTATCCGCGGAAAGAAGATGGCCGTAAAAGAAGCCGATGAACAAAATCGCGGCGGCGGCGGTGGTGGAGATCGCGGCGGTGGCGGCGGTTACCGGGGTGGTGGAGATCGTGGCGGCGGCGGCGGCGGTTATCGCGGCGGCGGCGGCGGCGGTGGTGGATACCGGGGTGGTGGCGATCGCGGCGGCAGTGGCGGCGGTGGTTATCGCGGTGGCGGTGATCGTGGCGGCAGCGGCGGTAGCGGCGGCGGAGATCGCGGCGACCGGGGCGGTGGCGGCGGTTATCGCGGAGGTGGCGATCGCGACAGAAGATATTAAAACGACACAAAAATAAAACGGGGCGCTCAGCGCCCCGTTCTTCATTTTATAACTCTGTACACCGGATATCGCATATGCGCCGGCTCATAATACGGCGAATGCCGGTAGACGAAATTCAACTGTTGCCGGGCATCGCGCGCAAACGCCGGATCGGCTTTTCGCTTCGCCTCCAACTCCTGCTGCAACTGCGGATGATCCTTTAGCCATTGCTCCGCCACATCCTCCCAGCGGTAGGCGCTATATCCCTCCTTCTGCTGTAAAATGGCGTCAAAGAAATTCCACGCAAAATAGGAGTCCTCGCCTGTAGGCTCCAGCATCTCCACCAGAAAACGTCGTGCCGGCTGATCGGTCGGGATCACATAATCTCCTTTCAGCAGGTGCATTTCCTCGCGGGAAGCCGTCACCTTGATCGCCGTATTCTTATGATGCTTCTCGTAAGCCCGCGGCGAGGATTTATAATCGGCGATATGATAGACTTCCACCGGTACCGTTGTATCCTGACCGATCCGCCGCATTTTCACCCCATTCAGCCGAAGCAGATCGACGACGTCATGCCAGCCCTGCGGGATCAGGTAGGCGGAAGGAACCGTGGCCGCCGCATCACTCACGAAGAAATCATAGAACCGCACCTTCTTCTCAAAGGGCCGGCTGTGATCATAGTATAGTCTGGGCAGGCCTGTCACCCCGCTGGTCTTTTCAGCGGCGGTATAGCCCCGGAAATTCAGCTCGTCCCAACGGGTGGTATCCACTTTCCAGTCCAGCGAAAGCCGCAGGCTGTCCCGGTCGGCGGCAATATCGTGACTCCGGTTGGCCAGCAGTTGTGCCGCATGGGCCGAAGCCGCGTCGATCATGGTCTCCATCAGCGCGTAGGTGGACTTTACCCGGTCGCTAAATGGTTTCAGCATATGGGTCTCCGGCATGAATGACATCGTATGGAACAACGCCGCATACCCGCTTGAATAGCGGGGCTCGTCATAAAAACCATCCCATCCGCGGTCGGGGTTTCCCTCTTCGAATTCGACATAGGGGGTCATCGGCCAGCCCTTCTTCTCCATCCCGGCAAACAGGATGGGCTGGAAGACGTTGTGCAGAAAGGTCCCGACCTCACCGCCCAGCTTGTTCCACTGGGTCGCGAGCAAGGTCATGGTATACTGATAGTCAGCTCCATCGCTGACATGGTTGTCTATCTGTAAAACGGGGTCCACCCAATGGAAGATCTCGACGAAACTCCGGGCACTCCGGCTGTCGTTCTTGGTAAAATCGCGGTTGAGGTCCAGGTTCTGGGCATTTCCCCGGAAGCCATAGCTCTCCGGTCCATTCTGGTTTACCCGGGAGAAGGATCCGCGGTTGAGGGAGCCGCCGATATTGTAAAGCGGGATTACGGCCAGGGCCACATTATCAGGCAGCCGTAGTTTTTTCGCCACCAGGTCCCGGAGCAGCAGCATGCTTGCATCCACCCCGTCGGGCTCCCCGGGATGAATACCGTTGTTGATGAGAATCACCACTTTATGCTGGCGGTGCCAGGTTGCGGGGTCGGCGGTGCCGTCGTTGGAATAGAGGAGGACGTGGTAGGGATAGCCCGCATCACTCATCCCCACCTCCCGGATCGAGAGCGCGGGGGAGAGCTTATCCAGTTGCTTATAGAAGGCGATACACTCGGCATAGGTGGCGGTTTGTTTTCCGCCCGATCGTTCGAATGGGGTCTGTGGGCCCTGGCCGGTGGCTGGAAAGGGCGCCAGGATTGCCAGCGGTCCCGCCAGTAGCAGGAAGAACGGTAATATTTTTCTCATGCCCGAAAATAAAGAAGCATCCCGATCAGGGATGCTTCTTCCACAAACTATTTTACAAATAAGTACTAATCAGACTACTTTGTAGCGGCGACAGCCGGTTAGGCCTTGACAGCGATGGCGTTCACCTTGCGGGCGAGCTTGCTCTTCAGATTGGCTGCTTTATTCTTGTGAATAGCGCCTTTCTTGGCCAGTTTGTCGATCATAGAGGCAACTTCGGGCAATTTCTCCCCGGCTTCCTTCTGCTCCTTGATCGCCCTCAGGTCACGGATCGCGTTACGTGTGGTTTTACCATAGTAGCGGTTGCGATCCCTGCGCTTTTCGGCCTGCCTTACATCTTTTTTGGTTGCCTTGTGATTTGCCATGAACTCGACATTTTTAGGACGGCAAAGGTAAGCCCCGCTGCCGGATTTGCCAAAAAAAAGGCAATCTTTCTTTGAGCGCCGATTTGCCGTGCCGGGCCAATTCCCTTAAGAATTAGCAAATTATTACTAAAAACCATCAAAATCGTACCCGTTCGCAACTAATTTTGAGCGATATTTGTAGGCCCGTTTTGTGAGACAACGGCTTCAGTCCGTTGCAAATTGGATAACAAAATACGCTCGAAGGAGCATCTTTCTATGAAGGACTTTTCATTTATCACTAACTCTCATCCCAGCTACATCGAGGGTCTCTACCAGGATTATGTGAAGAACCCCGAAACTGTGGACCCGGAATTCAGAAAATTTTTCGAAGGCTTCGATTTCGCCGTAACCCAGGGTAAAGCGGCAGCCGCCAACGGCGCCGCCACCGCGACAAACGGCTCTGCGAATGGCACCGCAACCTCGGCCAATGGCACCTACACTGCGGCAACCGCCAAGCCGGGAACCGCGGGCCAGGCCCTGACCGCCGATGGCGCGGACTGGAAAAAGGAGCTCGGCGCGTATCGTCTCATCCTCGGCTATCGCAATAAAGGTCATCTGCTGGCCAAAACAAACCCCATCCGCCCCCGTAAGGACCGCGGCGCCAATGTCGATCTGCCCTTCTACGGGTTCACCGAAGAAGACCTCGACAAAAGCTTCTTTGCCGGTAACCTTATCGGCCTCGGGACCACCACGCTGCGCAACATCCTGACGCATATCCAGAAAACCTATGCCGGTCATGTAGGCATCGAGTTCAAATATATCAGCGATCAGAAGAAGATCGACTGGATCACCAACGAGATGGAGAAGAAATTTCTCAACCCGCTGCCGCTGGAAAAGAAAAAACGCATTCTCGAAAAGCTGAACCAGGGGGTTATGTTCGAGAAATTCCTTCACACAAAATACATCGGCCAGAAGCGTTTTTCCCTCGAAGGCGGGGAAGCGACCATTGCCGCGCTGGATACGATCATCAACACCGCCGCGGACAACTCCGTACAGGAGGTGGTCATCGGGATGGCTCACCGCGGCCGGCTCAATATCCTGGCCAATATCATGGGTAAAACCTATGAGCAGATCTTCAGTGAATTCGAAGGCACCGCGAAGCCCGACCAGACTATGGGCAGCGGTGACGTGAAATATCATATGGGGTATGGCAGCGTCGTTCAGACCGACACCGACAAGACCGTCTATCTGAAGCTGATGCCCAACCCCTCGCATCTCGAGACCGTCGACCCGGTGGTCGAAGGCTTTGCGCGCGCAAAAGCCGATGTCCTCTACCAGAGCGACTACGATAAGATGCTCCCCATCCTCATCCACGGGGATGCTTCCGTCGCCGGTCAGGGCGTCGTTTACGAAGTATTGCAGATGAGCAATCTCAAGGGCTATTACACGGGCGGAACGATGCACTTCGTCATCAACAACCAGATCGGGTTCACCACCGACTTCGATGACGCCCGCAGTTCGGACTACTGTACCTCGCTTGCCGCCGCCATCCAGGCGCCGGTATTCCATGTCAATGGCGACGATGCCGAGGCCGTGGTCAAGTGCGCCGACATCGCCACCCGCTACCGGCAGGAGTTTAATTCCGATGTCTTTATCGACATGGTCTGTTATCGCCGGCATGGCCACAATGAAGGCGACGATCCCAAATTCACCCAGCCCCATCTCTATGCGCTGATCGACCAGCATCCGAATCCCCGGGAGGTCTATACGCAATACCTGATCGATCACGGCGAGTCCGATGCAAAGGATCTGGCAAAAGAAATGGAGAAGAAGTTTTGGGCCGATCTGCAGGAACGGCTCGACGAAGTAAAACAGAACCCGCTTCCTTATAAATACCAGCAGCCGGAGATCGCCTGGCAAAGCCTCCATAAGGCAAAGACCGAGGACTTTGATCAGTCCCCCATCACCGGCATCAGCGAAGCGGACTTCCGTAAGGTCTTCGACGCCATCATGGCCTGGCCCGAATCCTTCAAGCCTCTGCGGAAAGTGGAAAAGCTGTTGCAGGACAAGGTAAAACTCTTCAAGGAAGAAGGCAAGATCGACTGGGCCACCGGGGAACTGCTGGCCTATGGCAGTCTCCTGCTGGAGGGAAAAGACGTTCGCATGAGTGGCCAGGACGTTCAGCGTGGCACCTTCTCTCATCGCCACGCCGTGCTGCGTGACGAGAACACCGACGAATTATACAATCGCCTCAGCCGGCTGGCCGACAAGAAGGGCGAGTTTCGGATCTATAACTCTTTACTCAGCGAATATGCCGTGCTCGGCTTTGAATATGGCTATGCGCTTGCCAACCCCAATGCCCTGGTGCTTTGGGAAGCCCAGTTTGGCGACTTCAGCAATGGCGCCCAGATAATCATCGACCAGTTTATTGCCGCTGCTGAAACAAAATGGCAGCGGATGAACGGCGTGACCCTGCTGCTCCCGCACGGCTATGAAGGACAGGGCCCCGAGCACAGCAGCGCCCGGATGGAACGTTTTCTCCAGCTTTGCGCGGAGAACAATATGGTGGTCACGGATATCACCACCTCCGGCAACCTGTTCCATGCGTTTCGTCGCCAGCTGACCTGGCCGTTCCGCAAACCGCTGATCAACTTCTCGCCAAAGGCCAACCTCCGGCATCCGGGTACGTACTCGGCGATGGCGGAGTTCACCAGCGGCGGCTTTAAAGAGGTGATCGATGATCGCTTTGTAGGGAATGCCCAGGATGTAAAGAAGGTGCTTTTCTGTAGCGGGAAGGTCTATTTTGATCTTGCGGAACGCCAGCTGAAGGACAACCGCAAGGATGTCGCCATCGTGCGGCTCGAGCAGCTCTACCCGCTGCCGGCGCTGCAACTGGAAAACCTGTATAAGAAATACAGCCAGGCGGCTACCTGGTTCTGGGTCCAGGAAGAGCCTCTCAATATGGGCGCTGCTTCCTTCCTCCAGATGAACCTCAAGACCATCAACTATGGGGTCATCAGCCGTCAGCCCAGTGCCGCGACGGCTACGGGCTACTCCAAGGTTCATGCGCAGGAGCAGGCTGAGATCATCGAAACGGCGTTTAGCATATAGGGCCGCAGGCCCTATGGCGAAGGCCAAACATTAGCGCTTCACAAACGATGAACCGCAGGTTCACAGGAAAAAACAAGAACCAGCAATAACTAACCAGCACAATAACTAGTATAATAACCAGCAAAATGATTGATATAAAAGTTCCGGCAGTAGGCGAATCCATCAGCGAAGTAACTCTGGTAAAATGGCTCAAAAAGGAAGGTCAGTATGTTGAACGTGACGAGGTAATAGCGGAGCTGGAAAGCGAAAAAGCAACATTCGAGGTCAACGCAGAAAAGGCCGGCACCCTCAAAACCGTGGGCAAGGAAGGCGACACCCTGAAGATCGGCGACGTCGTCGCGCAGATCGACGAAACGGCAGCCCGCCCCGAAGGCGCGCCTGCCGCCGCACAGCCCGAAGCCAAACCGGCCCAGGCGAACAAGAGCGCTGCCGCTCAACCTGCCGTTGCCCAGGCGCCTGTAACGGGCGTATCCAACGATATCAAGGCAACCCCCGTCGCCGCCGCCATCATCACCGATAAAAAAGTGGATGCCGGTTCCATCAGACCTACGGGCACAGGCGGGAAGATCGTAAAGAATGACGTCCTCGAAGCCCTGGCCCATCCGGGCCGTGCCATCGGCAAAGAACTATTCACCCGCGCCGATCGCCGCGAGAAGATGAGCAATCTTCGCAAGACCATCTCCCGCCGCCTCGTCGAAGCCAAGAACACCACGGCCATGCTCACCACTTTTAACGAGGTGGATATGAGCGCCGTCATGGCCCTGAGGGCGAAATATAAAGACAAGTTTAAAGAGAAGCACGGCGTCAACCTTGGCTTCATG
This sequence comes from Puia sp., assembly GCF_036500295.1. Taxonomy (NCBI): domain Bacteria; kingdom Pseudomonadati; phylum Bacteroidota; class Chitinophagia; order Chitinophagales; family Chitinophagaceae; genus Puia; species Puia sp. The sequence goes on along the minus strand of NZ_DASYCH010000117.1, from coordinate 92,350 downwards.
AGCTTTTTCACAAAAGCCACCTGCTATGCTTTGCAGGAATGGCCTTCCGTCAATGCCTATATCGACGGCGACGAACTCGTCTATCATGACTATTGCGACATCTCCATCGCCGTGTCCGCACCGAAAGGCCTCGTCGTTCCGATCATCCGTAACGCCGAGAGTCTCAGCATGGCCGAGATCGAAAAAAAGGTTGTCGAACTCGCCACAAAGGCCCGCGATAACAAACTTTCGATGGAAGAGATGCAGGGCGGCACCTTTACGATCACCAATGGTGGGGTCTTCGGCAGCCTGATGTCCACGCCCATCATCAACATTCCCCAATCGGCCATCCTCGGGATGCATAAGATCGAAGAACGCGCCGTTGTCGTCGGTGGACAGATCGTCGTCCGCCCTATGATGTACCTGGCCGTCAGTTACGACCACCGCATCATCGACGGCCGCGAGTCCGTGAGCTTCCTGGTCCGGGTAAAAGAACTCCTGGAGAATCCCGATCAGTTGCTGTTCGGCAAAGATCCGGTGAAGGCATTGCTGGAACTGTAATCGTCCGTCGGCTGATCTTTACCGCTTTGTCAGATGTCCGTTGTTAGTACTTCTATAAGTTGGCGTCAATAAGTGGCGCAAGCCTGGTCCTACAACCAATGGCCACATTTTTTGGTTACATTTACTAAAACAACGGTCATGCCGACTTCAAGGATACCATATACCTTCCCGGTGCGCACTGTCCGGGAAGCAAAAGCGGTCATCGAACCTGAATTTCAGCCCAACCTGTTCGATGAACAGGAGCTCTATGTCAACCTGGATGAGATTCGTGACAGGTCTTATTTAGACAAGCTTTACTTCGCGCTTGGATACGATCGGGAAACCGAATCGTTCGAATCACCCGCCGGATGTGTAAAGATCATCTTTTCAGGTCATCGGGGTTGCGGTAAATCCACGGAATTACGACGCATCTACAGTACTCTCAATGCCCCTGGCCGATATTTTACAGTTTTTATCGATCTCGAGCAGGAGGTAGAAGTAGGCTCCTTTCAGTATGCCGATTTTTTCAGCTTGCTGATCCATAAATTAATTGAAGGGACTGCTCGCAACAAGGTAAAGGGAGGAGCTGGACGATTACAGGCATTGGCGGAAAAATTATTGGGTGAGAAGACCGAAAAGACACGTTCAAAGAAAAAGAAACGAAGTACGGAAGTGGAAGCCGGAGCAGAGGGAGGTTTCAAATTATTCGGCTTTGGCGGCAAAGCATCGTTCAAAGAGGTCTTTAGCGGAGAAAATGAGATATCCACCACCGTGCGCCAGGAAATAAAGCAAAATACGTTGCAATTGATCAATGAGTTGAACGTGGAAATGGGTGACACGCGGCTGAATATTCAGGAGAGCGGACAGGGAGAGGATATTTTGTTCATTATTGACGGATCGGAAAAGATCCAGTCCGACGTATATGAGGAACTTTTTATAAAAAAAGCGAACATTCTGTCCGAACTGGACATTAATATGCTGATGGCTGTGCCCATCTCTTCGTACTACCAGATCGAAAAGGCGCCCAATAACTTCTCTACCCTGTACACAGTGCCGATGATAAAGCTCGAAAAGAATGATCTTGCATTGGAATTGATGAAAAAGATCATCGGCAAGAGAATAGAAATTCCTTTATTTATCGAAGGCGATGCTATGAATACCTGCATAGAGTATTCCGGAGGTTGTATCCGGCAACTTTTCCAGGTGGTACACACTTCTTTGATCAGTTCGTTGGGCAAGAAGATCGAAATGACGCATGTTAAAGAAGCCATCTACGAACGTGGGAAGTACCTGTGGGAATATCTCGACAATGAACACATGAAGGTTTTGAGCGAAGAGAATTACCGTCCGGCCGAAAGAAAGGTGGGCGAATTGTTATATATTCTTATTCTACTAAAATACAATGGGAAGATCAAGGTCAATCCCTTATTGGCCTCCTATCCCGACTTTTTGGAATGGAAGAGCAAGGACAAATAGGTGAGAAGGAAAAGAAGCTTCGGAATGAAATGCTTTTTTCCCTCAGCGAGAGGGATAGGGGAACGCTTGCCATCGTCGTAACATCCAACGAATGGAAGAGAAAGCAGCTTCACCGTTTCCTGGGAGACCACCTCAACGAATATTCTTTTTTCGACCTCGATCTTACCGCACATTCCTACACTTCATTATACCGGGCTCTGCAGGAGTTGCTGCCGGAGTCGATCCGCGGTTCGCAACCCGTGCAGTACCTGGTCAGTGTTACCGGCCTCGAAAGCAGCCTCTATAAGACAGAGGACGGCCGCATCGAATTTTCGTCGCTTGTTGCTCAATTGAATTTCGAGCGAGAGCTGATCTTCAATCAGCCCTATATTATCCTCTTATGGATCAGTGAAGGCTTCGACCGGGAACTCCAACGCAAGGCTCCCGATCTGATGCATTGGATGTCCAAGCGCTTTGTTTTCCAGGACGATAACCCGGATGGGTTGACGGTTGCCGAGGAGGCCATTGCTTATGGATCGCTAAGAAAAAGAGGAAAGATCAAGGAGCGACTCGATAGAATTGCTCAATTGGAGGAGACCTGGGAACGATTATGCCTCTATAATGAGGACAAGGCCAGGCTTATCCGGGATAAGATCAACCTGCTGTTGTTATTAGGCAAGGAGTATGGCGCGGCGTTCGACCTTGAAAAGGCCGAGGAGGCACTTAAGAAAGCCATAGCTCTTGACGCCAGGGTGGACGCCGGTTTTGGGGGGCGGCTATTCTTTGAATTAGGAAGAGTTAATTATCATTTTGCCAGATATGAACCAGCATTACAATACTTTCTGAAAAGTTTGGAAGGTTATATCCGGGAAGGGGGAGAGAACCCGGGCAGCATCCATCACATGATCGGTATGGCGTACGCAGGAGTGCAAAAGTGGGATGAAGCAATGAAGAGTTATGGATTGGCGTTGGAATCGAAAATAAATAGTAGGATGGATTATGAGTTGGCGAGCACCTATCATGAAATGGGAATTGCATACGCGGCCCAACAAAAATGGAACGAGGCATTGGAAAGCTACCGCCTGGCTCTTGAGTGGAAGAAAAAGACGGGAGGAGAAGCCGGGTTGGCGTCTACCTATCATCAGATAGGATTGGCATATGCAAGTCAAATGAAATGGAATGAAGCTTTGGAAAATTACCGTCAGGCTCAGAATTGGAAAAGAGCCGGCGACGAGTATGATCTGGGCGAGACGTATCATCAGGTAGGTGTGGTGTATGAAGAACAAAGGAAATGGGATGAAGCCCTGGAAAATTATGAAAAGGCATTGAGTTGGCATGGAAAAACAGGCAATGAGTATGCCTTTGGGGTCACCTATCATCAAATCGGCAGTGTATTTGAAGGGCAAGGGGCGTATGAAAAGGCGCTCGACTGTTACACAACAGCCGTGGAGAACCTGTCCCGATTTAACCATCCCGACCTGCCTGTTGCTCAGTCATCCCTTAGCCGCATCCGGCAAAAGCTCGATGAATCCCGATCTCCTCAAGACCAGCCAACTCCATGAAATTCGATAACCAGCTCCGCATTGCGGCCGACATCATCGATACCTATAAGGGCGAGGCCCCGTTGCATGCCTGGCTGAAGGACTTTTTCCGCGTCAATAAGCAAATGGGTTCGCGGGATCGCAAACAGCTTTCCACGCTGGTCTACGGCTTCTACCGCCTGGGGCACGCCGCCAATCATTTGTCTGTTAAGGATCGCATCCTCACCGGTCTTTTTCTTTGTACCGACCAGCCGGGGGAGTTCCTGGGATATTTCAACGCCGGCTACAACGAGAACATCGCAAAGCCGCTTGCCGAAAAACTCGCAGCCACGGATATCGAGCCCGCGAATATCTTCCCCTGGAGGGACGAGCTTTCTTCCGCCATCGACCATGAGGCGTTTTGCCTTTCCTTCCTTCGTCAACCCGATCTCTTCCTTCGCATCCGCCCCGGCCAGGAGGCGACAGTCCGCGAAAAACTCGGTGACGCTGCCGGATTCATCCCGCCGGCAACCGTCCGCCTCGCCAATGGGTTCAAAGTCGAAGACCATTTCACGCCCGACAGGGAGATCGTCGTTCAGGACTACAGCTCGCAACGCGTCGCGGAGTTTTTGCGACCGTCAGCGGCCGCGGCCCACGGCCCTGCAACCGCTGCTTCCGCAGCGGACCCGGGCTCCGAACCCCCGCACAGCTTCTGGGACGCCTGTGCGGCCAGCGGGGGCAAGTCCATCCTGGCCCATGACTGCTATCCCGAAATGGATATCACGGTCTCCGATATCCGCGAATCCATCCTGGTTAATCTCCGCGCCCGTTTTCAGGCGGCGGGAATAAAAAAATACCAAAGCTTTCTCGCCGATCTGTCCCGGGATGATATCGTCAACCTCCCGGTCGTCCATCTCGTACTTGCCGACGTCCCCTGCACCGGCAGCGGCACCTGGGGCCGCACGCCCGAAGACCTTTTCTTTTTTGATCCTAAGAAGATAGGCCGTTATCAGACCATGCAAAGAAAGATCCTCGCGAACATCGCCACGCATCTCGCCCCGGGCGCCACGCTCGTCTATTGCACCTGCTCTGTCTTTAAAAAGGAAAATGAAGAAATGGCCGCGTTTCTGCGCGACAGCTTCAACTTGCAACCTGAAAAGATGGAAAATCTGACCGGCTATCCGCAGCATGCCGACACCCTCTTCGCGGCGCGCTTCGCAAAGCCTAATTGTGACTGATCAACTGCATCGTCATCTGGAACCCGATCTTATAACCGCTTTGCGTCCCATCCGGGGTCGGCGGTTGATATTCCCACATCTCGGTATGGCGGTATACCAGGCCCACATGTTTCGCGTAAGTCTCGCTCCAGTAGGTGCGGGAGGCAAAGGATTGCAGATCGAGGATCGGTACATTGATGGAGTCGTTCTCCTGAAGGACCGTTACCGTGCTGTCGAAGCTCTGGCTTCCGACGGTATAGGGTTTGTTCACCGATTGATAGGTATAGTTCCAGCTTCCCAGCGTCAGGTGGGAATCGTCGCTGAAATCGAAGAAATCCTGGTAGGGACCGTAAGGCAGATAGGTGTTGCCTGTCCAGCTGGAGCCCTGGCTTATCGGGAAGGCTAATTTGATGAACCGAAGATTGTCTTCCGTCATTTCGAGTCGCTGCTGCGAAGGCGTGACGGTATAGGTCTCGGTGGGGTACCAGCCGCTGCCCGTCGTATCGCTGAGGTAACGTGTCACGTACCATGCGGTGTTGCCAGCCCCGTCGACAAAACTGCTTTCGACGGAATCCTTGGCCAGATAGGAAGTGACCGTATCCAGCTGCCCGTAATAGTAAAAGTTCAGAGAATCCAGCCGGTAGATGGCAAATTTCCCCGCCTGCAGCGGAAGGAAATAGTCGGCTGGGGCGGATGCGGGAAAATGTACGGTTTTCTTGCAGCTGATCGCGATGATCGCAAGAAAGGATACCGTAAGAAAAACCGGGCGAAGGTTCATGTACCAGTAACGTTCCCGGGGGCAAATTATTGCCCCCTTGCGGGCGTCAATGCGAAAGTCGCCCTCGGGGGCAATGGCTTATAATTGGCCTTCGGCCTGCCGGCTTAGAGCCGGCCCTGGCCCCCTTGCGGGTGTCAATGCGAAAGTCGCCCTCGGGGGCAATGGCTTATGATTGGCCTTCGGCCTGCCGGCTTAGAGCCGGCCCTGACCCGGCGCGGCGGTGCCAGGCCCCTTTTGGATGATCCCCCCGCCGATCACCTCATCCCCCTCATAAAAGACGGCGCTCTGACCCGGGGCGATGCCCTTGGCCTTCCCGAAGAACTCTACCCGGGCGTCATCGCCGTCGGGATAAAGATTGCTGAGGGTTCCCTTGTCCTTATAACGGATCTTGGTCACCGCTTCCATTCCGGGCGTGATCCCTTCGTATTTCATCCAGTTGATCTTCGCCACGAGCATTTCCTGCCGGTCGAGGTCTTCTTCATCGCCAAGGACTACGGTATTGGTGTCCGGCTCGATCGCCGTCACATATACCGGCTTGCCAAAGGCCACATCCAGCCCCTTTCGCTGCCCGATGGTATAAAAAGGATATCCCTTGTGCTTTCCCAGGATATTCCCCTGCTTGTCGACAAAATTGCCACCGGCGACCCGTGCTTCCAGCCCATCGACCCGACGCTTCAAAAAACCACGGTAATCGTTATCCGGGACAAAACAGATCTCATAGCTTTCGGCCTTTTTCGCCAGTTCGGGATAGCCATAATCCAACGCCATCTGCCGGATCTCGGTCTTCCGATACGGTCCAAGCGGCAGCAGCGTCCGGCTTAGCAGGTCCTGCTGGAGTCCCCAAAGCACGTAGCTCTGATCCTTTGTTTCATCGACTCCCCGGGCGATGGTATATCGCCCATTGGTATGCTGGCGGATGATCCCATAGTGTCCGGTGGCGATAAAATCGCAATCCATGGCGTCGGCCCGCTTCAGCAGCGCGCGCCATTTGATGTGGGTGTTGCAGAGCACGCAGGGATTCGGGGTGCGGCCCGCCAGGTATTCGTCCACAAAATTCTCGATCACGGCGCCGCCAAACTCGGGCCGGATATCCAGCACGAAATGCGGGAACCCATGCTGTACCGCGGCCATCCGTGCATCGTTAAAACTATCCAGGTTACAACATCCTGTCTCTTTCTTCGAAGCCCCCGCACTGGCATAATCCCAGGTCTTCATGGTGATGCCCACCACTTCATAACCCTGATCGTGCAACATCAACGCCGTGACGGTACTGTCAATACCGCCGCTCATCGCTACCAATACCTTCCCTTTACTGCTCATAAATTTGCGCTTATTACAAACGGCAAATTTACGCCACTCCCGGTCATTTGCAAAACTCCTTCAGCACCCGCGTCTCCCCATCCTGCACGGCTACTTCCTTCCAGGCCTTGGCATTATCTATATATACCACGTAAACAACGCTTTGTGCTTCATGCAGCTCCTTTACCCAGCCGATGTTAAAATCATACCAGGTACTTCTGACCAGCCGCCGTACGGCTTCCGGCATGTTCTTTTCGCCGTAGGTGAGGATGCTGAAGAGCCAGTTCCCTTTCTTGTCATACCGATAGCTCGCTTTCACCGGACCATCGGTGAACTCGGCCTCATAACCCACCGATTCCTTATACCATTGCTCATTCTTCTGGTCGCCGGCGCGTTGCAGGAAGTCCCGGGATGCTTTTGTGGCCGCGGACTCCGTGCCCATGGCATGTGTGTTCAATAAAGTGGCATGATCAGACACCTGTGCCTGTACGCCGTGCTGCGCAAGGACAAATGCACCTGCCAGCAATGTTCCGATTAGCTTATTCATGATCTCTGTTTTACGTGTGATCGAATAAAACAAAGCTAATCCGGCATTGGCGGCGGCGCCAGCCAAAACCCGTACTTGGCAGTAATTGAAGTTGATCACCCGATCCGGGTGAGTAGTTGGAGTTGAACAACCCTATTACGCCGGTTAGGTCCGGTTGGGTTGTAATTTCTTTAACAATCCCTCCTTCCGGCTGCGAGAGACATTGATCGACGAGCCGTCAGACATTACGAGATACCCGCCCTCGCCCTTTATGTATTTACAAACTTCGTTGAGGTTCACAAGATTGGAATGATGTACACGCAGGAAGTGATAGTCTTCCAGCAGTTCTTCGATCTCTTTCAGCGTCCTCGACACCACTACCTTCTGGTGGTCTTTCAACGTCAGGATCGTATAGTTGCTGTCCGACACACAATGAACGATATGATCCACCGCCACCATCTGCAATCCCTCCATCGTCGGGATCGCGATCTTTGTAAAAAGGCTGGAAGGATTCTGCAGTCGCTGGAAGAGCAGATCGATCTGCTGCGGCAACGGCGCCTGCAAACGCCGCTCCACTTTTTGGATCGACAGCTGAAGCTCTTCGCGGTCGATGGGTTTTAAAAGATAATCCAGCGCGCTGAAGCGGATCGCCTTTATCGCATATTGATCATAGCTTGTCGTGAAGATCAGCTCGAAATTCAGGCTCTTGATCTTTTCCAGCAGTTCGAACCCATTCATCCGGGGCATCTCGATGTCGAGGAATAGCAGCTGGGGGTTTTGCTCCCTGATCTGTTCGAGGGCCTGCGCTCCCGAATGGTACACGCCCGCGACTTCCACCTGTGGGCAGTAGCGATCCAGCAGGATCGACAGGGCCTCGCAGCAATAGGGTTCGTCATCGACAATGATTGCCTTGATCATAGATCGGAATTTTATTTGATGGCTTCCTCCGGCTCACCGGCGGGTTGATTGATCTTTATCGTCAGGGTAACCTGTGTGCCGACAGGGGATCCCTTTTCATCATACAGGTCTTCGATCCGGAAGAACGGCTGTGATCCGCCGGGGCCATTCAGCAATGCCATCCGCTCGGCCGTTATTTGCAGTCCCATCGACTTATGTTTCTCTGCGGACTTGCTCTTCAACATCCCCGCATGCTTCCGGCCGATGCCATTATCCTGCACGATACAGGTAAGCACGTCACCGTTCACCCGTAGCCGGACCGTCAGCGACCCATGTTCTTCCTTATGCATCAGCCCATGCCAGACGGCATTTTCGGCAAAGGGTTGGATCAGCAGGGGCGGGATCCGCACGTCTTCGGTGTCCAGGTTCTCCTCCACATCGATGCGATAGTCGAAGGCATCTTTGAACCGGAGGCACTCCATTTCCAGGTAAAGCTGCAACATCTCGATCTCCTCCGCGAGGCTGATCATGCTGTGACGCGAGTGGTTCATGATCATTCGCATCAGCCGCGAGAATTTCGTCAGGTAATCCGACGCCGCCTCGGTCTCATGGCCGAGGATAAACCGGTTGATCGCATTGAGACAATTGAAGATGAAGTGTGGATTCATCTGCGACCGGAGTGCCTGAACTTCGAGTTCCTTGGCCCGCTGTTGCAGGGCGGCCTTTGCCCGTTCTCCCTCCAGCCGTTCGATCTCCAGCTCATCCTCCGCCCGCTTGCGGCGATGCGCCTCATTCCGGCGTTTCAACCTGACGATCCAGACATATACCCCGCCGAGCAGGAGGATCACGAGGATACCTGCGAGCAATAAATTCTTTGTCAGCATCTCCTCCCGCAAACAGACCTCCTGCAGTTGTTTTTCCTTATTCAGCAGCTGGATCTGCTGCTCGTAACCAAAAGAAGCGAATTCGCCCTTTGTCCAGTCGCTGAGCACACTGTCCTTCAGTACGATATACCGCCGGTAATAGGCATACGCACTGTCTGTGCGGTGCTGCCGGTCAAACAACAGGTAAAGCTGCCTGCAGGCATCGCGGGTGTTCTGCCGGGCCTTTGTCCATACCGACAGCTGCAACCCTTCCCGGGCATATCGAAAAGCCGTTGTATCCCGGCCCAATCCATAATAGGCTTTTGCGATGTCCTGCAGACAGCGCATGATCTGGTTGTTATCGTTCAGCTGCCGCTGATAGTCAAGACTTTTCAGCAGGTAGGGGAGGGCGGTGGCATATTCCTCCCGATAGAGATAATATTCGCCCTTGGTCGCCAGGAAGGTTCGCATCATCGACGCCGGAAGTTGCGCACTGTCGAACCGGTTGAAATAGTACAATGCGCTATCATATTTTTGTTCCCGCGTCAGCAGCTGGATATAAACCGACAGATCCCAAAGATCACCCTGTTCCGGTTTCATGTCTCCATAGCCCAGCTGGAAATACCGCGTGGCTTCCTTGAAATTCTCTATCTGTACGAACATCCCCGCCAGCGTCAGGTATTGGCTCCGCGCCAGATCATATAATGTATCGGCCTCCGACATCTGCGCACATTGCCGGAGCACCGTAAACGCTTTTTCATAGTCGCCGCTTTCCCGGTAAGCCTCACCCGTCATCGACAGCATATAGATCTCCTCCACCCGGTTGCCCTGCTTGCGGGCATATTCCCTGGCCAGATCGAAGTGACGGTTGGCCTCCTCAAAATGGCTCTGGGCAAAGAGGGAGAATCCGAGGATATAATGTGCTATCGTTACCCCCCGCTTGTCCTCTGTCTGATCAAACCAGGCCAGCGATTCCCGCCCCAGCTGTTCGCTCCTGGCAAAGTCATTGATCGTCATATTTTCTATAAATGCCTGACAGGCAAGAGATAGGGCGATACCGTGCGCATATCCGATGCTCCTGGAGTCCCGCAGCGCTTCATCGGCATAGCGAGCCAGGGAATCCCCGGGCCAGTGCTTTTTTACCTGCACGATCCTTATTGCCTTCTCCAGCAGGCTGTCGACATGACGGCGCGTTTCTTCCGGCGAGCCGGTCGCCCATGACCGATCCACCCCGGCAAGCAATGAAAGCAGTAATATGAACCCGATCGTTCTCATGTATAGGGGTGCTCCCTACTTAAAGTTAGCCAAACCCCGGCATTCCGGGCCTACCGCTCCTCCGGATTGAGCCGTTGGCGGCCCGGCGCCGCCGGCGGGCGTTTCGGATGAGCCATCGGGGGCGTTCCGGTGCCGCCGGCGGTTAACAACTTTTGGAAAACTTTCCCACCCGCCATATCAAAAAAATGTAAATTGCCATTTGTACAAATTATAACATTATGATAAAGCTCCAAGTAATCGGCAATCTGGGAAAAGACTGTGTCACCAACATGGTGAATGGAAAGAACGTGATCAATTTCAACGTGGCACACACCGAGAAATTCCGCGATGCCCAGGGCAATCAGAAAGATAAAACGATTTGGGTGGAATGTGCATATTGGACGGACAGGACGGGCATTGCCCCCTATCTCAAGAAAGGCACCCAGGTATATGCAGAAGGTAGTCCTGAAGTAAGAACCTACCCCAAGAATGACGGCACCACCGGCGTCTCCCTTACCCTGCGCGTACAGAATGTACAGCTGCTGGGCAGCAGAGGGGCCGAAGGCGGCGGCGGCGGTTATTCAGGTGGTAATTCCGAAGGGTATTCGTCTTCTTCCCAGGGTGCGGCAAGAGTGCCTTCGGCCAGTGACATCACCGAGCCCATCGACGATCTTCCTTTCTAAAAATCATCCCAACCCCCGGCTAGCGCCGGGGGTTTTTGTCTATTAGGCGTTCCACCTCCTCCCGGCTCACCGCTTTCCGCTGATCGTCGAGGTTGACCACGATCAAAAAGCCCTTTCTTCCCGGCGTTGACAAAAAAGCGTTCACCAGGTTATTCTGTTCGCTCACCAGCAAATGACCCGTCGTCGGGTTCCATAGTTCTTTGGCGCAAAGACATCCCATGGTCGGGGTCAGCGGATAAAATGGTCTTCCCTTGAAATATTCCGGGTCGATGGTTGTCCCATGGGCGATGATCTCGGTCCGGCCGATAGCCCCCGCCGACCAGGCCTCCATCATCGGGGTATAATCCCGCCAGCCCGGCGGCAGTAATTCCCGGTAGCGTTGAAGGGAATCTCCCCCGACGGAGTCCGGGTCATGAAAATAGTCCTTCCATTTCCCTTCGCCGGGGAGCAGCAGCTGAAGGTTCGGGGTCGGCCCGATAAAATTCGTCCTCGATATATCGGTTCCCTGGATACTATAGACACCCTGGGGAGTATTGCCGTTGGTCAGAAAATAGGGCAGTCCCGGTCCCGATCGGGCCAATTGTTGGAATACCTGCAACCGGCCGTTCTCATCCCGCACGAAACGGCCATCCGCATTCTGGACGATGGCTAACCCGCCGAAGTCCCGGTCCCAACGCTGAAAAGAATAGATGGTTTTCGCACCTGTCTTCTGCTGGTAGGCGAACAGCTCCGCGATGGCCGGCGTTTTTTTCCGGGTAAAGCTGAGATAATGTTGCAGCTCCTGCAACACGGGGATCGTGTCATAGCCGGGAAACCGTTCCACCATCCCGATCTTCAGCCCGTTTGCGTTCTCCACCCCCATATCCAACCGGAAGAGGTAGACCGTGCAAAGGGCAAAAAGGCGGGCATCTGCTTCCTGCGCCATTACTGCGTTCACCTCCTGTCGATAGCGATCCGGCGCCACGGCGTACACCGCTTCGAGCAAGGCCCGTTTCGTATCATAGGAGAGACTTTTGTACCCCGCGAAGAGATGGTCAAAGCCCTGCATCACCGCCGGGCCGTCAAAAAGAAATTGCGCCACCGCCCAGCAGCCCGATAAATAACCATCTTCGGTATTGCTGTCCAGCGGCGCCGCAAAATGCCGCGCCACGACCCGATCCCGCAGATCGTTCTCCAGGGCCACCCGCTTATTATAAAGTACAAAATCCGTATGGATATCTTCGCGCCGCGTCTGGGCCATCGCCATCACGGCCGATGATAAAAGCAACGCCACCAACAAATGCTTCATAGACCAAAAATACAAAAGCCGCTGGAAGCGGGTTGGCGAAGGTCCGACAAAATACAAAAGCCGCTCGGGAGAGCGGCTTTTGCTATAGCATAGAGGTCGTTTAGTAGCCCGGATTCTGCTGACCGGCGATGTTCGGGTTCCGCAGAATTTCCTGTTGCGGGATCGGCGCAAGCCGCAGCGGATCAGTGGCGTCGATGGTCAGCCCATCGCCCACTGTCGCCGCACCGGGATTCGACGCGCGGACAATGGTCAGCCCAAGCCGGGTCATATCGAACAAGCGGTCACCTTCAAAGGCGAGTTCCTTCCTTCTTTCCGTAGCGATATCGCTGACCAGGGTGGCGCCGGTGGAAGTATAGCCGGTGAAAGCGGGGTCCCTTGTTTCCGCAACCGCATTGACGAAGTCCTGTGCATCGGTGTTCTGACCCAGGCGGGCAGAAGCTTCGGCGGCGATGAGATAGACTTCCGACAGCCGGATCACCTTCAGGTTGTCCTTGTCGTTGTTATTCGTATTGGGATATTTGACAACCAGGTAAGCCTTTGCTCCGCCCTTGGTCTTCCCGGCAAGCAGCCAGTTGTTGCGGACATCCGTAGCCGAATAAAGCGCTACCAGCTGGCTGGAGGCGTAGAGATCCTGGTAACCCAGGAAATAGATGCCGCCAAGATCATCAAAGTTGTTGTTGTTCACCGGATCGGAATCGACCTCGAACATCGTTTCAGTGGCGTTGGTGTTTGGCGTAGGGTTGGCCCAGAAGGAAGCAAAGCCGCTGGGGTCGACCAGACTGAACGGCCCATTGTTGATCACGTCATTGGCCTTGTCCAGGGCCTTTTGATACTGGCCCATGTACAGGTATACGCGGGCAAGAAGACCCTCGATGGCGTAGTTGCTGAGCGTAATGCTGCTGCTATAATCGGGTGCGGAGGCCATCGCCGCCGTCAGATCACTTACAATCTGGTTGTACACGGTCCCAACCGAGCTGCGTTGGGGCTCGGCCGTGACATCATAATGTAAAACCAGGGGAACACCGAGCGAACTGCTGTCCGTCGTATAGTTCTTGCCCCAGGTGGTCACCAATTTGAAATACAACAGGGCGCGGATGGCGTAAGCCTGGGCCTTGACATCGTCGGCGCCGGTAACTTTGGCATCGATGATCTGATTGCAACGGAGGATGCCGGTATACGATTCGGCCCACATGTCCTGGGGCACCTGATCGGTGATGGGAACGGCATAGGCCCATTGCTGGACATACCGGCCCGAGTTCCTCGCCTCGAGGAAGGTATTGTCGGCCATCAGATCGCCGGTGACGGGCCAGTCACGGCCGAATTGGCTGACGTTGCGGATCTCGGCGTACGTGCCGTTCAGCGCACTTTGCAGGGAGCTGGCCGTGCTAAGCGCTTCATCCGTGGGTATATAATTGGCCGGCGTTTTTTCCACAAACGATTTGGAGCAAGACCCCAGGATCGTTCCTGCCGCAAGGACGACCAGGAGATTTTTATAGAGAGATGAGGTATTCATAATTCGAAAATTTCTTTTTTAGGAATAATGTTCAGCTTGCTTAGAATCCGACCCTGATGCCACCGGCAAATGTTTTCGGGATCAGCACTTCCAGGTTGGCCTGGCTGTTGATACCGGCTTCGGGATCGTAGGGCAGGTTCTTATCTGTGCCGAAGGTCCAAAGATTTGTACCCCGGACATAGATGCTCACGGTGCCGAGATGCATTTTCTTGGTGACGTCTGAAGGCAGATTATAGCTAAACTGGATATTCCGGAGCCGGATAAAATCACCCTTGTAAAGCCAGCGGGTGGATACCTGGTTGGAATTGTTGTTCCCGCCGAGGACCAACTGGGGAACATCTGTTTTATCACCCGGTTTCTGCCAGGCCCGGAGCTGGCTGCTCATGTTGTTGAAGCTGCCATATACCTGGCCGTCGCTGTTCAGGTAGTTGTACCAGTTGTCGAAGATATAGTTGCCAAAATTGTAGCTGAACTGGAAGTCGAGGCTAAAGGCCTTATAGGTAAAGGTGTTGGAGAGGCCGCCATACACCGAAGGCGATGCCGAATGATTCAGCGCGAGACCGGCGCTGTCATAGTCACCCGTGATCGTCTTTTTGGTGCCATCGGTATACCACTGCGGTGCGCCCGTTTGCGAATTTACGCCGGCCCACTGTTGCAGATAGAATTCCTGCAGGTCGTGACCCACGGTGTACTCGAAGGTACTGTTGGGAACCGGTTTGTTCTGGTAAAGCGATTTGACGCGGTTGACGTTGTGTGCGATGTTGAAGGATATCTGCCAGGTGAAGTCCCTCGTTACGACGGGCCGGCCATTCAGGGTCACTTCGATCCCCTTGTTCACCACGCTGCCGATGTTCTCGAGCTGGTTGCTGAAACCGCTGGTGTACGAGAAGGGAACGGGTGACAGGAGGCTGGTCGTTTCGCGATGGTAGTATTCCACCGTTCCATCGAGCCGGTTCTTCAGGAGGCCGAAGTCGAGGCCGAAGTTAAAGGACTGGTTCTTCTCCCAGGTAAGCTCGGCGTCGCCTACGTTGTAAGGCACCAATCCGGGCTGGCCGGCATAGTTGCCGCCGTAGATAGTACCGCTATAGACATAGCTGCTGCCGTACAACGGCTTCGCGGTGTTGACATTGAAACCATTCGAGTTACCGGTCTGACCAAAGGAAGCCCGCAGTTTCAGCAGGCTGAACAGGTTCTGGTCTTTCATGAACTGTTCTTCATTTAGATTCCAGGTACCGCCGATGGAGTAGAAAGAACCCCAGCGGTGGTCAGCCCCGAACACCGAGGCTTCGTCCCGGCGGAAGCTGCCGCTCAGCACATACCGGTCTTTATAGTTGAAGTCGGCGATCCCGAATTCCGAGAAGATGGCTGATTCCTCGGGATAGGCAAGGGTCGTCGTCGGCGTGGAGGTATTGGCCAAATATTTCAGTCCCAGGGTCTGCGGGAAATTCTTTCCGCTGGCCTGGAGGGTATAGAACTTCCGATCATAGGCTTCCACCCCGGCTTTCAGATCGAAATAGACATCGCCGTCCGTATTGATCTTTTGCTTCCAGTCGGCGAAATTGCTCCAGGTATAAGCAAAGGTGCGGGTATAGGAGGAGGATGCATCCCCGCCATTGCCATAACCATCACCATAGAAGGGGTTGCGATAGGAGTCTTCCTGTACGGCTACATAGTCACCGGCAAAACGGGTGGTAACCTTCAGGTTGTCCAGGATCTTTAACTCGCCGGTGGCGTTACCGCGAACCGAGGTCTGCTGTGTCAGCGCGAAGTTATAGGCTGCCTGAACGACCGGGTTAAAAATACCGCCGCCCAGCGGGAACTCATTCAAGGAGTCGTTGTTGCCGAACCGGAACGAACCATCGGAATTATAGGGAGTATACCAGGGCAGCAAAAAGTAGTTCGTCAGCACCGGGTTGGCGAAGGTGCCGCCATTGGTCGGGGTGTGCTGGGACGCGTTGCTGGCATTGATATTCGTCGAGAGTGTAAACCGGTCGCTCGCCTTGTGCGTCACGGCAAGAGCACCGCTGAAGCGCTGGAAGTCGGAGGCGATGGAGGTCCCTTTCTGGTTGAAATAACCGGCCGAGGCGTAGACGGTTGTCTTATCGTTGCCGCCACTCAGGTTGACGTTCAGCTGGGACTGGTTGCCCTTCTGGCTGACCACATCGTACCAGTTGGTATTGGTTTGTTGATAGTTGCTTGGGAAACCAAGGAAATTCGGATCGATGATCAGGGCATCTGCTCCGGCATTATCCGTGGCGTAACCGCCGCCAATGATGGACTGGCGCAGTGCCTGTGTATACTGCGGACCCGTCATCGGTTTATTGGAGGGGTTGAAGGCCCGGCTGTTCTGGCCCACTTCCGCAACCACGTTGATCCGGCTTTTTCCGGCTTTACCCTTCTTTGTGGTCACCAGGATCACCCCGTTGGCGCCACGGCTGCCGTAGGGTGCGGTGGAAACGGCGTCCTTCAATACGGTGATGCTCTCGATGTCATCGGGGTTAAGTGTACTCAGCGGGTTGGCTGTAGTCGTATTGACGGTGAGATCGGTCGTCTGGGCGATTGCGCCGTCGATCACCCACAGCGGGGCCGCGCCGGCGTTGATGGAACCGATCCCCCGGATACGGATATCCGTGGCGGAACCGGGTGCCCCCGAAGTGGAGGTCGCCTGCAGACCGGCAACGCTGCCCTGCAGTTCCTTATCGACGGAAGTGAAAGGCTTGTCGGCTACCATTGCGCCGCTCACGGTGGCGACGGCGCCGGTGACATTGGTCTTTCTCTGTGTACCGTATGCAACGACGACCACCTCGTTAAGGCTTTGATTGCCCGGTTTTAAGGCGAGTGTCCCAATAGTGGTCTTGCCGGCGATATCCACCTCCTGGGGGGTATAGTTCACGGCCGAAATGATCAGTGTCTTTGCCGAAGCCGGGACTGTAACCGTAAAGCTACCGTCACTGGCCGTACTCGTACCCCGATTTGTCCCTTTCACTGCGATGGTCGCTCCCGCAACGGGGAGCCCGTTCGCATCTGTGACGGTTCCTGTAATAGTGTGATTTTGTGCCGCCACCTGACCGATAAGCAGGGTAAGGCAGCTGAAAATGAAGAGAAGCCTTCTCATACATTTAGTTTTGATGTGAGGAAATGTTGACTCTATCCGCAAATTTATAGATAAACGCATATATATGCTACACAGTTGTCCTGAGTTTAGCAAAGTTTGGATCAGCAAAAACGCTTAATTTGAGTACTTTATTTTTCCGAACACAATAAATAGATGCAATATGAAGCGAATTTGCTATGCCTGTATGTTCCTGTTCACGGCCTTTTTGGGCTTTACCGGGTGCGGAACTCCCGGTAATGGCGACCCGACAAAAAAGGATTCCGCGGCCATCACGGACGATTGGAAGATCGGTGTTCAGATGTGGACCTTCCATGTCGCGGGCCCCTTTGTAAAGGCGCTTGATAAAGTCGACAGTACAGGATTGAAATACATAGAAGCATTCCCCGGCCAGCCCCTCGGTGGTGACATGAAAGATACTTTCGGCATCCGGATGTCGGCAGCAAGCAGGGAGGAGCTGAAAAAGCTCCTTCAATCCAAGGGTATACAGATAGTGGCGATGGGTGTTATCCGGCCCAATACCATCGCCGAGTGGAAGCAATACTTCGATCTGGCAAAAGAGTTCGGACTTAGCTACATCACGGCTGAGCCTATAAAAAGCCAGTGGGATGGCGTCGACAGTCTAGCCGGCATCTATGGCATCAACGTCGCCATCCATGACCATCCCCGTCCCAACGAGTACTGGCACCCCGATTCCGTATTGGCGGCGGTCAAGGGCCATCCGCATATCGGGTCCTGTGCAGATGTCGGCCATTGGGTACGGAACGGCCTCGACCCGGTCGAATGCCTTAAAAAACTTGAGGGACATATCTTTGGCGTTCACCTGAAAGACGTCGACTCCGCCGGCAACACCGCGGCGGCCGACAGGGTGGTGGGTACTGGAGTGATCAAATTCACCCCGATCTTCCAGGAACTGAAGCGCCAGCATTTCAAGGGCATGTTCTCCATCGAACGGGAAGACAACTGGTATAACAATGTCCCGGATGTCATCGCGACGATAAAGTTCTATAACGATCAGGTCAGCAAACTCTAACGTCCAAAATCTGCCATATGACCCGCCAAAAGACCCGCCGTCAGTTTATTAGACAGCTTGGAGGGGCCTCTTTGCTGCTCTCCTCCGGAAATATACCCATATCCGCCGCCGACAGGGCCCTTCACCAGGAGTTTCTGCTCGATGTCACCCGGCCGGCGGGTCCCGCCGACACGGTCCGGGTCGCGTGTATCGGCATGGGTATCATGGGTTATAACGATGTCCGCACCGCTCTCAAGGTTCCGGGCGTCAACCTCGTGGCGGCCTGCGATCTCTATACCGGGCGGCTCGAGCATGCCAAAGAGTTATTTGGAAAAGACCTCTTCACCACGCGTGACCATCGGGAGATACTGGCCCGCAAGGACATCGACGCCGTTATCGTCGCTACCAGCGATAACTGGCATGCCCGGATCGCCACCGAAGCCCTGGCGAAGGGGAAAGCCGTTTACTGTGAGAAACCCATGGTGCATATGATCGACGAAGGCCTGCCGCTTATCGCCGCCCAGCGGGCGTCGGGTAAACCCATGCAGATCGGCAGCCAGCGCGTCAGCAGCGTCGCCTATGCAAAGGCCCGCGAGTTGTATCTGGCGGGGGAGATCGGCAAGCTGAACTGTATAGAAGCCTCGTGGAGCCGTCAGAGTGCCCTCGGCGCCTGGGAATACACCTTGCCGACAGACGCCTCGCCGGCAACCGTGGATTGGGAACAGTATATAAAGGGTAAGCCTGCCCAGCCCTACGATGCAAAGAAATTCTTCTGGTGGCGGAACTACCGTGCCTTTGGCACCGGGATGGCCGGAGATCTTTTTGTTCACCTGCTTTCGGGTATCCATTTCATTACGGGATCGAAGGGACCTGAAAAGATCGTCTCCTCCGGTCAGATCGCGTATTGGAAGGACGGCCGCGATGTCCCTGATGTGATGACGGCGCTGATGTCCTATCCCGACAGCCCGGAGCATCCGGCCTTTCAGGTGGCGCTTCAGTGCAACTTCGTAAGCGGTCAGGGGGAGACCGGCAGTCTGCGGTTCATCGGCTCCGAAGGAGTCCTTGAAATGACGGACAACGGCTTCACCATTCACCATCAGAAGATGTCCGTGGCGCCGGGCATCGGCGGCTGGGATTCCCTCGAGACCTATCCCAAGGCGATGCAGGAGCAATTGATGAAACAATACAATGCCCGGTATACGCCTGCACAGCGCGAAGGCACGGCGAGGCAGCCCACCGTCTACAAGCTGCCGGATAATTACGATGAACATCTGGATCACCTGACGCATTTCTTTGAAAGCGTTCGCAACGGCAAACCCGTTGTCGAAGACCCCGTCTTTGGCTTCCGGGCCTGTGCTCCCTGTCTGCTGGCCAACCAGAGCTATTTTCACGGCAACGCCATCCGCTGGGACCCTGCCGCCATGAAGATCATCTCCTGATCGTATCCGTGCAGCCGGACATGACAAAAATGCCCGATCTTTACGGGCATGAACACAACAGATACGATCATCCCCTATGATGCCCTGCTGAAGTACACGATCGATATTTTCAAAAAGCTCGGCTGTCCCGACACCGATGCCCATACTGCCGCCCTCGCGTTGCTAAGCGCTGATCTGCGCGGCATCGACTCCCATGGTGTTGCAAGGCTGATCGGCTATGTCCGGTTGAAGGAAGCAGGCCGCGCCAATCCCCGGCCCCGGGTGCGGGTCATCTACGAAACTCCGTCGACGGCCGTTGTCGACGGTGACAGCGGACTGGGACTCGTCGTCGCACCCTTTGCCATGCAGGTCGCTATAGAAAAAGCGGCAAAGGTGGGCACCGGCTGGGTAAGCGTGCAGAACTCGAATCATTTCGGCATCGCCGGGTATCATGCCCTGAAGGCTGTGGAGCAGGAAATGATCGGCATCGCGATGACCAATGCCAGTGCACTGGTAGCGCCCACCTTCTCGCTCGAACGCCTCCTTGGAACCAATCCCATCTGTGTAGCCGTCCCGGCAGGAGAGGAACCGCCGTTCGTCGCCGACCTGGCCACCACGACCGCGGCAAACGGTAAGCTGGAGATCCTCCAGCGGAAAAGCGAGGAAGCTCCCCTGGGCTGGATCCAGGATAGCCATGGCCGGCCCTCGACCAACCCCCATGAACTGAAGTCCGGCGGCGCCCTTCTTCCGCTTGGCGGCGATCGCGATCATGGCAGTCACAAAGGATATGGCCTCGGCGCCATCGTGGATATCTTCTCTGCCGTCCTCAGCGGCGCCAACTATGGCCCCTGGGTGCCGCCGTTTCCGGCCTATGTCCCCATGCCCACCGGCATGCCCGGCAAAGGCATCGGCCATTTCTTCGGTGCGATGCGCGTTGATGCCTTCCGGCCTGCCGCGGAATTCAAACAACATATGGACAAATGGATCCGGCGTTTCCGCAGCGCCACCCCTATCCCCGGTCAGCAACGTGTCCTCATTCCCGGCGATCCCGAACGCGAAATGGAAGCGGAACGCAGGGCAAACGGCATCCCGCTCCTTCCCGCCGTCGTGAATGATCTCAAGGGGCTGGCTGAGAAATTCGGCGTCCCTTTTCCCGATCATTCCTGATCCGCCGCGGCATTTTTTTAAAAAACCAAGCTGGGCGTAGCCCAGTTCAAGACATTATGCCAATGGAGGCAAAAAATACATTTTCGCTTATTTTTTGCCTTCATTCTAATAATTCGACCCGTATCTTTGCGGTCCTCAAGAATAGATACGAATGAAAATAATGAAATTTGGCGGCACCTCCGTCGGCAAGCCCGAGCGGATGCGCCAGGTAAGCCAGCTGATCACGGCAGACGCCGAACCCAAGATCGTCGTCCTCAGCGCCCTTAGCGGCACCACCAACTCCCTTGTAGAGATCGGCAATGCAATCTCCGGAGGTCAGCGCGAAAAAGCCAAGGAACTCATCGACAAGCTGGAGGCCCACTATCAATCCTTCATCCAGCAGCTCGTAAAAAAAGCGGCGCCGCTTGCAAAGGCAAAAGCCATCGTCGCGGAACACTTCGAATTCCTGACTATCATCCTGAAGATCTCTTTCAGCGAAGCGTTGAACAAGGATATCCTTGCGCAGGGTGAACTGCTGTCCACAAAACTGTTCTCCGTCTTCCTCGAAGAGAACGGTATCGACCACCATCTGCTGCCCGCGCTGGAATTCATGAGCATCGACGCCCATGACGAACCTCAGATCAACAGCATCAAGAGCCGGCTGGATCACCTGCTCCGCCAGCACAAGGACAAGACCCTTTTTATCACTCAGGGATATATCTGCCGTAACTCCCGCGGGGAGGTGGACAACCTCAAGCGCGGCGGCAGCGATTATAGCGCCTCGCTTATCGCCGCGGCTATCAACGCCAGTGTCTGCGAGATCTGGACCGATATCGACGGGATGCACAACAACGACCCCCGCGTCGTTAAAAAGACCGTCGCCATCGAACAGCTTAGTTTCGAAGAGGCCGCCGAGCTGGCCTATTTCGGCGCAAAGATCCTCCACCCGGCGTCCATCTGGCCCGCCCAGTTCTATAAGATCCCTGTTCGTTTGCTGAACACGATGCAGCCGGAAGCGAAGGGTACCCTTATCACCGAAGAAGCGGGCTCCGTCGGAGTAAAGGCCATCGCCGCCAAAGACGGGATCATCGCGATCAATATCCGCAGCAGCCGGATGCTCCTGGCCTATGGCTTTCTGCGCAAGATCTTCGAGATCTTTGAAAAATACCGCACCCCGATCGATATGATCACCACATCGGAAGTGGCCGTATCCCTCACCATCGAAAGCTCCGCCGAGCTGAAGGCCATCATGCGGGAACTCGAACCTTTTGGCACCATCGAGGTGGAAGAGAACCACAGCATCGTTTCCATCGTCGGAAATGAGCTCGCCACAACCCCGCAACTGTTGAGCAAGCTCTTCACGGCACTGACGGCCGTGCCTATCCGCATGGTCAGCTATGGCGGCAGCAAACACAACGTCTCCCTGCTTATCCCATCCAGTCATAAGACCGGGACGCTGCAACTGTTGAATAAGGGCCTCTTCGGGTTGGAATAAGCTGGAAGAAAGCCGTACATTCATGGGGACATTTCATGAAACGGCTGAACCTTCTTATCGTCCTGCTCGCCTCTCTGGGCCGGCTATCTGCACAATCCAGCGGCGGCGCCCTATCCGGGACCGTCACCGATTCCCTCACCGGCAAGCCGCTTGCGGCCGCCAGTGTCTACCTGAACAATACCTCAAAGGGCGGCGTCACCGACCGCAATGGCGCTTTCCGGCTGACCATTCCCGCCGGCACCTTCGAGTTGGTGGTCTCGGCCATCGGCTATGAAACGGTGATCGTCGAGATCGACGGAAGCCGGCTGCCCCCTGTGCTGCCGGTCAGATTGAGGCAGGCGGCCACAGAACTGACGGCCGTTACCGTGGAGCCTTTTGACAAGCATGGCTGGGCCAGGTATGGAAAATACTTCCAGGATAATTTCATCGGGATAGGAGAGAATGCCGCTTCCTGCCGGATCCTCAATAAGGAGGTGCTGCGATTTTATTTCTACAAACGGGGAAACCGGCTACGGGTCACCGCTGCCGAACCGCTGCAGATCGAGAACGATGCCCTTGGCTATGTGCTGACGTATCAGCTGAAGGAGTTTGTCAGCGACTTCAATACGAAGATCATCGCCTTTTCCGGCTATCCCTTTTTTCAGGAACAGACCCCGGAGAATGAAGCGGCGGGGAAGAACTGGCTCCGCAAACGCTGGACCGCCTACCGGGGTTCGATGATGCACTTCATGCGCAGCCTGTATACAGGCCATACGATCAGCGAGGGCTTTCTGATCCAGCGGGATGTGTATATGGTCAATGAAGAAAAACGCCGGGTGAAGAGTATCTATCGCCCCGACTTTCAAAAACCGGGGCTCTTTCCCAAAGACACCCTTTATTATTTCTGGGAGGTGTTGCGGGAGCCGGACCCGATCCACCGGCGGCTCGCCCTGTCGCCCGACTCCCTTATCACCGGCCATACGGCGCGGAATCTGTCGATCTATTTTGACGGGAACCTCATCGTCAGTTATGGGGTCAATGGCGACGCCGACAGTCTACGGCAATCGGAGATCCGGCTGCTGGGCGCCGAGCCGGTTGCGGTCGAAGGGAATGGGAGATATTATCCGTCCAGAGAGATCCTGGCCCGCGGTGTCTGGGGCCAGAGTGAAAAGATCAGCAACCTGCTTCCGCTGGACTATTTGGCCGTCGATCCCGATTCACGGCCGGTCCTGCATTAGGACCGGGGGCCAGTCCTGAATTAATCCCGCCCGGAGCAGGGCCGGGTCTTACAGCCATCCGCCGGCTGCCAGCCAGTTTTGCAACCGCTCGGTCCAAAGATCCTTCGTGGTTGCATTGTGCATCCCAAATCCATGACCGCCTTTCGGATAGATATGCATTTCGGCCGGCACATGATGCCGCATCAGCGCCTCATAAAAGTTCAGGCTGTTGATCACCTTTACGGTCTTGTCGTCTTCGGCATGCACGAGGAAGGTGGGTGGGGTCTGATCCGTCACCTGTAACTCGTTGGAATATTCGCGGATCAACGCGGCCGGCGGGTTCTTGCCGATAAGATTGTCCCTGCTTCCCCGGTGCCCGATGCTGTCATCAAAGCTGATGACCGGATAGAGCAGCACCATAAAATCCGGGCGAAGCGAAACCCCGGCCGGATTGGCGATCACCGCCTTTGAAAAATGGGTCCCTGCGGTGGAGGCCAGATGGCCGCCTGCCGAAAATCCCAGGATGCCGATCTTGCCGGGATCCACGCCCCATTCGCCGGCCCGCTGCCGGACCACCTGGATGGCCCGCTGGGCATCCTGCAGGGGGCCGATCGTCTTGTCGGGCATCGTTTCGTCACTGGGTAACCGGTATTTCAGCACGAAAGCGGTGATCCCAAGACTGTTGAGCCAGGCCGCGACCTCGGTCCCTTCATGGGTCATGGCCAGATGCACGTAGCCGCCGCCGGGACAGACGATCACGGCGGTACCCGTTCGCTTTCCGACGGGGGGCTGCCATACCGTTAGGGTTGGGTGGCTTACCTTACTATACGAATAACGGATAGGATGACCCGAGGAATCGATCGTCTCGGCATTGGCCGCCGGGCGGGAATTGGGGATCGGGTCGGCGCCGTACAACGGCATTTCCTGTTGTGCTGTGGCCATGATCGGCATTAGAAGGAAGAGCAGGTATTTCATAAAAAAACCCCGGCGTCGGCCGGGGTTGTAAGTTACAATATCAGCATCGCATCTCCATAACTGAAGAAGCGATATTTGTCTTTTATCGCCCTTCTGTAGGACTCCATCGCCAGGTCATATCCTGCAAACGCACACACCATGATCAGCAGACTGGTTTTTGGCAGGTGAAAGTTGGTCACCAGCGCATCGGCAATATTGAACTGGTAGGGCGGATGGATAAAGGTATTGGTCCAGCCTTCGGAAGGCTTTAGCAATTTCTCCGCGGTGAAAGAGGATTCGATCGCCCGCATCGTCGTTGTCCCGATGGAACAGATGCGATGGCCTCCAAGGCGGGCTTTGTTGACGATCTTACAGGCATCATCCTCGATCCGGTAATATTCGGCATCCATCTTATGCTTGCTCAGGTCTTCCACCTCGATGGGCCGGAAGGTTCCCAAACCCGTGTGAAGTGTGATCTCAGAGAAACGCACTCCCTTGATCTCCAAACGCTTGATAAGTTCTTTGCTAAAATGCAGACCTGCCGTGGGCGCTGCAACGGCGCCCTCATGCTTCGCGTATACGGTCTGGTACCGTTCCTTGTCCTCCTCGTCGGGCTTCCGCTTGATGTACTTCGGCAGTGGGGTCTCACCGAGGATCTCCAGCACCTGGCGAAACTCGTCGTCATTCCCGTCCCACAGGAAACGGATGGTCCGGCCCCTGCTCGTCGTGTTGTCGATGACTTCGGCAACCAGCTCGTCATTGTCGCCAAAATAAAGCTTGTTACCGACACGGATCTTCCGGGCCGGGTCGACGATAACGTCCCAAAGCCGGTTGGGCTTGTTCAATTCGCGGAGCAGGAAAACTTCGATCTTGGCGCCGGTCTTCTCCTTACGGCCATACATGCGGGCGGGGAAGACCTTTGTATTGTTGACAACAAAAACATCTTTGTCATCGAAATACTCGAGAATGTCCCGGAAATGTTTGTTCTCGATCTGGCCGGTCTTGCGGTGGACCACCATCATTCGGCTATCTTCTCTTTTTTTCGCAGGGTGCTGGGCAATAAGGTTTAGAGGAAGATCAAACTTGAACTGTGAAAGCTTCATGTGAAATGTTGATTTTTTATTATATCTCGAACTTCATCCGCCAGGACGAATCTCACATGATATCAGGGGGGAGTAACTTCAGAGCCTTATCCACAAACCAGGTCTTACGGGTACCCGATCTGCTATCATGTTACGGCATGATTTTTCAAGCGGGCAAAGGTAGCCAAAAAATGAGCCATTTCCAAATATAGTTTTAGGCAAACGACAAAATAATTTTTAGGAATTGGCGTCTTTTACGCATCTTTAAACGTATCGGTTGGTATCGACTAATTCCTCCATAATGAGATCTACCCCTTTCAGGTTCTGTGCGCCGGCAACCGTCCTTCTTCTTCTTCTGACCATCGGTCTTCCGGCTCAGCGCAGGGTAGACAAGAAATACCCGGCACTCCTTTGGGAGATCACGGGAAACGGGCTGAAAAAGCCTTCCTATCTCTTCGGGACCATGCATGTCAGCAGTAAGCTGGTCTTTCATCTCAGCGATTCCTTCTATCTCGATATCCGCAATTCCGATGTGGTTGCCCTCGAGCTCGACCCCCAGCTTTGGCAGGATCAGCTCTTTCGCTTCGAGAATCTCCAGTCCAACCTGCGTTTTTATACGCAGGGCGCTCCGGGGGACCTGATAAACGAGCATTCCTTCCAGCTCGAGAACTATGAATCCCGGCTTAAATCGGCCCTTAGCGAGGAACCCACCGTTATCAACGGCCTGCTTTACCGGACCTTCCGTACCCAGGCCGATTTCGAAGAAGATACCTATCTCGATCTCTATATCTACCAGACCGGTAAGAAACTGGGCAAACAGGCTACCGGCGTCGAGAACTACTTTCAGACCGAACGCCTCGTCATGGAAGCCACCCAGGACATGCTGAAAGACCGGAAAAAGAAGGCCCCCGATACCGATGGCGAATCCGCCTACGAGATCGAGCGCAAGACCCAGGAAGCCTACCGGAAGGGCGATCTCGATCTCCTCGACTCCCTCGAGAAGCTTATGGAGCCGTCCGAGGCCTATATGGAGAAATTCCTCTATCGCCGTAACGAGATCCAGGCGGCTTCCATCGACAGTATCGTCCGGCATCACTCCCTTTTTGTAGGGGTGGGGGCGGCCCATCTCCCCGGAAAACGCGGGGTCATCGAGCTCCTGCGTAAAAAAGGGTATATCCTCCGGCCGGTTATCATGCCCGACCAGGATGCCAACCGCCGCGACGATATCGACAGGATCAAGGTCCCTGTCAGCTTTTCCACTTTTACCTCCGAGGATGGCGACTTCTCGGTCCAGCTCCCGGGCAAGCTCTACCGCCGCAACGATAGCCGCAGTCCTGACTCCTGGCAATATGCCGACATGGGCAACGGGGCTTATTACATGATCGGCCGGGTAAAGACCCATAGCAGCTTCCTTGGCCAAAAAGAAGAGGCCGTTCAAAAAAAGGTCGACAGCCTCCTTTACGAGAACATCCCCGGGAAGATCCTGAAAAAGACGGCCATCACCCGCAGTGGTTATAAAGGGTATGATGTCACCGCCCGCACCCGCCGCGGCGATATCCAGCGCTACAACATCCTCATCACTCCGGCGGAGGTCTGGGTTTTCAAGATGAGCGGCACCAATACTTATGTCGATGGTCCCGAAGCCGAGCAGTTCTTCGGCTCCATTCGTATCCGCAACAATGCTCCGGCCCATTGGGCCCCCTTTAGCCCTGCCCGCGGCGGTTTTAGCGTCGCCTTTCCGCATCCTCCCTTCCAGAACAAGAATACTTTCGGCTCCGACGGCATCACCCGTTGGGAATATGAAGCCACCGATTCGGTCACCGGCGATGCCTATCTTCTCTGGAAGAAGACCGTGCAGAATTACCGCTTCATGGAAGAGGATACCGCCGACCTCGCGCTGATGGAAGAAAGCTTCCGCAGCTCGGACTACATCGATAAGCTCCTTTCCCGCCGGCCGGTACAGGTCGCGGGTCATGCGGGTCTCGATGCCACTTACCAGGAAAAGGACGGGTCTTTTCTCCGGGCCCGGTTTATCCTCCATGGCGCCGACTACTACCTTCTGGCCGCGCATAGCCGAAGCAAGACCCGGCCGATGAACTCTTTCTTCGGCATGTTTGCATTTACTCCCTATCAGTATCCCGTTTTCCGGAATTATGTCGACACCTTCATTCATATCGGTGTCACGACCCCCATGGTACCGGATGTCGATACCGGGATGCGCGGCATCATCGAACGGGCCAGCAGCGAAGAGTTTCTAAACTCCATTCCGGACTACAACAATTACTGGCCCCGCGCAAAGACCGCCCTGTTTCAGGACGACTCGACCGGTGAGGCTATTTATGTGTCGGTCGAATCCTTTCCAAAATATTATTACCCGAAGGATTCCCTTTCCTTCTGGCAGGAAGAGACCAACGAGAAACGCCTCCGCCGCGATCTCATCGTCTGCAGTAAACAGCCCTATATCAACGGCGACGAGGCCGGTTACCGCTATGTCCTCACGGACACCAATACTACGCGGCGCATCGATATGCGCATTTTTTTGAAAGGCAGCCATCTTTTCCGGATCGTGTCGCTTAACGACTCCCTGGCGGCGCAAAGCGATTTCCTCGCCCGGTTCTATTCCAGCTTTCATCCCGTCGCCTCTTCTTCCGGCGCCCCGGTTTTCCAAGGCAAGCTCGATCTCTTTTTCCGGGACTTCGAGAGTCCAGATTCGCTCGTCGCCAAACGGGCAAAGGAGGCGATCCCCAATGTTTACTTCGGTGCGGCCGGGGTCCCCCGCCTGCTCGAAGTCATCGCCAATCTGGCCTACAACGGAAAGGATTATTTCGATACAAAGACAAAGTTCATCAATGAACTGGGGTATATCAATGACTCCGCCGCCACCCCCGGGGTCGTCGCGGGGCTAAAGCAGATTTACGAACGGGCCGGGGATACCAGCCTGTTGCAAAACGCCGTCCTGAAGGCGCTGGCGCATCACCGGACCATGGCCGCCTACCAATTGCTGAAACAGCTGATGATCCAGGATCCGCCTGTCTTTGACAATGCCTCTGAGTATACCGGTCTCTTCCGGGATATCGGCGATTCGCTCGCGCTGGCCCGGACGCTCTTCCCCTCCCTGCTCCAGTTGTCCACGGTGGACGATTACAAGGCCAATATCCAGTCCCTGCTTGCCGATCTTGTCGACAGCAATTATCTCCGGGCGGCGGACTACGAACCCTGGTTCAGCCAGATCTATTTTGACGCGAAGATCCAATGGAAGAAGCAGGAGAGCAAGGACGAACGGCGGCTACAGAAAAAAGAGGAGGACAACGACGACAATACCGAAACCGATGGGGAAGAGGCAGCGGGCAACGACCTCGATGATTATGCCATCCTGCTGATGCCGTTCTATGATAAGAACCCGACCATTCCGCACTTCTTCGAGAAGCTGCTTCAAAGCCGCGATCCGCAGCTGCGCCTGAGCACCAGCCTTTTGTTGCTGCGTCACGGAAGGCCCGTGGCGGACTCCATTTTTCTTGCCCTTGCCGCCAACGATGCCTCCCGCAGTTTACTGTATCAGGGACTCGTCGCCATCGGCAGTGTGGAGCGCTTTCCTCTCCGCTACCGGACGCAGGAAGATATCGCCCGCAGCCTGCTGGTTGCCAGTCGGGGCGCCAATGAATTTGCCGCGATCCAACTGGTGGACAAACAGCCTGCGAAGTTCAAAGACACAAAAGGATGGGTCTATTTCTTCAAATACAAGATCAATAAAGACGACGACTGGCAGCTGGGACTCAGCGGCATCCAGCCTGTCAATCGGAAAGATCTCAGCACCGATGCATCGTTTGTGATGCTCACCGCCAAAAAGCTAAAAGCCAGCACCCCGGCGGTCGAACAGTTCGCCGGACAATGGCGCAAGCTGCTTCTCTCGCGGCGTAAAAGTGCGGCCTCCTTCTTTCAGGACGGCGAATATCACAACCTCCAGCCGGATGAGGACTAGGCCGGCTTTATCCTGAAGCGCAGCAGGCAAAGCCCGATATACACGGCCGACAGCCCCAGCTTGATCCCTATGACGGGCAACAGCGGAAGATCGAGAGTTTGCAATGCCCGGCAGACGACAGGCAACAGCAGTAGGAGCACTCCCCAGGAGAGCACATGGCTTTGCTTCAGCCGCAGATGATAAAGGTAAAAGAAGACGACGATCCCAAAAGAAAGTGCGGAGGAAAGGATCGCTCCGTAGACGCCCCATAGCCGGATCAGGATCAGGGTCGCGGGTATCGTCACTGCCAACGATAAAAATGTGGCGCGGGTGATCAACGCCTGGCGCTGATCGGCGATCACCAGTACCGAAAGATAGGTGATCATCCCGTTTAGGATCACGGGCACTACGAGCAGGGGCACCAGCGTATAGGCCTGCTGAAAGCGGGACGAGGTGATCAGCAGGAAGATCTCCCGGCTGAAAATGCTCATCAGGAACCCACCCCCCAATAAGCAGAGAATAAAATAACGATAGAGTTCATCGGTGATCCGCCCGTATTCCGGCTTTCCGTGTTTCTCGAAGATCTTCTGTTCGAAAGCCCGGTACAATCCCTGCACGATGATATTGAGCGCCAGCGCGAGCGTCGCCGCCGTGGAATAGAGTCCAAGGCCGTCGAGCCCAACATTCTTTTCCAGCACGATCCGGTCAAAGGTCGTGATAAACAAATAGGAGAGGACCCCCGGCAGCAGGGGCAGCGAGAACCGCAGCGCTTTTTGTATCTGCTCCCGGCGAAGCCGGAAAAGCGCGTTCCGGTAAACGATCCATCCAAAAAGCAAGGTAAACGGGATGGAGACGATGATCCTTGCCCAATAGACCCCTTCCAGGCCGCGATGCCATTGGGTCAGCAGCAGGGCTGTCGCGCCAAACTGCAAAAGGACCCGCGCCGCATTGATCAGGACAAAGATCCGCGCGTTCTGCCGTATCCGGTAGATGATCAGCGGGACGATCGAGATGCCTTCCATGAAGTTGTTGATGATGGCCAGCTGGAAGAAAGGCCGGAAGGGAATGCCGATCTTCAGCCACACCAGTGCTCCCGGGAAGAGCAGTAATTCCAGTCCTGTGACGACCCCGTTGGTCAGCAGCATCAGCAAAAAGATATTTCCGATGATCCGCTTTTTACCGCCGGGGGTATCCTCTTTATAATAATTCCGCAGCAGGAAGGTATTCAGGCTGAGAGTCGACAGCGTGAGCGAAAAGAGCATCACCACATTGGTATAGCTGTTGATCCCGTATTCCGCCGGCGTTAGATAGTGCGTCAGTAAGGGCAGCAGAAAGAACCCGATGATCCGGGGCAAGATCTCTCCAAGGGTGTAGTAGATGGAATTGATGACCAGTTGCCGGTTCTGCATTAGCGTATATTCAGAGCTTCTGCTTTACTTCGAAAGCAGAAGGTAGACTCTTTCGTCAAATTCTTCAAAAAAAACATCATTGGGATGCGGCGATGCCTGCTGGCTGGTGAACAGGATCTGCCGTGCATGATCGATAAGCCGCACATTCGGACTGGCGAAGATATGCGCGTGCCGGTAATAGGTCATCCGCTTGTAGATGAATACCGGGATGCCTGCCTGTAAGGCCTGATAGGCGATGGTCGACTGGATCAATACGATGGCGTCGCAGCTGAGCACCACTTTTTCCGTAGGCTGTTCGTTGGTGATCACCCGGATGGCCGGATGATCCCGGAACAGCCGGTCGTATTCTTTCTTCCGGTCGAACTGATTGGGATGCAGCTTGAACAGGATATGATCGCCGGCATTCAGCTGCGTATACTCTATGGCGAGTTCCGCCAGGGAAAGCCCAAAGACATCCGCCGAGATGAACCCGATGACGCGGCTGTCGGGGTCAAAGGACTTGCCCGCCGTCTCGACGTCGGCCAGGATCGTATTGCCCACAGGGATAATCTGTTTCACGGGGTAGTTGATATCCCTGCACCAGAAGCCCGAGAAGGTCAGCAGCATATCGGGGCAATACACTCTTCCACCGGCATGGATCCCGGCGGGGTAGTTATAAGCGATATGTCCCCTGTCGATGATCCCGTGCTGAAACTCCACCGTCTCCACCTCGTTCTCCCGGGCGGCACAGTAAAGGGCCTTCGGCAGATTGAAGGTGACATATACCCGTTTTGTTCTTTTCAGCCGGAACAACCAGTTGTAAAACAGCCGTTCGCTTTTGAAATAGCTGATATGGCGATTGACGATCCGGTTGTTCCAGTTGAGTCCGAACCGGCTATTGATCTTCTCTACCAGGCCGGTATAATCGCGCCCGCGATACAGCCAATAGTAAATCCGGTTGAACAGGTTGGCAGGGTTATACAGCGATACCGGATAGAGATATCGCATCCCCCGGGCTTCACAGGTCTCCAGGATATGCGATTCACCGGCCATCCGCCGGAGAAAGTCCGTCGCATTCTTGTCATAGAAACGGCCGTCGGACTGACGGTCGCGGGAATGCAGGAAAAAAAGATTGGGCCGGGATCTGCGGAACAGAAAGTTAACGAGAAAGGCCATCCGTCTCATTGACTTGAGAAGCAACGCAACGATCGACTGCCCGTGCTTCTGATCCGGGAAGTTATCCCACATATAGTTTACATATACATGAAACCGCAGGATATCCCAGATATACAGGCCCTCCTCTTCCAGTTGAAAAAGATCGTTCTCTGCTTCAAACTCCAAAAATTTTTCCCAATGGATCACCTTGCTTGTTTTTGCTATAAATAGTTTTTCAGCACCTCCTGGAGGATACCCGCATCGGTCAGTATGCTTTCCACGAATTCGCGGAAGACCCCATCGCCGCCCTTTTTTGTCAATACCCGGCTTACCTGTTGTTTTATATATTCCGGAGCGCTCACGGGGCAGGCCGAGAAGCCCACCGCCCGAAGCACGGCGATATCGTTGAGGTCATCGCCGATATAAGCCACGTCCGCCAGTGTAATGCCCAACTCCCCACAGATGGTTTGAAGGGTGGCCAGTTTGTCGTGCAACCCCGTGTAACACCGGGAGATCGTCAATTTCTCCGCCCGCCGCTTGACCGCGAGGCTGGGCTCTCCCGTCAGGATCGCGACGGGGATGTTCAATGCGCGGCAAAAGACCACCGCTGCGCTGTCGTAGGTGTTGAACCGCTTGCTCTCTTCTCCCGACTCGGAATAGTACATTCCGCCGTCGGTCCAGACGCCGTCGATATCGGTCGCTATCAATTTGGGCAACGGGCTCAACTGATCAGGTTTGGGTAAATGATCTCATTGGCGGGGATGCGGCTTCTCGCGCGCTTTCCGACAACCCGGTCTTTCTCCAGCCATTTGAATCCGTCTCCCGGGGAAAGAAGATGGATATCCTGTTCCGTGATCACCTCCCCCGGCTCGATCAGCCGCGTGGATGCGATGCTTCGCTCCAGTTTGAGCCGGGTCGGAATGACTGCTTCTTCCGCAAAGATGCCATATTCGCCGAGCGCCAGTTCGAGGTTGCGGATATCCCGCACCATTCTTTCGATCCCGTCAATCCCCAGCGAGGAAGCCTGATCGGTTCCTTTCATCTTACGGTCCACGGTGATATGCTTTTCGAGGATCATCGCGCCGGCTGCTATCGCCGCCACGGGAATGGAGATGCCGATCGTATGATCGGAATAACCGACCGGGTACCGCGGATATCTTGCCTTCAAATACGGGATCGTGTTCAGATTTACATGCTCATACTGGGTGGGATATTCCGAGACGCAATGCAGGATAGAGATCCGGGAATGATAGCGGGTGATCACCTTCAGGGCGATGTCCAATTCTTCCTGGCCGGCCATTCCCGTCGACAGGATGACCGGCAGTTGTGTCTCCGCGAGGGCGGCCAGCAGGGGCAGATTGGTTAGGTCGCGGGAGGCGACCTTCAGATAATCCGGGGTGAACAGCTTCAGCAGCGAAAGGCAACCCACGGCGCAAAGGGTCTCCACGAAATCGATCCCATGCTTTTTCGCATGGGTGTACACCTCAAAATGTTCCTCGTCGCTAAGCTCCAGCCGGGAG
Source organism: Puia sp. (assembly GCF_036500295.1). Taxonomy (NCBI): domain Bacteria; kingdom Pseudomonadati; phylum Bacteroidota; class Chitinophagia; order Chitinophagales; family Chitinophagaceae; genus Puia; species Puia sp. Next base: position 59,102 of record NZ_DASYCH010000117.1, on the reverse strand, counting down.
CGATGCTCGCCATATGTCGTCCCGAAAGAATGCGGGCTGTTATAGGGCTCATTCATCTTGGCCTGCGCCAGTTCTTCGGACAGGTCGCGCTTGGTCAGTTTGATCGCGTTGAACCCTTTGAATTTCCGCTGAAAAAGATGATCCGTCACCGGTCTTGCCGCAATCTCCGCTAACAGTTTTGCGATCTCGACCGACCCATTGTGGTTCTGGCCGATCTCGCCGATAAGGTAAGTAGAACTCATATTCGATATTTCTCTATTTAGTATACAGCCTGATCTGTTGGGTCATCCGACCTTTGATTGCCGGGTCATTGCCGACAAAATCCATAATATCCTTCCATGACGGGTCCGCTTGCCCCGAAGATGGATGCAATTGCCGATAGATATATACGGCATTCTCGAAGTCTTCCCGGCTGTCGACTGTTAGCCGCAAACACTCGAGAAAAGGGATTAGTGATTGAACCTCAAGCAAACGGATCTTGAACGTTCCGGTGCTCTCATAGATGTAGTTAGTTACGTGTTCGTGGAAGACGGGGTCTTCCACATGCTCATATACGTGCAATAATGCGTCGACGGCTACTAATTCTGCAAAAAAGCCGAAGTGAGTACGGATCGCGGGTATCCGGTTGATGGAAAAACCGATATAGTCATCAGCATCGCTTTCTTCGGCAGCTTCTTCCATCAGCCTGGACAGGAATTCCATCTGAAGAAAAGGATTGTCACCGCAAATACGGATGATTTGCCGGTTAAAACCAAAATATCGGCACGCGTTAACAAATCGTTTTAATACATCACGCTCCTCTCCGCGGTAGCAAAAAACGTCGATCGCTTTAGCAAGCTGCGCAATAGGATCGTCGGCGGCCGTGTTGGACGTGGCGATGACGATCGGCGAACCGGGGAAGGCCTGTTTTAGCCGCACCAGTTGAAATTCAAGCAGGGAGCGGCCTTCGGCGAAGGGCTTCAGGACCTTGCCGGGATAGCGGGTGGACTGCATCCTCGCCTGTACGATTAGTGGAACGCGCGCATGAACCATCGGGGTAGCTGGAGTTGACGGAAGATCTTCGGTAAAGATTAAAAGCGGATCGTGTTTTAATTCCTTTTTAATACGATTCGTCCGATGCATCCTGCAGCCTGGGGATGGCAGCTAGGAGTTTCCTTGTATACTCCGATCGGGGATTACTGTAGACGGTCTCTGCATCACCGGCTTCTTCTATCCGGCCTTTGTTCATGACGAGAATGCGGTCGCTGATATAGCGGATGACCGAAAGGTCATGGGAGATGAATACAACGGTAAATCCAAACTCTTTTTTTAGATCGTTCAGCAGGTTGAGCACCTGGGCCTGAACGCTGACGTCCAGCGCCGATACCGATTCGTCGGCGACGATGAATGAGGGACGAAGCGCCAGCGCCCTGGCGATCACGATCCGCTGTCGCTGTCCGCCGGAGAATTCATGCGGCCACCGGTCATAATGACTGGCGCTAAGGCTGACCTTCTCCAGCAGTTGGATCACCATTCCTTTTCGATCCTTTTCGGTTACTCCCATTCCATGAACCCTCATCGCCTCGGCAATTGCCGAACCGATCGTCAGGCGCGGGTTCAGGGAGGAATAGGGATCCTGGAAAATGAGCTGCATCCTGCTGCGAAGCTTTTTCATTTCAGCGGCGGTCAACGCGCCCAGCGACCGGCCTTCAAAAAAGACCTGACCTTCCGTAGGTTCTATCAGTCGCAGCAGCGCCCTGCCAAGGGTCGTCTTACCGCAACCCGACTCGCCCACCAGACCCAGCGTTTCGCCTTTAAAAACCTCGAAGCTGACGCCATCCACCGCTTTGTTATACCGCAGGACCTTACCGAGCAGGGTTTTCTTCGCGGGATACCAGACGCGCAGGTTGTCCACCTTTAAAAGCACTTCGGTCGACACCGGCACCGGGACTGGCACCGGCGTCGGCACCGGCTCCCTGCCCGCCAGATAATCACTTACAACGGGGAGCCGTTCGCCCTTCGCATGGAGCGCCGGCCGTGAATTCAATAGCCCTTTTGTATAAGGATGCCTGGGATGGTGAAACAGTTGGCGCACCGGCCCCTGTTCTACGATGGCTCCCTTATAAAGCACGACGGCGCGGTCGGCGATCTCGGCGACGACGCCCAGGTCATGTGTAATAAAGATGACTCCCATGTCCCCGGATTTCTGCAATTGCCGGATCAACCCGAGGATCGTCTTTTGTACCGTCACATCCAACGCCGTCGTCGGTTCGTCACAGATCAGCAGCGAGGGCCGGCTGCTCATCGCCATCGCGATCATGACCCGCTGTTTTTGTCCGCCGCTGAGCTGGTGTGGCCAGCGGTCGTACATCCCTTCGGGATCGGGTAGTTGGACTTGTTCGAAAAGCGCAATGGTCAGCTGCCTGGCTTCGGCCGCCGGGACCTTCCGGTGTGCCCGGATGGCTTCGGCAACCTGGTTGCCGCAGGTAAAGACGGGATTGAGGGAGGTCATCGGTTCCTGAAAGATCATGGCAATCTCGGAACCCCGCCGCCGGCGTAGTGCTTCGGGATCCAGGGTAAGGAGATCGACGGTCTGGCCGTCCCGTCCGGTGAAGAAGATCTTCCCGGAAAGATAGCGGGCGGGTGGGGTGGGCAGCAGGCCGAGGATGGAAAGTGAAGTGATGGACTTGCCCGACCCGGATTCGCCTACGAGTGCGACAATCTCCCCCCGTCGAACCTCGAGGCTGAGGTCCTGGACGCCGGGTATTATCCCGTCCTCCATGACAAAACCGATACCTAATTGCTGAATTGATAAAAGGGCAGACATTCCTAGAATCTTAGATGTCTTACCGTAACGCCGTTGTTGATCAGCTGTTTTAACGAATCGATGCCGATCCTGATATGTTTTTCCACGAATTCGCCGGTGATCTTCAGGTCGCTTTCCGCCGTCTTCACCCCTTCCGGGACCATCGGCTGATCACTCACCAGCAACAGCGCCCCCGTAGGGATCTTGTTAAAGAAGCCGACGGAAAAGATGGTCGCCGTCTCCATATCGATGGCATAGGCGCGGATCTTTTGAAGATATTCCTTGAAGATTTCGTCGTGTTCCCAGACCCGCCGGTTCGTTGTATATACTGTGCCGGTCCAATAGTCGACCGCATATTCCCGGATGGTGGTAGAGATGGCCTTTTGCAAGGCAAAGGCAGGCAGGGCCGGAACCTCGGGTGGGAAATAGTCATTGGAGGTTCCCTCGCCGCGGATAGCCGCGATCGGCAGGATCAGGTCTCCCAGTTTGTTCCGCTTCTTCAATCCCCCACACTTGCCAAGGAAAAGTGCGGCTTTTGGATGGATGGCCGTCAGCAGATCCATGATCGTCGCCGCCCCGGGGCTGCCCATCCCGAAATTGATGATGGTGATATCCCCGGCCGTCGCACATTGCATGGGTTTATGCTCGCCTATAACCGGCACCCCATGCCATTCGGCAAAAAGCTGCACATAGTTATCGAAGTTGGTGAGCAGGATATACTCCCCGAAATTCTCCAATTTTTCACCCGTGTAGCGTGGGAGCCAATTATTTACGATCTCTTCTTTGGTCTTCATTTCGTAAATTTAGCAAATAGTTTTGGCCTATGATCAAAATCTACTATCCTTCGTATCCCTTTAAAATACGTGAACCCGAACGAAAAAAGGAAGAGATCTGGGACGATCTTCGCAAACAGTGGGTGCGGCTCACCCCTGAAGAATGGGTGCGGCAGAATTTCATCCAGTACCTGCTGCAGGTAAAGAACTACCCGGCCTCCTATATGGCGGTGGAGCGGCGGATGAAACTGGGGGAATTGAACAAACGCTTCGATCTCCTCGTCTTCGACCAGGCGGCCCAGCCCTGGATGCTGGTTGAGTGCAAGGCCATGGAAGAAAAGCTGGATAGCCGGGTACTGTGGCAGGTGCTGCGTTACAATATGGCCATTCCCATAAAATATCTTGTCGTCACCAACGGCGAGGAATGTCACGCCTTTATAAAGACCCAAACGGACTTCGAAGGCATCACCGCCCTGCCTGCTTACCCGGAAGGCTAGGCGCCTGGCCGGATGACTCCCGTATACAGCTTCGTATCATACCCCACTCTTACCTTTCCTTCTTTTGCATGTCGGGCAAACAATGCCGCCAGTGCCTTCATCATCTCCTGGTTATCTTTCGGGATATAGGACGATGACAGCAGTCTCCCGGTCAGTCCCGGCAGGTCGAAAAGCTGCTCGTTATCGAATCGGTCCAGCCGCAGCTTCGCGGGTGAAAAGAAGGACTCTATTTGCAGCTGGTCGATATTGCGGTGATTGACGGTACGGTATTCACCGGCATATTGCAGGATCAGCGCCTCATATTCCTTTTCAAATTCGCTATCCATCATCCGTTCGTTCCAGACCAGCGCGACCACGGCGCCCGGGGAGGAAATGCGGGCAAACTCAGCCCGGCTTTTCACCGGGTCAAACCAGTGGAAGGCTTGTCCCGCCAGGATCAATTGCACACAGCCATCGTGCAGTCCCGTGGCCCCGGCCGTTCCGTCGACGGACACAAATCCCGGGTAGCTGCCAAGAAGCTCTTCTGCTTTTGTGCGCATCTCGCGGTTGGGTTCTACGGCATATACGCGATTGCCGTTGCGCAGGAACAGTTCCGTGGAGATGCCGGTACCCGCCCCGATATCGGCGACGGCCCAGCCGGTATTGAACCCATAGACATCGGCCAGCAGCGAAAGAATGGCCGCCGGATAATGCGGCCTGTATTTGACATAATCTTCTACCCGGTCACTAAAGCGGGTCGTGTTGTTTGACATACAGCTATTCGGATCGCAAACTCGATGCCGGATTCATCAGCGCCGCCCGCATGGACTGAAAACTTACGGTCAGCAGCGCGATGGCCAGTGCAGACATTCCCGCCACTATAAAGACCCACCACTCCACGCCGATGCGGTAAGCGTAGCCCTGTAACCAGCGATCCATCGCAAACCAGGCCAGCGGAAAGGCGATGAGCGTCGACAAGCCCACCAATTGCAGAAATTCTTTCGAGAGCAATCCCGTCAGCCCCGTCACGCTCGCGCCCAGCACTTTTCGGATACCGATCTCCTTTACCCTGCGCTCGGCCATATACGCCGAAAGTCCGAACAGGCCCAGACAGGAGATGATGATGGCCAGCACCGCAAACAGCCGCGACAGTTGTCCGATGAGGGCTTCGCTGCGGAACAGCGCATTGAAATCGTCATTGACAAAACTATATTCGAAGGGATATCCCGGGTTGTCTTTCTTCAGCACCGTTTCCATCTGCGCCAGCGCCGTCTCGGGATGAACCCCGGGCTTGATCCGCGCAAAGAGGAACATCGCCTGGTCTGTCGCATAGGTGAACAGCACGGGCTCCGGCTTGCCGTACATATCGCCAAAGACGAAATCCCTGACTACACCCACCACCGTTAACGCGTAATCGGTGTTCGACCCGAACCAGATACGCTTTCCGATAGCGCTGCCCTTACCCATCATCTTCGCCAACGACTCCGTTATCAACGCATGCATACTGTCTGCTTCCGGCAGGTCCTGCCGGAAATCTCTGCCCTCGGCGAGTTGCATACCTGCCGTGCTCAGGAAACCCGGCGTCACGCTGCGGAAGGAGATCAGCGGGTCCTGACCCGGTGCCTGTCCCGTCCATTTGGCTCCCGACCCATTATTGCCGATCCATAGGGTGCTGAAGCTGTTGAGCGCCGCATCCCCAATGGTGCCTGTATTGAGAAAGTCCTGGCGGATCAGTTTGAAGTTTTTGGCCATATCTCCCCGTACGGGCACCGTCACCAGATTTTCCTTGTTATACCCGATATTCCGGGTACGGATATGCTCGATTTGCTGGTAGATGATCATCGTGCTGATGATCAGCACGACGGATATCGTGAATTGCATCACCACCAGACCCTTGCGGACTAGCGCTGCGCTGCCGCCTTTCATGCGGATGCCCTTGAAGACAAAGATGGGATTGAAAGAGGAAAGATACAATGCCGGATAGCTGCCCGCCACCAGCCCGCACACCAGCGTAATGGCGATCAATACTCCCAGGTGCAGCGGCGTCATCAGTTGGAAGTCCAGCGGTTTGGCGATCAACAAGCTGAACGCCGGCATCACCAGCGCTATCAGCAGTACGCCCAATGCCACCGCAAGCGCTGACAGGATGATCGCTTCCCCGATGAACTGGCCGATCAACCCCTTCCTGTGCGCGCCCAACACCTTGCGGACGCCCACTTCCTTCGACCGTTTGTCGCTTCGGGCCGTCGCGAGGTTCATAAAATTGATACAGGCGATAAACAGGATGATCCAGGCAATGACGACAAACATCCGCACATAACCGATACGTCCGCCCACCAGCTTCCCATCCTCGAAATGATCCCGCAGATGCCAGTCATTGGCGCTGTGGAGGACACATTTGGCGAGGGCGTCCGTCTTCTTTGTCTGTATAAACCCATACAGCTGTTTGCCGACGGTAGTTGCACTGGCTCCCGGCTTTAGTTCGACATAGGTAGTGAGCCGGTTGGAATACCAGTTGTCCATTTGGCCCCCCTCATTATTCTCATTGTAGAAGGTCTGAAAAGGGATCATCCAGTCCATCTTTACCGTAGAATTGACGGGGAAATCCCCCACTACGGCAGACACCCGGTACTCCTTCTCGTTATTCATTTTGAGTGTCCTGCCCACGGCCGGCCCCTCTCCAAAGAATTGCTGCGCCATTTTACGGCTGATAACGATATCCGTCAGCTGTGCAAAAGCACTGCCCGGATTCCCTTCGATAAAGGGCAGCCCGAACATGCTGACAAAGGAGGGGTCGGTATAGGCGCCATTTTCGTAAATGCCTTTCTCGTCAAGACTGAACAACATCTTTCGTTCCTTCACGCGTGCGGCCGCGGCGACACCCGGGATCTCCTTTTCGATGGCAGGGGCGAGCGGCACCGGCGTCGATCCAAAGGTTCGAACCTTGCCGTCATAGGTCTGGTTCTCCCGGATATAATATACCAGGTCTTTTTTGGGGAACTGATCGTAGCTGAGTTCATCTTCCACCCATAAAAAGATCAGCCCCGCACAGGCGATACCTATTGCGAGGCCGAATATGTTCAGGAAGCTATAGCTTCTGTTCTTCCAGAGATTCCGGAAGGTTACTTTGATGAAGTTGAGGATCATGCCGGTTGGGTCCCAATCCTGATGCCATTTTCTAAAATACTGACAGCCAATAGGCTGAGCAGTCGTTTGGCATCTGCACTGTTCGCTTTCGATACGTCCGGTGTTCGCTAAGCGGCCAGTGGCCGCTCGCAGCTTGTTCCTCTACGGGAAGATGCCCAGTTCGGCATAGGACGTGCCGACCTTATTGATGGCCACCACGTATGCTGCCGTCCGCATATCCGGAATGTCTGGATTGGTCTTCCACACTTCCATGATCTCCCGGGTAGCGGCGATCATCGTATCCTCCAGTCCGCTGTACACCAGGTCGACCTCATCGGCGCCATGGGCTATGAATTCTTTTTCCTTCTGGGAAACCGTTTTCCCGGTCAACCCTTCGATCTGGTTGAGGATATGCGTATTCATATTTTCCGTAAACCGTTTGTCCATCCGGCCATAACGGACATGGCTCAGATTTTTCAGCCATTCGAAATAGGACACCGTTACCCCACCCGCATTCAGGTACATATCGGGTACGACCAGGATCCCCTTTTTGGCAAACACTTCATCTGCCTCTGGCGTAAGCGGGCCATTGGCTGCTTCCCCGATGATCTTTGCCTTTACCCTGGGTGCGTTCTTGCCGTTGATGACGTTCTCCAGGGCGGCAGGGATCAGGATATCACATTCCAGCTCGAGCGCGTCGCCGGAGGTGGCCAGGTTGGTTGCGCCCGGGAAGTTCAGAATGCTTCCGGTTTTCTTCCGGTGCTGGAACACTTCTTCTTCGTTCAGGCCGGCGGGGTTGGTGATCGCCCCCTCGAATTCTGCCAGCGCGATGACCTTGGCTCCCCCCTCGCGGAAGAACTTGGCGGCATGATAACCCACGTTGCCCAGGCCCTGTACGACGACAGTCTTGTTGGCTACGCCCGGTTTCAGTCCCTGCTTTTTCATGATGTCTTCCATGTTGCAAACCTCGCGGATACCATAAAAGACTCCGAGACCGGTGGCTTCGCGCCTGCCCCGTACGCCGCCCTGGCTGACGGGCTTACCCGTTACGCAGCCCAGCGCATCGATCTCTCCGGGGCGCATGCTCATATAAGTGTCGAGGATCCAGGCCATCTCCCGCTCGCCCGTACCATAGTCGGGAGCGGGGACGTCGGTGCCGGGGCCTATGAAATTTTTCTTGATCAGCTCGGAGGTATAGCGCCGCGTGATCTTCTCCAGTTCGTACGGGGTATACTTTTTGGGGTCGATGGTGATCCCGCCCTTGGCGCCGCCGAAGGGTACGTTCACGATCGCGCATTTAAAGGTCATCAATGCGGCCAGTGCCATCACCTCATCCAGGTTCACCGAGGGCGCGAACCGGATACCGCCCTTACATGGGGTCTTGTGGTGGGAATGTTGTACGCGATAGGCCTTGATGACCTCGATCTTGTCTCCGATCTTAACGGGAAAGAACATGCGGTACACCGCATTACATTGTTTGATCTGCTCCAGGATGCCGGGATCCCAATTGGTAAAGACAGCTGCTTTATCAAAGCTTTTCTCTACGGCTTCAAAAAATTTGTATTCCATTTGGCGTGCTATTGTTTAATGACGGGCCAAAAGCCCCATGTGTGTGATTATTTAAGGTCCTTTTCCAGCTTGTGGATCTTCCGGTCGAGTCTGACGACATAGAGGATCACCCCGGCCAGGATCGTCACCAGCACGAGCACGACGACATAGATCTTGCCATTGGCCCGAAGTCCGTCGGCCATCTCGACCGTTTTGGTCGTATCGTTTTGCGCCATTGCCGGTACAGTCAACAACCAACAGAAGAAAAGGATTAACAGCGTGCGAATTTTCGTATGCATTCTTGACTAGATATTGTAAAGTTTCTTTTCCGCCACGAGCGCCAGCCGGATACGCAGTGTCGCGATCCAGACACCCAGCAGGGTCCAGCCCGGGATCGCCCCGACAAGCCACACCATTGCCATCCGGGAGTCGAGGTCCTTAAAGGCAGGATTACCACCCATTCCGCCGGGGTGGAGACTCTCCACCATTCGCGGAAGGATCCATATCGTAGGGAATAACATCGCAAACGCAAAAATATTGTATACAGCGGCGAGCCTTGCCCGTTTATCGATATCCGGTATGCCGTTTCGGAACACCAGGTAGGCGTAATAAATAAGCATTGCGATCATAGCACCCAGCTGTTTGGGGTCGTTGCTCCAGAAGGCGCCCCAGGTATATCCGGCCCACTCGCTTCCGGTGATGATCCCAAGCGTTCCGAACACGATCCCGGTCTTTGCATATTCAACCGAATAGATATCGTTGACGTGAGTGGGATTTCTCAGATAGCGGATGGCATAGACCACCGAGATCGTAAGAAAGATCATCATCGCAAACCACATGGCGACATGAAAGTAGAGATTGCGGATCGACTCGTTTACGATCGGTTTGGCGGGAACGGGGCCCAGAAAGCCCCAGATAAACGTATAGGCTAATAAAAGGACGCACAATATTTTCCACCAGGTCTGACGAAGCATAGATTTCATCTTGGAAGGGTGACCGCGAAGGATACCCCATTTGGAGGGCAAAGGTAGGTTATAGCCTACTAATCCTTCCACAAAAAAGGAAAAAGAATAATCGCCAGCAGCACCAGCAGGAGATCCAGCCCGGCCATGATCGCCAGCATCCACCCAAGCCCCCCCTGCAGTACATCCTCAAAGGCGATGGTCGAGATCCGGTTCAGCAGCAGCAGCTGAGGGATCACCATGGGAAAACCAAGGATCGCCATCAGCGCGGCGCCTTGTTGCGCCCTCGCCGCCAGCGCCGAAAGAAAGGTAAACACCAGGCTGAGGCTTACTCCCCCAAGACAGGTGATTAAAACAAAATAGCCTTCATGGCCCATGGGGTCACCCAGCATGAAAAGAAACAGGACCAGGCTCACCCCGCTCATCAGGATCATCAACAGGGAATTGAACACCAGCTTGGCCAGGATAAAGTCCATTGCTCCCGCGATCGAATAGAAATACAACAGCCTTCCACGACCTTCCTGCAAAAAGCTCTTCGCCACCGCATTGACGCAGATAAAAAGCTGGATCATCCAGAAGAGGCCCTTCCATACAGGCGCCTCCGGCTGACCCATGGACAGATACAATACAAAAATGGTAGCCGCCACATATAATAACACTCCATAAAAGGTGTATTGCTGGCGGATCTCCAGCAAGAACTCCTTCTTTAAAAGATTGATAATATTTTTAATATGTGTCATAGCCAGTACGAAACGAGGAAATAAAGAGTTGTGGTGGGCGAAGATACATCCTCGCGGTCGGACATTCCATGGCTCTTTGCCAGCCGGCCTTCCAGGTTCCAGCGTGCTGCCCGGATTCCGGCACCCAACAACAGTGCGGGCTGGTAGGTTTGAAAGGCGCCTTGCAGAAATGGGGATCGGACGACGGAATTGTCAAAGTTATCATATTCGCTACGGGTACTCGTGTTTGAGAACACGACCGAATTGGCCAAACCCATTTCGATGAAGGGCCTCACCCGGCCCCTGGGATAGGTATACCGGAATAATAGATTAAGATCCAATATATTATAGTCTAATCTGTCGTCGATAGAAGTAAAGTTGTTTTCGGAAAAACGCGGGCTCTGTGAACTCATATGATGAAAAAGAAGTTCCGCCCCGAAAGAGAATTGCTCCCGATTCCTTGCCTGGGTATATATCAGGCCGGCTCCGGCAGCAACGCTTCCGTAGGAGGAGAAACGAACCTGGGACATGTCGTATGCTGTGCTTTTGATGCTGACCTGGTTATTGAAATATCCCATCACCGGGTATAGATGAAGGCGGCCATTTCGATTAGCCATGCGGTTCTCTGCCGTATCCTCGCCGCAGTGGTCATAGGAAAACACCAGCATGCGAAGGGCCGTTTCATTATAGCCGGTCCGCGTGATGTGCCGGGCCGAAGGCGTGCAATCGTTCATCAATGCGGTCAACTGATTTTTATAGACTTCCGTCAGCGAATATTGCTCCAGGCCATTGCGCTCATAAACGGTGCTGGTCAACCGTAGCTGTTGCAGGCCGCCGTCGGCCCGGCCGACGAAAAAATAGTCGACGTTTGTCGAGTCCTTATAAAAATAAAGGTTGAGCCGGCCCTTGACCAGCACCCGGAAGAACACGGTCTTTTCATAGGGCGCGGGATTGTACTGTTCGCTCGTGAGAACGGCAACATCGGTGGAATAGGGATACAGTTTCGCGGTACCGCTTTTATATTCGTCGCCTCCGACGCCAAAGCCTTGCAGATCGGCGGTCGTATAGTCCCTGGTTTGACTTTCGTCGGGCCGGAAATGAATACTTCTGGGATTGATACTCCAATCCCGATTATCGATCTGCCCGCGCAGGCTGTCCCCGTTTTTCAGAATGACATAGCCGGGTTGGAAATTCTTTTGGGCATGAAGGGATAAAGAAAGGGCAATAAAGATGGGCAAAAGCCATTTTCGGGAGTTTGGGGTCATACAAAGAAATGTTAAATTTTTACGGTTGGGTGTAGTAACAATGCCGGCAACGCGGCTCGTAGGTATCTTTTTCACCTAGCAGAAAACGCCCTGCCTGCGCGGTTTTGCGGTAGGAATAGTTGGCAATATTTCCACATTTGACACAAATGGCATGCAACTTGGTTATATAATCAGCTTTAGCCAGCAGGTAAGGCATCTGGCCAAAAGGTTTAGCCAGATAGTCCATATCGAGACCGGCGACGATCACTCGAATGCCCCGGGAAGCAAGCTGGTCGCAGACTTCCGGCAATTGATCGTCAAAAAACTGGGCCTCATCGATGGCAATTACGTCGACGTCGCCTGCCAATAATAGGATGGTCTGAGAGTTCTCGATAGGCGTTGATTGGATAGCATTTTCATCATGCGAAACGATATGCTGCTCGTGATAGCGGGTATCCATTGCAGGTTTGAAGATCTCGACCTTGAGATTTGCAATTTTGGCGCGCTTTAGCCGTCTGATGAGTTCTTCGGTCTTTCCCGAGAACATCGATCCGCAAATGACTTCGATCCAACCACGCCTCTCACCCTGCCAATGGGGTTCTATGAACATAGATAGGTATAAATTAGGTTCGGAATTTGTTATAACTTTATATAGGTTGTCCTATACAAACCCTTAAAGTGCTGTTTAGCTTGTACCATGGAACGACTTAGAGAACTGATCAATCAACTAAAGGAGCAACTCGACCATAAGGCCGAACCTGCTCAGATGCTCGACACTGCCAGACTCCTGGAAGCCGAGCTCCAGCAATTAGCCAGCCAGCCGCAGCCTGCCCGGGTAATGCCGACAAAAATAACGGTTATGATGCCATCCGCAACCAAAATGTATGCCGGACAGCCAAATAGCCAAACTCCAGCCGACCCCCGAAAAGAGCCTGCCAACCAACGGAATACCAATTCCAACGGGAGTTATTCCGAGCAGCGGAAGGAGCCTGCCGAGCAGAAAAAAGAGCCCGCGGAGCAAAAGAAAGAAGTTACCGAGCCAAAGAAGGAGCCGGTAGCGCCCATGAACACGCCGGTGAATCCGCCCGTTGCCGCTTCGGCCGATCTTAATGGTGTGGATGCCCGCTATATGCCCCCCCTCACTTCCGCTCCGGTCGCTGTTCCGGTCGTCGCGCAGGAAGCGCCGGCTACCGCAACGCTGGAGAAGGCGCCTGACCGGGGTGTTTGGCCGTTCAATCCTCTGGCAGACAAGCCGACGGATCGATTTACGTTGTCCCAGCGTAGCCGGGAGGTGAATGACGTTATCGGGCTGGCCACCACTTCTTCCCTCAACGACAAATTGAAATCTGAGGTAGCCGACCTGAAATCGGCGCTCAACGATACGCCCGTCCGCGACCTCAGAAAGGCCATCGGCGTCAATGACCGCTATGTCTTCATCAACCAGCTGTTCCGTGGCGACGAGGTCATGTATGAGCGTAGCATTAAGACAATCAATGGGTTCCGCATACTTCCGGAAGCCGAATACTGGATGGAAAGGGAATTGAAGGTAAAGCTCGGCTGGGATGAGAACCGGGAAACCACCCGCCATTTCTATCAGCTGGTCAAAAGACGCTTTTCATAAAAGTCGTTTCCCGTCTTAAAATGCGCCTCCCGTCATAAAAGGCGCTTCGTCACAAAAGATGCTTCTCGTAAATATACCGGGTGATCTTTTCGGTCGCTCCCTTTTTTGATTGCACATACCGGCCCGAAGCCTCACCGGTCTCCCGAAGTTCGCCGGCATTCTGTAACAACCGGTTGAAGACCTTTTCCGCCTCGAGAGCGCTATCGATGATCAGTCCCCCACCGCTTTCCGTCAGTTCCACCGCCTCGATATATTTCTCGATAACGGGTCCGAAAACGACCGGCTTTCCATAGACGGCGGCTTCCAGCACATTATGCACTCCGTCATCCCCAAATCCCCCACCGACATAGGTGATCGTGGCATACCGGTATAACCGGCTCAGCATCCCGATATTATCAATGATCAGCACGTTTGGTTCAGGCCAGGCGCCGCGCCCCGCGGCCGGAACGTTTTCCCCCCTGGCGAGGGCGGAATACCGGATGGAATGCCGGAAAAGCCCTTCCACCTCCTGGAGGCGGGCTTCGCTGATCTCATGCGGCGCTACAATGAACCGGATGTCCGGGTGGACGTTGGCAAAATGATCCAGCTCTTCTTCGTCCTCCTCCCAGGTCGATCCTGCCACGACCACGGGCCGCCCGCCGCAAAATGCCTCGATCAGGGGGAGGGATGTCCGCTCGAGCTCCGCGGCCGCCGCGATCTCGATCACCCGGTCGAACCGGGTATCCCCGCTGACGCTGACATTCTCCGTCAGCCGCAGGCGCCGCAACAGCGTCTTCGATGCTTCGGTCTGCACGAACAGGTGCGTAAAACATTCGAGCATATAGCGATGCAGCCGGCCGTACCATTTAAAGAAAGGCTGATCTTCCCGGAAGATCCCCGATATCAGCAGCAGGGGGATATTTCGCTTCTTCAACTCCGCGAGGAAATAGTACCAATAATCGTACTTCACCCAGAGAACGATATCGGGCTTTATGAGATCGATAAACTGCCGGGCATTTCCCGGGCTATCCAGGGGTAAATAGAAGATATGATCGGCGCCTTTGTAGTCTTTTCGGGTAGTATATCCCGAGGGGGAAAAAAAACTCAGCACGATGCGGCAGTCCGGCGACTGTCTTCGCAGCGCTTCGAGCACCGGCCGCCCCTGCTCGAATTCCCCAAGTGAGGAGCAGTGCATCCAGATGACGGGTCCCTGACGGACCGTAGCCGTCGCCATCTCTGCCCTGACCCGCTGAAAAAGCCCCTTTCTGCCCTCCAGCCAAAGCTTAGCCTTCCTGTTCCATGGAGAGATCAGTCGAATGCCTGTCCTATACAGTAGAAGAAATACATGATAAAAAATTATACTCATAAGCTTCCCGAACTACCCATTGGTAGCATTGGATAAACCACATTTTTGCAGTAGTTTCGTGCCCCAAATCCGCCTATGGCGGATTTAAAAATGAATTCTATGCGGCCCATCCAAATGGTTGATCTAAAGCGGCAATATACAAAAATTAAAAGTGAAGTTGATTCGGCGATTCAGGAGGTGTTGGATAATGCGGCCTTTATCAACGGAAAAGCGGTGACCGATCTCGCCGGCGCCCTTTCTGCCTATACCGGGTCAAAGCATGTTATCCCCTGTGCTAACGGTACCGATGCCCTCCAGATCGCGATGATGGCAATGGAATTGCAGCCCGGCGATGAAGTGATAACACCCTCTTTTACCTATATCGCCACTACCGAGGTGGTGGCCCTGCTCAAACTGAAACCCGTATTCGTAGAAGTCGATCCCAAGAGCTTCTGTATGGATCCGGCGGCCCTTGAAAAGGCCATCACTCCCCGTACCCGCGCCATCGTCCCCGTTCACCTCTATGGTCAGTCGGCCCCGCTGCAGGAGATCCTGGACATCGCCCGCCGTCACAATCTTTACGTCATCGAGGACAATGCCCAGGCTATCGGCAGCGATTACCGCTTCCCGGACGGCACCATAAAGAAGACCGGTTCTATCGGTACCATCGGCTGCACTTCCTTCTTCCCATCAAAAAATCTGGGCTGTTACGGCGACGGCGGAGCAATATTTACCAATGATGACGCGTTAGCCAACCGGTTAAAAATGATTGCGAATCATGGGCAGAGCCGGCGTTATTATCACGATGTGGTTGGCTGCAACAGCCGTCTCGATTCCATCCAGGCGGCCGTATTGAACGTGAAACTGAAAAAGCTGGATGAATATATCGCCGCCAGAAGGGCCGTAGCCGACTATTATGATAAGGCATTCAATGCCCACCCGAAGATAACGACGCCCTACCGGGCACCCTATAGTAACCATGTATTCCATCAGTATACCCTGCTACTCGAGGGAGTCGACCGCAACGGACTCAATGAATTCCTGGCCGGCCGGAATATTCCTTCGATGATCTACTATCCTGTACCCGCCCATCGCCAGCAGATGTTCGCAGGCTTCGGCGGAGGGAACTACCACCTCGAAACTACCGATTGGCTGACGGAACGGGTCATCTCCCTTCCCATGCACACAGAATTGGACGATGAACAACTGCACGCGATAAGCGATGCGGTTCTCGAATACATAAATAAATAAATAAAAAAGGATTCGTTATGAAAATTGCTGTGATCGGCACCGGTTATGTTGGACTCGTTACGGGCACCTGTTTTGCTGAGACTGGAAATGATGTCGTCTGCGTGGATATCGATACGAAAAAAGTAGAGAAACTGACGAATGGCCAGATCACGATCTATGAACCGGGCCTGGAAAAGCTTTTCCTCCGTAACCTGAAGGAAGAACGTCTCCGCTTTACCACCGACCTGGAAGATGGAATAAAGGAAGCCCAGATCATCTTCCTCGCCCTGCCTACCCCTCCCGGTGAGGACGGCTCTGCCGACCTTAAATATATCCTCGGGGTATCCGATCATCTTGGCAAGATCCTCAAAGAATATAAGGTCATCGTCGATAAGAGCACCGTTCCCGTCGGCACGGCCGAAAAGGTACACGCTGCCATCCGGAAGAACTACAGCGGCGAATTCGATGTCGTCTCCAATCCCGAGTTCCTCCGTGAAGGGGTAGCCGTCGACGATTTCATGAAACCCGACCGCGTCGTTATCGGAGCTTCTTCCGATCGCGCCCGGAAGACCATGAACGATCTCTATCAACCCTTTGTCCGCCAGGGGAACCCCATCATCTTCATGGATGAACGTTCCGCCGAACTCACCAAATATGCCGCCAACTCCTTTCTCGCCACGAAGATCACCTTTATGAACGAGGTGGCCCTGCTCTGCGAACGCCTTGGCGCCGACGTAGACATGGTGCGCCGGGGTATCGGCAGTGACGAACGCATCGGCAAACGTTTCCTCTTCCCCGGTATCGGGTATGGCGGGTCCTGCTTCCCCAAGGACGTTCAGGCCCTCGTAAAATCGTCACAGGAGGTAAGCTATGACTTCCGCATCCTCAACGCCGTCATGGACGTCAACGAAAAGCAGAAGCTCCACCTGATGCCCAAGGTGAAAAAATACTTCAAGGAAAATCTCAAGGGCAAACATTTCGCCCTTTGGGGACTGGCCTTTAAGCCCAACACCGATGATATCCGCGAAGCCCCGGCCCTCTATATGATCGAGTTCCTTCTGGCAGAAGGCGCAACCGTAAGCGTATTCGATCCCGAAGCCATGAACAATGTGAAACAGCTGGTCGGCGACAAGATCATCTACGCGGAAAACCAGTATGAAGCGCTTGAAAAGGCGGACGCTCTCATCATCGCGACCGAATGGAATGAATTTCGGACGCCGAACTTTTTGAAGATCGTCACGACCCTGAAGAACAAGGTCATCTTCGACGGTCGCAACCTTTTCGACATTGCCGCGATCCGGGAATTAGGTTTCTATTATGAAAGCATCGGCCGTGCACCCGCGGTGCCGGAAAAAATAAATAAGCAATAATCTAATCTCCACATGGACAAATATCGTGTTCTGATCACCGGCGCAGCGGGCTTCCTGGGATCGCATCTTTGCGACCGGTTTATAAAAGAGGGATATCATGTCATCGGAATGGACAACCTCATCACCGGTGACCTGCGTAATATCGAACATCTTTTCAAGCTGCCCGAATTCGAATTTTATCACCACGACGTGAGTAAATTCATCCATGTCCCCGGCGAATTGAAATATGTGCTCCACTTCGCTTCTCCGGCCAGTCCTATCGACTACCTCAAGATCCCGATCCAGACCCTCAAGGTGGGTTCGCTTGGGACCCATAACTGTCTGGGCCTGGCGAAGTCCAAAAAAGCCCGGATGCTCATCGCCTCCACCTCGGAGATCTATGGCGACCCTCTCGTCCACCCGCAAACCGAAGAATACTGGGGCAATGTAAACCCCATCGGCCCGCGCGGCGTATATGACGAAGCAAAACGGTTCCAGGAAGCGATGACCATGGCCTATCATAACTTCCACGGACTGGAGACGCGGATCGTCCGTATCTTTAATACCTACGGTCCCAGAATGCGGCTCAACGACGGCCGTGCCCTCCCCGCTTTTATCGGCCAGGCCCTCCGGGGTGAGGACCTGACGGTTTTCGGCGACGGCAGCCAGACCCGCTCGTTCTGTTATGTCGACGACCTTGTAGAAGGCATTTACCGGCTGCTGCTCAGCGACTATCATAACCCCGTGAACATCGGCAACCCGTCGGAGATCACCCTGAAACAGTTTGCCGAAGAAGTGATCGCCCTTACCGGGACAAAGCAAAAGATCGTTTATAAGCCCTTACCGGTGGACGATCCCAAGCAACGCCGGCCCGATATCACCCGCGCCAAAGAGATCCTGGGCTGGGAACCGCGGGTCCAGCGTCAGGAAGGGCTGCGGATAACCTACGAATACTTCAAATCCCTTCCGCCGGAAGAATGGGCAAGACAGCCAAAAGAATTTGTCAGCAGGAATTAACAAAAACGGGATGCCAACCAGCATGAGTGAAGCGAAGATCTACGAAGACCTCTTAGCCAGGAAAGCAAAACTGGCCGTCATCGGACTCGGATATGTAGGGCTGCCCATCGCCCTTGAATTTGCGCGGAAGATACCGGTTATTGGATTCGACATCAACACAAAGCGCATCGAGCTGATGCGCAAGGGCATCGATCCCAGCAAAGAAGTCGACGCCGCCGGGTTCCGCGACTGTGACATCGTATTCACCGACGATATCGAGGTGCTCAAGCAGGCCCGGTTCTTTATCGTTGCCGTTCCGACGCCCGTCGATAAATACAATGTTCCCGATCTGAAACCCCTTGTCGGCGCCTCTGCCACCGTTGCAAAGGCGTTGAAGAAAGGGGATTATGTCGTATACGAATCTACCACCTATCCCGGTTGTACCGAAGAGGACTGTTTGCCCATCCTGGAGAAGCATTCCGATCTTCGGCTGTCTTCCGGGGACTTCAGCCTGGGCTACTCGCCCGAACGGATCAACCCCGGAGATAAGAAACACACGCTCAAAACGGTAGTGAAGGTCGTTTCCGGCAACACGCCGCTTTCTCTTGACGAGATCGCAAAGACCTACAGCCTTGTCGTGGAGGCCGGCGTTCATCGCGCCCCTTCGATAAAGGTCGCCGAAGCCAGCAAGATCGTCGAGAATACCCAGCGCGACCTCAACATCGCCCTGATGAATGAATTATCGCTTATCTTTGACCGCATGGGGATCAACACCTATGATGTGATCGAAGCTGCGGGGACAAAATGGAACTTCCTGAAATTCCAGCCCGGCCTCGTAGGTGGTCACTGTATCGGGATCGATCCCTACTATCTAACCTATAAGGCGGCCGCGCTTGGCTACGAATCGAAAGTCATCACTTCTTCGCGTTATATCAATGATGACATGGCGCGCTATGTTGCCCGGAAGATCATCACCCATGTCCTGCGCATCTCCAACGAGCCCCGCGTCCTTGTAAAAGGCGTCACGTTCAAGGAAAATGTCAGTGACATCCGCAACTCCCGCATCGTCGACACGGTAAAAGAACTGCTGGCCTTTAACATCGCGGTCGATGTCGAAGACCCCTATGCAATGGAAGAGGAAGTGCATGAAGAATATGGTCTGCATCTGGCCCGGGAGGTGAAAGGAGACTATGACGCCGTCATCATCACCGTACCCCATGTCCAGTATAAAGAGCTGGATGATGCCTACTTCACTTCCATCAGCCGCGAAGGCGCCCTGATCGCAGACCTCAAAGGAACCTACAAGAATAAGATCACTAACAGAAAATACTGGAGTCTGTAATGGCAAATGATAAAAAGACCATCCTGATCACCGGCGGCGCCGGGTTCATTGGTTCACATGTGGTCCGGCTGTTCGTTACGAAATACCCGGAATATCGCATCGTCAATGGCGATGCGCTTACCTATGCCGGCAACCTGGCGAACCTGAGAGATATCGAGTCGGCCCCGAACTATGTATTTGAGAAGGTTGACATTGTGGAGGAGGCCCGTGTTAAGCAACTTTTTACCGAATACCGGTTTGAAGCCGTTATTCACCTCGCTGCGGAAAGCCATGTCGACCGGTCCATCATGGATCCCCTGGCCTTTGTCCGCACCAATGTGCTTGGAACCGCCAACCTCCTCCATGTCGCCGGCGCGGCCTGGAAAGGCAGTTATGAAGGCAAGCTGTTCTATCATGTCTCCACCGATGAGGTGTATGGTTCGCTCGGTGCGGAAGGGTTCTTTACTGAAGAGACCCCCTATGACCCGCGTTCGCCCTACAGTGCTTCAAAGGCATCTTCCGATCATTTCGTGATGGCCTGGCACCATACTTATGGCCTGCCCGTCATCCTCTCCAATTGCTCCAACAATTACGGCAGCAATCACCTCCCGGAGAAGTTGATCCCGCTGATGATCAACAATATTCTGAACAACAAACCCCTGCCGGTGTATGGAAAAGGCGAGAACGTCCGTGACTGGCTTTTTGTCGACGACCATGCCCGGGCTATCGACACCATCTTCCACAAAGGCAGGGTAGGGGAAAAATACAATATCGGCGGCTTTAATGAATGGAAGAATATCGATATCGTCAACCTGCTCTGCGGCATCATGGATAAGAAGCTGGGCCGGGCATCCGGCGAATCTGCAAAGCTGATCACCTATGTCAAAGACCGCCCCGGGCACGATCTCCGTTATGCCATCGACGCAACGAAGCTGAACAAGGAATTGGGCTGGAAGCCCTCCCTGCAATTCGAGGAAGGCCTTGAGCGAACGGTAGACTGGTATCTCGGCCACCAGGATTGGGTCAGGGACGTGACCTCCGGCGGCTATCAAAAATATTACAACGAACAATACAGCAAAAGATAAAAGGATGCCTTTCAAAACGACCGACATCCCGGATGTACTCATTTTCGAACCTTCCGTCTATAAGGACGAGCGCGGCTGGTTCTACGAATCCTACAACGAGCAAACGTATAAAAAGCAAGGTCTGGACATCGGGTTCGTCCAGGACAACCAATCTTTTTCTTATCATGGCGTGATCCGCGGGTTGCACTATCAGCTGGATCCGCATGCCCAGACAAAGCTGGTCCGTGTACTGGAGGGAAGGGTCATCGACGTAGCCGTCGACATCCGCAGGGGGTCGCCCACCTTTGGCAAGTATGTAGCCGTCGAGCTCTCCGCGGAGAACAAGTTACAACTGCTGATCCCCCGCGGTTTTGCCCACGGCTTTTCTGTCCTTAGCGAAACTGCCCAGCTGGCTTACAAATGCGATGGCCTCTATAGCAAGGAAAGCGAAGGCGGCATCCGGTATGACGACCCGCAGTTGAACATAGACTGGCAGGTCCCGGCCGCAAAAGCCATCGTTTCCGCAAAGGACCTCGAGCTCCCTTTCTTTGCCCAATGCAAAAATAACTTTGAATACAATGGGTAAGCCGACGATCCTCGTCACAGGAGCCAACGGCCAACTTGGCCGCGAACTGAACGTTCTTGCTGACGCGTATCCGGCGTATCATTTCATATTTGCCGATCGTGCCGCGCTTTCCGTCGACGACCGGCAGCAGGTGGATGCCTTCTTTGCCACCCATCAACCTGCCTGGTGTCTCAATTGTGCCGCCTATACCGCGGTGGACAAGGCAGAATCCGATCAGGAAGCTGCTTTTCGCATCAATGGAGACAGTCCGGGATGGCTTGCTGCCGCCTGCCGGCGGCATGGGGCCAAACTGGTCCATATCTCCACCGACTATGTCTTCGACGGAAGGTCTTCCACTCCGCTGAAAGAAAGTGACCCCACCAGTCCGATCAATGTCTATGGGGCCTCCAAGCTGGCCGGCGAACAAAAGGCGATGAATGACCATCCCGATGGTACGGTCATCATCCGCACCGCCTGGGTCTACTCCGAATTCGGGAACAACTTCGTCAAGACCATGATCCGGCTCATGAAAGAGCGCCCGGTCCTCAAAGTCGTCGATGACCAGATAGGATCGCCTACCTATGCCGCCGACCTGGCAGCCGCGATCCTGCGGATCGTGGGCAGTCCCCGCTTTGTTCCGGGTATTTATCACTATAGCAATGAAGGCCGGATCAGCTGGTATCAGTTTGCCCTGGCCATCCGTGACCGCATCGGCAGCGCCTGCAATGTCCAGCCGATTCCCAGCAGTGAGTTTCCCACCCCCGCTAAAAGACCTCAATATTCCCTTCTCGATAAAGCGCTCATCAGGGACACGTATCAATTGATCATTCCCGGATGGGAAACCAGCCTTTCCGCCTGTATGGCTCGTCTTGATTGACAATCACTTGCTTATAGACAAATAGGGATTTCCCTTAATGTGGAAAATTTATTTCGTTTAGATATGAGTCGTCTTTCGGATTTGTATCATGTATAAGTTATTGATTATTAGAATAGTCATATCAATAACGTATTTTCCTCCCCGACTATGGTAATTTTTACCATTGCACTTGACCTATTTCTTTTCTAGCTTGTGTTCTGAAGATTAATCCAGC
This sequence comes from Puia sp., assembly GCF_036500295.1. Taxonomy (NCBI): domain Bacteria; kingdom Pseudomonadati; phylum Bacteroidota; class Chitinophagia; order Chitinophagales; family Chitinophagaceae; genus Puia; species Puia sp. Next base: position 36,908 of record NZ_DASYCH010000117.1, on the reverse strand, counting down.
AGTGGCTGCTGGCAATTGGTCATCCTCAATCCATCCTTATGAAACCTGTATACACCCTATTCCTTATCCTGGCATCTATGTCTTGCCTGTTTGAGCCTGCCGGCGTCCGTGCCGAAGGGACCAAGCAGGTGATGTCCAATGCTACGAACGGTACGGGTCTGATCGTATCGACGACGACGAGCTTCCCGCTTGGTAATGTCGGTAGCTATCTCGGAGCTCCCCTGGATAATCGCATCCAAATACATATCAAGGATTTTACCTCCGAGGTGTTCTACTATGGGTTCAACTGGGAACCGCTTTCTCCTTCCGGCTCCCCCAGCACCAATACCTACAACGATGTGTACATGAACATCTATGATCCGAATGGTACGCTGGTGTCCACGGTCAACCTCCCCTCCACTGTCGGAACTCCCGGCTTCATCGGCGGGGCGACGGGTTATGTCAATGCTCTTCAGGGACCGAAGATCAGCGGAGCCCCGATCAATGGTTATAGCGGCCTTTCCTTTACTCCGGCGATGAATGGAGACTATTATGTTTCCTTTTACCGAAGTACCGATGGGGGTGTCACCCACATCACCAACGGCGAATCGATGCTTGCCAAGTACTTTGACATCACGGTTGCCGCCGGTACGGTCAGGCTTCCGGGTCGTGTCCACTGTAACGAGTGGGCTTTTTCCGTTTATAACCCGAGCAAAAATGATATTCAGGACCCGGCGACGTCTACCAACGCCTCGTTCTATGGCTATACACCCGACTCGGTGACGGTGAAGGTATCTTTCCCGACCGCTCCCGGTTCTACCGCCAGCGGTTTTATGCCGCTTTCCTATATCGTGGCTTTTAACAGCTTTGGGGTAATCAACAGCGGCAACTGGCTGGTCGACCGTAACTCGATCAACCTGCCCAACCTGGTATCCCCTTATCTCACCGGCGGGTTCGACGTGTTCCTGAACCCGCCCGACCCTTTGATATATCCGGCCTGCGTTATTCCCAGTCCGCCCGTGCTGCTCGCGCCCGTCATCGCCGGCTGTCCGCCGGGACCCTATGATATCCGGTTCAAGGCGCCGCAACAAGGGGACTATTACATGCTTTTTGACCTCAACGGAGTAGCCGGTTTTCAGAACAATACGGCCGACCGCTTTATCGAACTGATCAGCCAGTCCCCCGGGATCATCACTTATGTGTGGGACGGTAAGGATGGACTGGGCAATGTGGTCCCGGCCAACACCACCTTTCCCATCATCTTCTCCTACCGGAAAGGGCGTATCAATATCCCCTTCTATGATGTGGAGCTTAATGTCAACGGCTTTCGCGTGGACGGGGTGTCGCCGGCGGCTGCCGTGCAATCCAATGCCATCCTGTACTGGAACGACTCCTATCTGACAAGCATGGGCGGTTGCTCCAGTGGTTCAAGCAATAATAATAACAGTAGCGGCATCGGCTATGACAATTCGGTGGTGGGTGTGCAGCCCGTATGGCCTACAACGCCTCCCGTGCCGACCTATGGCCGTGCGTGGAACGGCAACGGCAACCCAACCAACAGGACCCCGTCAGACTCGGTCAACTATAGTGGAACCTATAATAACCACGACAACCTGCAGTGTAATGACTATGGTAACGCCCGTCTGCTCAACACCTGGGCCTGGGGGATCACCCTCGACACCACCCAGCTGCTGACGCTTACCTGCGTCACCGTATCCGGTACCGTATGGAATGACGCCGATGGCAGCGCCACCGGTTTCACCAATATCCGGACCAACAGCGAGCCCGGTACCAATGCCGGCAATACCCTTTATGCCAACCTGGTGGATCCGATAACAGGCAATGTCCTGTCCACGACCACCGTGGCTTCAAATGGCAGCTATACCCTCGTCAACTGTCCCGTCAACTCTGTGGGCATGCAAGTGTTTATCACGACTTCTCCAGGCACCGTCGGCAGCCCTGTGCCGGCCGCGGGTATCCCGTCCACCTGGATCAATACTACGCAGCTGGTGGAACCCTTCAACTCGGGTTCGGCGCCGGTTACGGGCGTTGACTTCGGGATCGAACAGCTGCCCAACTCCTTTGATCAGAACTATACCATCGCCGCACCTGTGCAGAACTCCTATCTGCCGCTCAACGGTTCGGGTACCCTCGCGAGCCCCGGCCCGCTGACCGGCACCGATCCCGAGGACGGCGCGTTGGTCGCCGGCAGGACGGTAACCATCACTTCCGTGCCTTCAAATGAAGAGCTCTGGTACAATGGTCAGCAGGTTTACAATGGATTTGAGATCTTCAACTATAACCCGGCTTTCATGCTGATGAGGTTTACCACGGTCAATACCCTGAGTACTTCATTCATGTATGCGTATGTCGACGCCGCGAATAAGCAGGATCCGACCCCGGCGACGTATACGATCAATATGTCGGTTGTTCTGTCCGAATCGCTTGGCACCTTCACGGGCAAGGCCACCGATCTGGGCAACGTGCTCACCTGGACGGCGCTGGATGAGACTCCGGCGATGCATTTCACCATCCAGCGTTCTGTGGATGGCCTTACCTACACTTCCATCGGGGAAGTGAAGGCCACCGGCAACGGCACAAGCGTTAATCACTCGTTTACGGACGATAGTCCCACCCCTAATACCCCCAATTATTACCGTTTGGAATGGACAGACGGAAACGGCGTAGTCGCTTACAGCAATGTGGTGACCATCGCCACTTCCCTGGTGAGCGGGATCATGGACGTTGCCCCGAACCCCTTCCGGGATCAGGTAACGGTCCGGCTCAACCTCAACAGCACCCAGCGGGTTGCTATCCGGATGCTGGACAGCAAAGGAATGCTTGTCCAGCAAGGACAATACGAAGGCGTCAAAGGTGTCAACACCTTTACGCTGGATGGATTGTCATCGCTGCCGGTATCTGTCTATCTGGTTCAGATCGTGCTCGTCGATCAGGTCTTTGTGAAAAAGGTGTTTAACAACCGGTAGAAAATTTCACATACCGTAAATCCAAGCCGGCATGAAAAACTATTTGCCAGCCTTGCTCCTCATTTTATTATGGGGGGAGGGCGCCTACGCACAACCTTCCGGGGAAGCTGTTACCTCAAGCGAGGTCAACAAGATCATCCTGGGGACCTACAACGCCTCCAGTTACCCTGCCACGACCGTGATCACCGATCCGGCCGTCGTCTCCGCCGGACTGCTCAACGATATCTCGCCCGACTCGCTGAAGGCGTATCTGGTTATGCTCAACAGCTTTCAGAACCGGAACACCTTCTCGGATACCAACTCCACCAGCTTTGGTATCGGGGCCGCGCGTCGTTGGGTCTTCAGCAAATTTCAGCAGTATAGCTCGGCCAACGACAGCCGTCTGCGGCCGGCCTATCTGACCTTTAACTACGCTCCTTCCATGGCAAAGTGCGGCGGCACCAGCTCCATCGGCAAACACGCCGATGTCATCGCGGTGCTCCCCGGCAGCCAGACGACCGAGAGATCGCTCATCATCATCGAAGCGCATATAGATAGCCGGAATGTCAGCAACTGTGATGTGACGGGCAGTGCTCCGGGTATCGGCGACAATGCTACCGGCACTGCAATGGTCATCGAGCTGGCCCGGGTCATGAGCAAATACACGTTCCGCAACACGATCCTGTTCGCTGTGGTCACGGGGGAAGAGCAGGGGTTGATCGGGGCCACCGCGCTGGCCAATTATCTCTCGGATAACGGTGTGCTGATAAAGGCCGTCAACAACAACGACGTGTCGGGCGGCGTCTTCTGCGGGCATACTTCTTCCGCGCCAAGCTGCCCCTTCTATGGAAATATAGACAGCACCGACCTGCGGATCTTCTCTCTTGGCGATTTCAATTCGCCGAAAAAGCAGTGGGCCCGCTATATAAAACTTCAGTACAAAGAGCAGCTTCGCAGTCTTGTGACAGTTCCCACCAATATCCAGATCATGGAACCCGAGGATCGTACGGGCAGGGGGGGCGACCATCAGGCCTTTACAAAGATCGGCTATACGGCGGTGCGTTTTACCCAGGCCAATGAAGACGGCAACGCCAGTAACGGCACCGGCTACAGCGACCGTCAGCACAATGTCCGCGATAGCCTTGGTCATTACAACAGCGCTACGGGCAAGTTCGACTCCTATTATGTGGATGTCGATTACCTGGCGCGCAATGCCCTGGTCAACGGTAACTCCATGGCCATGGTAGCCTTGGGTCCGGATACCATCACCATGACCGGGATGCTTTGGGCCGCCAATTCCATCAAGGTGCAGTTCACCCCTGCGACGAGTCCCGGCTACCGGGTGGCCGTCCGGTCCGCTACCAATGACTGGGATACGGTTTACACGGTTACCGGTGCCTCTTCCGCGATCCTGAAGGTTCCGTATTCCAGCAATACCTCTTTTTATGTCAGCGCGGCTGCCATGGATGCCAACGGCACGGAAAGCCAGTTCTCGACCGAATATGTCCTCTCCACCGGGATGTTTGTACTCGATTGGACCCCTGACACCACCCGGGCTGTCGCCAGCGATCCCGGTTTCTATGGTGTCAAGCTGATGCCCAACCGGCCGAATCCCTTTGACGAGGCTACGATGATCGCCGTCTCGTCCGGCACCGATGCCTATGCCGATCGCACCTGGCTGCAGATCACCAGTCTTGAGGGGCGGCTTGTTGCCCGCATTCCGCTCCACCTCCAAAAGGGGATGAACCAGGTGGTTTTCAATCATGGATTTGGGGTTGCAGGCATTTATATCTGTTCGCTGATGATCGACGGCCTGCCGGTCCAAAGCACGAAAATGATCTTCCGGAAGGAATGATCAGGGGGCCGATGAGTCCCCCCAGACCAAAATATTGCCGGAGGCCAAGTCGCCTGCCGCATACCCAGAACTACCTGCTTCCTTATCCCTGATTCCACGCGCCAGGCTCCCGTATCTGCGGGGGCCTTTTTTTTGCGGGGTCCCGATGGGCCCTATGCAACAATATTCCCGCTCCCCCGACTCTAATGGTAACCTTTCGTTCAACCAAACGTCAATAAATAAAGAATTAACGCATGAAAACGCTCAAAATCGCCTTTTTGGCCCTCTTTGCGATAGCCGGTATCACAGTCACGGCTTTCGCCCAGTCTGAAGAAACCCGCTCGGTTTCCGGTTATTCCGGGGTAAACAGCGGAGGCTCCTTTAATGTACATGTGAAGATCGATGGAACCGAGAGCCTCCGGCTCAAGGGGGACGCAGAGGATCTTCGCAAGATCGAAACCGTCGTCGAGCGCGGTGTCCTGCAGATCCGGTTTCCCAAAGATCAGGAACGGGAACACCAGCACATCGGCCGTGTCGATGTCTATGTCACCGCAAAATCGCTTTCTTCCATCGGTCTCGGCGGTTCCGGTTCCATTGAAGTGGATGGGGTCGTAAAGGGAGAGAAGGTAAAGGTCAGCATGGGCGGCTCGGGTACCGTCACGACTGCGGTGGAGTCGAACAATCTCCACGTATCCATCGCCGGTTCCGGCAATATCAATCTCAAAGGGAAGGCAAACGATACTGAAATCTCTATTGCCGGTTCGGGCAATCTAAAAGCCGCCGATCTGCGTACGGATAATGCGGATATCAGCATCGCGGGCTCAGGCGACATCCGCATGGACGTAGAAAAGAGCCTTTCCGCACGTATCGCGGGCTCCGGGAATGTCGTTTATTCCGGTAACGCCAGTGTCAACAATATATCGACTGCGGGTTCTGGCCGGGTGAGAAGGATCTGATCGCCGTTTACTCGCTTCGCAGCGCGCGTACCGGGCTCGCCATGGCTGTGCGGATCGTCTGATAACTCACCGTGATAAAGGCGATCAGCAAGGCCATGGCTCCCGCCGCCGCAAAGACCCAGCCACTGATACCGATCTTATAGACAAACCCGTCCAGCCAGCGGTGCATCGCAAACCAGGCAATGGGAAAGGCGAAGAGCAGCGAGGCGGCCACCAACCGCAGAAACTCCCTTGCCAGCAGGAATACGATCCCTGCCTCGTCGGCCCCAAGTATCTTCCGCACTCCGATCTCTTTTGTTCTCCGCTGCGTCGCAAAAGTGGCCAGGCCAAAAAGTCCAAGACAGGAGATGACGATGGAGAGCACTGAGAAGATCGTAAACAGCGATCCCATCCTCGCCTCCGTCTGGTAAAGATGGTCGAGGTCCTGGTCGACAAAGCCATAGGTGAACGGGGCATTGCCATAGTATCGCGCAAAGGCGCTTTGGATGGCAGCCAGCACCCGCCGGGTGTTTCCCGGTGTTGGCCGCACCAGAAAGATATCATCGGTCTGATCGTGTTTGATCACCAATGGGCCGATCGGCTGGTCCGCGGGCTTGAAATTAAAATCTTTTACGACTCCGATGACGGGGCCTTCGAGGTCATTGATCGTGACCAGCTTTCCGAGGGCCGCGGCAGGCTCGACGCCCATCGCTTTTGCCGCCGTTTCGTTGATGACATACCGGTCCCGCCCGTCACCGGGCGAATAAAACCGGCCGGCAGCCATTTTCAATCCCAGCGTGGAAGCATAGCGGTCGTCACCGCCGATGCGTGTAATAAGAACCAGCGTATTCCTGTCCATGCCGCGCCATTTCAACGGTGAGGCGGTATTCAGATTGGTGGGGAGGTTCCAGGTACAGGTGATATCGGCGACGGCCGGGTTATTGCGGAATTCATCCCGCAATGCGGCGCCGCCATCGCCGGGTGTAGCGAGGTTCGCGATCCGGAAATAGAGCAAATTGTTCTTGTCGAAACCGATATCGCGGTTATGAAGAAAGCGAAGCTGGTCGTAGATGACAATGGTGCTGATGATCAGGACCACGGAGATGGAGAATTGCAGCACGACCAGGCCGTTGCGCAGGAATGAACCCTTTACGATCCGGGCGCCCTTCAAGACTTCCACGGCGTTGAAACCGGAGAGATAGAGGGCGGGATAGCATCCGGCCAGAAGACCCGTCAGGACGGCGATGCCGACCGCCTTACCCAGGAGGGTGGGATCCAGCAGGTTTAACGTGATGGATTTACCTGAGAGCCCGCTGAAATAAGGCATCGCAAACGCCACCAGCACCAGGGCCAGTGCCAGTGCGATCAATGCGAGGAGCAACGACTCGCCGATGAATTGCCCGATCAACTGCCAGCGCAGCGCCCCGATCGTCTTTCGCAGGCCCACCTCTTTTGCCCGCGTCCCTGACAAGGCGGTGGACAGGTTCATAAAATTGATACATGCGATGACGAGGATGATCACGGCGATGAGAGAAAACAGGCGGACATATTCGATATTTCCCTGCCCTTCTATATCGTTCTTGAAATGCGACCGCAGGTGAACATCCGGCAGGGCCTGCAGTGTCCAGCTTGCCGGCACGGCCGGGGTGTTGACGATGGCCCGGTCCCGGATAGCCTTGAGCCGGTTTTCTAGGGCATGTAATGTCGCTGCATCGGGAGTCACCCCATCGGCGAGCTGCAGATAGGTATGACTGTCGAAGTAGCGCCAGGTCTGCGACCTATCCATATTCCGCAACCAAATGTTTTCCGGCAGCAGCAGGTCGAAATGCAGGTGCGAGTTGCCGGGTACGTCCTTCAGGATGCCGGTTACCTGTAGCAAGAGACTGTCCGTCTCGTCGAACACCGATCGTCCCATGGCCTTATCCACGGATCCAAAATAGCGGATGGCGGTGGCCTCCGTCAGCACGGCGCTGTTGAGCGTTTGCAATACCGAGGCTTTATCGCCTCTTACCAGCGGGTAATTAAAGATGTTCAGGAAGTTGGTGTCCACACAGAGTACCCGCTTCTCTTCAAAGAGCTTTGTTCCCACCCTCATCAGCTTATTCCCGTCGTACAGGTGCGTTGAATTCTTTACTTCCGGCACCTCTCGTTTTATCGCCACTGCAAACGCCGTCGGCACCCCAGAGGTTGTCGTCTCTTTTACGTTTCCCAATAGGCGGAAGATCTTTTCCGCGTGGGGGTTAAACCGGTCGTAACTCTCTTGGTCCCCCACCCATAAAAAGATCAGGATACTGCAGGCCAGCCCCGTCGCCAGGCCAAATACGTTCAGGCCCGTAAAAAGGCCGTTGCGCCGCATGTGCCGCAGCGCGGTTTTGAGGTAATTGCGGATCATTTCCTAATATAAATAAAAAAGCCTGCAATATTTTGAATTAACGTCTAATAACTGCATTTTGCCATTTGTCTAATTCCTTCTTTAGGTTTTCTTATTCAGCCTGTTCATTTAAATTATACAAAATTTCGCTAACTCGCCAATTTCCTAAATCGACTCGCCTATCGTCTATTTGGCTCGTCTGTATCTTCTTATTCCCACCCGGGCGCAAATTTTCCTTGCTTTGTCACATCCCCCCTGGCTAACTATTTAACCTTGAAATTCTTCGATCATGACCAGGTATCTCCTAATCGTATGTCTTTTTTTTTCTTCGCCACTGATCGGTATTTGCCAATCGGAGTCCCATGATTTTATAACCTATGACACGACGTGGAATCTGAGTCCTGGCGGACGCTGGAACATGCGTATTTCCCGCCCCAGGAATATGTTCAACCCGTCCAGCCCCGATACCGCGTCCAGGCCGGTCATACTGACCATGCCCGGTCAGGGTGAATGGGGGACGACTGACTATAGCACACTACAGGTATATGGCCCCCACTATTGGCTCAACCATGGATGGGGCGGGAGCATAACGCTCGGCAACGGGACACATTATCCCATCCTTATCACGTTGACCTACGTCGATGGTATCACCGTTACTGCGCCATACTTCCATAATATCCTGTTGGCGATCCTAAACGCCTATCACATAAAAAGAAATTCCGTTCATATCGGCGGTCTGTCGCAGGGGGCATTTACAGCCGGGGGGGAAATCACCTACGAGGCTACTCCGCATGACGAGACCGGCATGAAAGTCGTCACCAGCTTAGTTGCATTGCAAGGTCGACCCGATCCGCCTCTAGCGCCGTACACTACCTGGTATCGGGGGGATACTTGTTACAAGATATGGGCAAAAAAGTATAACGGAAAGTACTTCACACTGGAAGGCAGCGGCGCCGACAACTTCCGGGATACCTGGCTCGAGGCCGGCGCTATGAACGATACCGTGCCTGGAAGCGCTTATTTCTCGTACGAAAATCTGGGCGGCGGTATGCATTGCTGCTGGAATGACATGTGGAACCCTTCCAATACAAACTGGACCTGCGTCGGCACGCTGGGACCGAATAACGCACCTTCACAGGCTGGAACAAATACCATGGGTGATTACCATGCGCCCTGTAATATTTTTACATGGATGCTTAAACAGGGCGATACTTCAATGGTATACGGGGATACGTCTACCACTCCTTCCCTGGCTGCTTCGCCGTTGTCTATTATCGGTCTCAACGGGACAGTGGGTACCGCGGGAACTTCACAGACTGTGAATGTCACCTTTTCCAGAACAACCATCAACGCAAGCGCTCCCTCAAATACAGAAATTAGCATCGATGGTGGCATCTCATATGCAAGCTCGCAAAGCCTTGCGTATTCTTCTCCTGCAGGATTGATGATAAGAACAACTGCCGGCGCCGCAGCCGGATCCATCTCTGGAAACCTGGTACTTTCCGGAACGGGTGTTTCATCGATTACCATCCCGGTAACGGGGACGGTTTCAGGATCGGGAACGACTCCGGATTCTGCCAGGTTTCAGTTCCTGATCACTCCGTCCCTTTTAGTTTCCGGATGGCAAGGGGTGATCGGAGATCCGAGTTTGGCTGTCCTTTCCGGGACTATATCCGGAACTAATGTTACCTACTCCACCGTGTCGACCAGCTCCAATAATTGGGGGCAGTTCAACGGTGCCTGTATTGGTGCGAGCAACGGTGTAACCAATGCGACCATACCCGATGCAAGTAATAGTGGGGTTATGAAAGAAGCGTTCAATACCGCCAATCTCTACCAAACCACCTATCCGCAATTTATTACCGGAGGCTGGAAAACGGATGGAACCACCTATGACATAGAACTCTCCGGCACAACACAATATCCCGTATCGGCGTTGGGAACTTATAATGTAAAAGGAAGTACGCTGAGTTCTTCTTTTTCAATATCCGGCAGTGGCAACACCAGTTCAAATATAACATGGACCAATGTGTCTCCCGACACCAGCGGCAACTTTACATTCTACGTTGGAAAAGATAATGCTGGTCAACAGGTCGGCATGCTTTCCTATATAAAGATCAAAAAACACATTACAACTCCGGATTCTGCCAGGTTTCAGTTCCTGATCACTCCGTCCCTTTTAGTTTCCGGATGGCAAGGGGTGATCGGAGATCCCAGTTTGGCTGTTCTTTCCGGGACCATATCCGGAACCACTATTACATACACTACCGTGTCAGCCAGCTCGAATAATTGGGGGCAATTCTATGGTGCTTGTATCGGTGCAAGCAACGGTGTGACCAATGCAACTATACCCGATGCAAGTAATAGTGGGGTTATGAAGGAAGCGTTCAATACCGCCAATCTCTATCAAACCACCTATCCACAGTTTATTTCGGGAGGTTGGCTGACGGATGGAACCACCTATGATATAGAACTTTCCGGCACAACCCAGTATTCCGTGTCGGCCTTAGGGACTTACAGTGTGCGGGGAAGTACATTGAGTTCTTCTTTTTCAATATCCGGCAGTGGCAACACCAGTTCAAATATAACATGGACCAATGTGTCTCCCGACACCAGCGGCAACTTTATATTCTACGCTGGAAAAGGTAATGCTGGTCAACAGGTCGGCATGCTTTCCTATATAAAGATCAAAAAACACACCACCGCGGTTTCGACTCCGGATTCTGCCAGGTTTCAGTTCCTGATCACCCCGTCGCTTTTAGTTTCCGGATGGCAAGGAGTGATCGGAGATCCCAGTTTGGCTGTTCTTTCCGGGACCAAATCCGGAACCACTATTACATACACTACCGTGTCAGCCAGCTCGAATAATTGGGGGCAATTCTTCGGTGCTTGTATCGGTGCGAATAACGGTGTGACCAATGCAACTATACCCGATGCAAGTAATAGTGGGGTTATGAAGGAAGCGTTCAATACCGCCAATCTCTATCAAACCACCTATCCACAGTTTATTTCAGGAGGTTGGCTGACGGATGGAACTACTTACGATATAGAACTCTCCGGCACAACCCAATATTCCGTATCAGCCGTGGGAACGTATAGTGTACTCGGAAATACACTGAATTCTTCTTTGTCAATATCCGGTAGTGGCAACACCAGTTCAAAAGCAACGTGGACCAATGCGTCTCCCGACACCAGCGGAAACTTTACATTCTTCGTCGGAAAAAGTAGCGGTAGTGGACAGGTCGGCATGCTATCCTATATTAAGATCCAAAAGCATGCAGGAACCGGAGGCTCCGCGGCTGCCGGCAGGAATTTGGAAGGGAACCCGGCGTCGTTTGGGGATTCTGTAAAGAACCCGGTGTCACTATTGTATCCTAATCCCACTACCGGGCAATTGAGGGTATATTTTACGTCCGCCCTGGAGAAGGCAGGAATTGTGTTGCTGGACGCCGCCGGACATGTGCTGCAGCAGCGCATACAAAGCGGCAGCCGGCTTGAAATGGACATCTCTTCTCTCTCGGCAGGTGTATATATTTTGCGTGTCCGGCAGGCGGCAAATGTGTTTACGTATAAGGTAGTGAAACGCTAGGCTCTTAAACCTTTAAACGTTGAAAAATGAAAAAAATATTATTATGTTTTTTTTTGTGTTCGCCGCTGATCGGTTTCTGCCAAACTACCATTAGTTCCATTGTTGTTGCCGAATACAGGACTTGGTATATCCGTTCGGACAGTACCATCTGGACGTTCAATAACAACTCCTTACATCCGGTGCAATGTGTGCTCGGCAGTGGATTAAAGACGATCGGCGGCTCGGGAGCGTTCAATTATTTCCGGATGTTGGATGCAACCGGCTATGTGTGGACCTCAAAACCGATAAATGTCAGTATCAACCCCAATAGCGCGACCCGAATGGACACAGACACAACGGGAGCCGCATTTAGCGGGAATTGGTATGTGAATGCCTATGGCCATGCCTTTGTCACGATTCGCGCGGATTCGAGCGCATGGTATGGCGGGAAAGACGTGTTCAGCATGTTCTATTCCGGCGGCAACCTGAATACGCAGACCGGTACTACAATGGCTCCTGGCCAGCTTTCTCCGGCCGGCATGAAATTTAAAAAGGTCCTGATGGCAAATGTCAGGATCATCGGCCTGACAACGGCTGGTGATGTCTACGTCTGGACCGCTGGCGGAAGCAGGACACCGACAAAGATGACAACTCCGAGGCCGGCCATCGATATATTTATGTCTTCCCTGGATTTCCAGGGCTGCATCATCCCCGACGCGACAGGTTCGCAAACGATGGGCTACCCTTATGTTTGGGGCGGCGCCACAAGCATGTACGGAGGCTCTACACCCTTTACGCAGCCGACAAGCATTAAAGCCCTATGGAATATGACGGTGCCGATCAGGGAAATTTCGGTGGATCACAATACCATACATTACATTGACAGCACGGGCAAATTATGGGGAACGGGTTTTAACTCATCCGGCGAGGTCGGCAACGGGCAGGAGTTTGTAAATAAATATTATTATCCCGGGTACCCTGGGTATGGTTGGACCTTCACAGACTATGAGAACCCGACAGGTTTACCGGTCCAGATCTCTTCCAAAACGGACTGGAAGCATTTATATTCAAATAACTGGTTCGGCTTCTACAAATATGCAAGCGACAACAATGACAGTATCTACAGTTGGGGCCGCAATAAAGCGCTTGTCCTGGGTAATGGACTGCAAAACTATGAAGAGGCGACATCGCCAAATGCCCAGGATGTGCTTACGCCGACATTGGTACACCCGCTGCCGACAACATTCCAACTATACGATTTTACTCCGCCTACCCTTTCGGCAGGGACGAATCAGGCTATATCCACCAGTACCGCAGCGTTGACGGCGACGGGGAATCCGGCATTACTGATCGCAAAAACTCATCCGGCAGCGAATGGCATTGACACGGCGGGTTATTCCTGGGTCTCTTACGCGTGGTCGCAACTTTCCGGACCTTCAACGGCTTCCATATCTTCGCCCAACGCAAATTCCACGCCGGTCAGCGGGCTTACAAATGGGACCTATGTGTTCCGGATCTTAGCCACGGATAACAACACAGGCCAGGATACTGCACAGGTACAGGTGACGGTCACGCTTGTTGATACTCTATATGCTTCCCCGTTGTCCATTACCGGCCTTAACGGGACGGCGGGCACTGCAGGGACTCCCCAGACCGTCACCGTCACCTTCTCAGCAACGACGATCAACGCAAGCGCCCCCACCAACACCGAGATCAGTAAGGACTCGGGTGCCACATACGCAAGCTCGCAAACCCTTGGGTCTGTTTCTCCTGTGGATCTGAAGATAAGAACAACCGCCGCCGCCCCAGCCGGTTCGATCTCGGGGAATCTTGTACTTTCCGGTACGGGCGTATCAACGATCAACATTCCGGTAACGGGTACGGTTTCGCCATTGGTAACAACTCCGGATTCTGCAAGATTTCAGTTCCTGATCACTTCGTCCCTTTTGGTTTCCGGATGGCAAGGGGTAATGGGCGATCCCAGTTTGGCCGTTCTTTCCGGGACCATCTCCGGAACGACGATTACCTACACTACCGTGTCGACCAGTTCCAGTAATTGGGGCCAGTTCGCAGGTGCCTGTATTGGTGCGAATAATGGTGTGACCAATGCGACGATCCCCGATATGAGTAATCGTGGTGTTATGAAGGAAGCGGTTCTTTCCTCCCTCCTCTACCAGACCACCAATCCCCAGTTTATTTCAGGAGGCTGGAAGACGGACGGAACTACCTATGACATAGAACTTTCCGGCACAACACAATATTCAGTATCAGCCGTAGGAAGTTATAATGTACGGGGAAGTACGCTGAATTCTCCTTTGGCAATCTCCGGCAGTGGCAACACCAGTTCAAAAGTAACATGGACAAATGTGTCTCCTGACGCCAGCGGCAATTTTACATTCTACTTCGGGAAAAATAACAGTGGTGAGCAGGTCGGCATGCTATCCTATATAAAGATCAAAAAGCACTCAGGTACGGGAGGCTCCGCAACTAATGGCGGGAATTTGGAAGGGAGCCCGGCATCGTTTGGGAATGGAGAGAAGAACCCGGTGTCGCTGGTGTACCCTAATCCTACTAACGGGCAGTTAAGGGTATACTTTACTTCCCCCCCGCTGGGAAAAGCAGGAATCGTATTGGTGGACGCCGGCGGACATGTGCTGCAGCAGCGGATTCAGAGCGGCGGTCAGCTTGAAATGGATATCTCTTCTTTCCCGGCGGGTATATATACATTGCGCGTGCAGCAGGGAACGAATGTGTTCACGTACCAGGTAGTGAAGCAGTAAACCAGGGGCGATAGCAATCACTACTCTATATTTCCGTATCTTGTGTAAAACCGACCTTGACCTATGTTGCGAACCTTATTAGTCGACGATGAGCCGGATTGCCTCGACGTGCTCAGACACCTCCTCAAAACCCATTGCCCTGGGGCCGAGATCGTCGGGGAGGCCGGTACCGTCGAATCGGCCCTGCACTTGATCGGGCGGTGCACCCCCGACCTCCTGTTACTCGATATTTCCTTAAAAAATGAAAGTGGGTTCGATCTGCTGAAACACCTGGGCGCCGTGGCCCCGCAACTGATCTTTGTAACAGCCTGGGACAACCACGCCCTCCGCGCCTTCAAATACAGTGCTATCGACTACTTGCTAAAGCCCGTGGATGGCGAGGAACTGCGGGCTGCCGTGGAACGAGCGGCGAAACGCGCCGAGGAAAAGGGCCTCACGGAAAAGCTCGACACCCTGATGTCCAACCTCAGTGCCCTGCAACACCCGCAGCAGAAGATGGCCGTTCCAACCATGAACGGTCTCAGCTTCATCTCTCTGAGCAATGTCCGTCGTCTCGAAGCGAAGGGAAGCTGTACGGCGATCTTTCTCGACTCCGGAGATGCCATCGTCACGACTCGCTCCATCAAAGAGTATGAAGATCTGCTGCCGGCCACCATCTTCTACCGCGTTCACTATTCCCATATCATCAACGTCAACAAGGTGCGGAAATACCAAAAGGGCAGGGGCGGCTACCTGGTAATGGAAGATGGGACCCCCATCGAAGTAGCGCAACGCCGCCGCGAAGATTTTTTGCAGATCTTGTTGAAGTGATTCCCCGTTTATGATCAGGAACTTATTATTGGCCGTACTGTGCGCGATCATTTTTTCCTGCCGCTGTTCCGGTCAGGAATATAGCTATACCCACTACGGTACAGCAGAGGGGCTGCCAGATGCCACGGTGCTTTGCATCACTCAGGACAAGGAGGGTTTTATCTGGACCGGTACGGAAACAGGGGCAAGCCGGTTCGACGGCACGCATTTCCAAAATTTTACCACCAGGGACGGACTGCCCGATCTGGAGATCCTGATCATCTTTGGCGACTCGAAGGGGCGGGTGTGGATGGCGCCGTTCCGCAAAACCCTATGTTATTATTACAAGGGAAAGATCTATAACGAACATAATGATCCGCTCCTCGCCCGAATCCACTTACAGGGATTTGTCAAAGGCTTCGCCGAGGACGCGGCGGGAAACATCCTGGTACAGGAAACGGATGCCCTGCACCAGGTGAACGCGGATGGTTCACTGACTGACATCGATTCGCTGGATGGCAGGCACATCAGGGATTGCCTGGCCGTCAGTGCCGGCTCATCCGGCAACTTCCTGGTGGCAACGAACGGCAAGATCTTGGAATTCTCTGGCAAGCGCCTGCTCCGATGCATGCCGGGCCCGCCATTAGGATACAATACATCCTATGTTCCTTATGTCGCGATGAATCCCGCCGGCATGGTATCGAAGGTATGGTCGGGGGGCTATGAGATCCGGATGTTTGCCCAGGGCACCGTCGCCACCCGTTCGTTTCCGCTAAAGCACATCGGCATCGTCACTGCGGCCATTTTCGATGACAGCCTTGTCTTTACGAATGAACTGTCGGGAAGCTTCGAATACAATCTCCACACCGGCAAAACAAAACATTATCTGCCCGGCAAGGCCGTATCCCGGGTATTCCGGGACGCCTCGGGTGATCTCTGGTTCACTACCCTGGGAGAAGGCATCTTCAAGCTGAATTCAAACGCCGTCGCCATCATCAACCCCGGTGTGCCATTCGGCGAGATGGCGGGTGTCTCATCGGTCAGGCGCATCGGGAACGAGCTATGGGTGGGGAATGACCGAAATTATGTTTTCCGGTACTCTTTACCGGATTGGAAGCTGATCAGCCGGGAGGCCATTCCGCAGCTGATGCAGCGCCGCATCCACTACATCGATACGACCGCGAATGGCGTCGTCCTGGTTGGGGGCGATAACGGATTATTTGCCCGTACCCCCGACGGCCGCCTTTTACGGCTGCTTCCCGCCACCGTCAAGGCGGCGTGGCGGATCAGCGATCGAAAGCTGCTTATCGCATCGCATTTGGCCAGCGTCATTGTCGACCTTTCGAATCTTCGCGTTATTGACACCCTATTCCGGGAAAGGGCTACCATAGCCTATGGCCAAAAGGATACGCTTTATATCGGCGGGCTGAACGGGCTTTACCGATGGGTGAAAGATGGCCCGCCCATCTTCCTGGGGGAGAAGATGTCATTCTTGCGGAAAAGAATGGCCGCCATCGCAGAGTCCCCCGACGGCATTCTCTGGATCGCCTCGGCCGATGATGAAGGCGTCATCGGTTTCAAAGATGGTCGGCAAGTGGCTGCCCTCACCCAACGCCAAGGGTTGACCAGCAATGTTTGCCGGTGCCTCCTGATACATAGCAACGTCCTCTGGGTGGGGACGGACAAGGGATTGAACAAGGTCGAGCTCGGCAAGCCGGGATACCCCGTGACCCAGTACACGTTGAGGGACGGACTCGCGTCCGATCTGATAAATACCGTTTTTATCGATGGTTCCCGGGTGTATGTCGGTACGCCGGCGGGACTCTGCTACTTCGATGAGAACCAGGCCGCCAAACCGGATAGCTGCCGGCTGTTCCTGCTATCGTTGATGAATTTCGATCGGGACAGGATCGCCGATACAGCCCGGCTCGAGTTGCCCTATACGGACAAACGGGTACGGTTTGAATTTGCCGGGGTCTCCTACCGCAGCGCAGGGGATATCGTTTATCGGTATCGCATGCTGGGCATTGACGACAAATGGCGGCAGACGCGGGACAATTACCTGGAATATCCAGATCTCCCCTCCGGAAACTACGAATGGCAGCTATATGCCGTAAATAAATTCGGCAAGAAAAGCCGCGTGGTGAAGCTGCCCATTACCGTCGCCACGCAGTTTTGGAAAAAGACATGGTTCATTGCGGGGGCCTGGCTTTTTTCGATCTTCATTTTATGGCTGTTCCTGTCACAGCGGGCACGGCTTATTCGGCGCCGGCAGCGGGAGAAAGAAGAGTTGACGCAGCGGATGGGAGATTTGGAGGTCACGGCGCTCAAGTCGCAGATGAATCCGCATTTTATTTTTAATTGCCTTAGCTCTATCCAGAAATTCATTTTCAACGGCGAGATAGAGGCCAGTAATAAATACATTGCGGGGTTGGCCAGACTGATCCGGATGACGCTCATCAATTCTTCCAAAAGCCTTGTCTCCATCGGCGAAGAGATCGACTACCTGTCGTCCTATCTTTCCCTGGAGAAAATGCGGTTCAAGGAGATGATCGGGTATTCCATCGAGGTAGATCCTGCCATTGACCGCAGCGCCGTTCTCATTCCGCCGATGCTGGTCCAGCCCCATGTCGAGAACGCACTGATCCATGGTCTCGGAGATGCGACCCACGGGGTCGGCTTTCTACGGGTGGCCATCGAAAAAGCGGATGGACAGCTGGTCGTGACGGTGGAGGACAATGGCATTGGCAGACCCGAAGCGGCGCAAAGAAGGATCATCCGGATCCAGGGCGACTCTCCGAAAGGTATGTCGCTGACCGGGGATCGCATTGCGATGCTAAATAAACTATATGGAGGCGCCGCCAGCCAAACTATAATCGATCTGCTCGATGACCAGGGCTGTCCCGTCGGAACCCGCGTCACCCTCCGGCTGCCTTTGTTCTGTGAACAGGCGCTGTATTCCTGATGCGACAGAACTAAGCAAAGCTGAGGCTCGCTTGTTGCTCCTGCCAAAAAGATACCAGATTAGCCTGTCTACTGGAAATTATTTGTATGTTTCTTGCTTATAGTGGAAGAAATTGATAAAAATGAGTTGTTCTTCGATCTTACTGGAAAATCCTTGCGCCGGTTTATTGGAAAACATTTTCATAAATCCGACTTATAATGGAAAATATTTGCTAATTTTGGATATTAGCCTTATATAATGGAAAAAATTTTACCCATACACCTCCAGGAGGTGGTCTTTTCTTCTAGTGACCCCAGCTACAGCCGCCAGATCGCACAGCTGGAAAAGGACGACAAGCTTCGCAAGATCGCTCCCCGTGTATATACACCCAATTTTGAGGAATCCCCTGAAACGATCATCCGGCGGAATCTGTTCACGATACTGGGCAAGTTATACCCTGGCGCCGTACTTAGCCATCGGTCGGCACTGGAATTTAAGCCGACGGCCGCGGGTCATCTCTTCGTGACATACACCTACACTAAAAAAATAAGCCTGCCTGGTGTTGTCCTTCGATTCGTGCAAGGCCCAGGGCCGATAGAAGGGGATAATCCGCTCTCCGGTGAACTGTTCGTTTCACAGATGGAAAGAGCGTTGCTGGAAAACATGGAGGTAAGCCGTCAGCCGAGACCGGAATCTAAAATCCTTACCTTACCGGAGATCGAAGACCGGTTGGAAAATGTAGTCCGGGTAAAGGGAGAACCGGGGTTGAATGAAGTTCGAGACAGAGCTAGGGAAATTGCCCAAAAATTAGCCATGGAAAAGGAGTTTGATAAGCTCAATAAACTCATCAGCGCCTTGCTTACAACCAAACCATCGAAGATTTTATCCTCGCCCTTGGCGGTGGCCCGGGCCTTCGGAAACCCGTACGATCCCGCCCGGCTATCGATTTTTGAGAATCTATTCAGAGAGCTGAAGCAGCAGGAGTTTAAAGACCTCCCGGAAAAAAACACCAGCATAAAAGCATTCCGCAACTTCGCCTTTTTTGAAGCCTATTTTTCCAACTATATTGAAGGAACCGAATTTGAATTGGAGGATGCCAAACGGATCATCGAAACTGATACGCCAATGCCCGCACGGGATGAGGATTCGCATGATATTCTGGGTACATACAAGCTAGTCTGCAACCGGCAGGAGATGAGCGTCATTCCCGGCACTTCCGAAGAGCTGCTGAACATCCTACTGTACCGGCACAAAGTGTTACTGAGCGCCAGGACATCCAAAAACCCCGGGCAATTTAAAGATAAGAACAACCGGGCCGGTGAGACCCATTTTGTCAACCAGTTGCTGGTCAAAGGAACGCTGATAAAAGGGTTCGACTTCTACCAGGCACTGAGTCATCCCTTTGCGAGAGCAATCTACATCATGTTCCTGGTCAGTGAGGTCCACCCTTTTCTGGACGGAAATGGCCGGGTCGCCCGGGTCATGATGAATGCAGAGCTCGTCAAACAGCAGCAAACGAAGATTATCATCCCGACCGTCTACCGGGAGGACTATGTATTGGCTTTACGAAAGCTGACCCGACAGGGGGATCCCGCAGCCTACATTCGTATGATGGGGCGCGCACATGAATTCAGCGACACGATCGTCGGCGACGATATGGAAGCCATGGAAAAACACCTTGCAGCAAGCAATGCCTTTAAAGAGCCGGAAAAGCAAAGCTGAAGATAGTGCCGATAGAATCTTAATGAAAAGAAAATCCCAAGCGGGTGAAATATTGAAGCGGAGCCGATGAGTCGATATATTCCTATGATGTTTATAATCAATAAGTAGTGAATCACGGCGACTTATTAAAGTTGCCAACCTGGATTATCTCCGGCGCCTCCCGTCGTCGGGGCCTCCGCTGATCCACCCTGCACTGCATTACCCAAATGGCTCCCGTACCTCCTTCGTCGGTACGGTTTTGTTTCCCCGTCCGCTATGGAGAGCAAGGCTCTCCCCGCTACCGGGAAAAACAAAACCCCTCACGGGGCGAGGGGCCATTTGTTGCCCAACCTGGATTCGAACCAAGACGAGCAGATCCAGAATCTGCTGTACTACCATTATACTATTGGGCAATGGGAGGGCAAAATTAGGGTTTTTTCACCTTATTTTGCCAAAATATGGTAAAGCAATTTTTAGCACTTGTACTTATAGCCGGATCCACCCTGGCGGCTGCCGGCCAACCCCGGTCGTACCCCATTACACCCGCAGACTCCGCCACGCGCTTTGCCGACTCCATCTTCCGTCGTCCGGTCTTTCTCTACCAACAGGTGCAGCCCGATATCCCCGCCGATATCCAGTCGATCCTCGTTCGCTTCAACAACGCCCTCGTCGCCAACCGGCAATGGTTCCAGGATTATCGCACTACCTATGCCGGACAGCCGCTGCCCTATAACCAACGCTTTGGCATCACCGCAGACGAATACCGGCGCCTGCAGAATCTCGAGCGTACGCCCCCCCAACTCGTGCCTGTAGACACGCAGAAGGTCACCGTCGTCCGGGAAGCCGGCTATATCCGGTTTCACTCCGAAGGCGATATCCATCTTCTCGACTACCTGCAGATCGATCTGCAGAAAGATCTTGTCGTCTTCGGCGGGGATACGATCCCGCTCATCGGGCACACCACAACCCCTCCCACCAGCCCCTATGGCGAATGGCAGGGCTATACCTGGCGGCTCGAGAAAGCCGATGCCGCCAGCACGATCGCTTCCAGCCGCGTCACCGCCCGCGTCGTCGAGATCAACATGGGACTGACGCCCCCCGGCCCCTCATCGCCGCAGGCCCCGGCCGCGCAAACGTCCGGGCGCATCTTTCTCCGCCTCAAATATCAGGATATGCGTGACGGCGCCACCGTCGCCAACCTCGAACTCGTCGGCTATCTGCTCTAGGATACAATTTCCGACGCCTTAGCGAGACGCAGGGAAGACCGCAGCAACCGGTAGATGCCATAAGAGAAAAGCACCCCATGCACGATCAGCACGATCCAATCATAGCGGAAGACCAATGCCGCGCGCAACAACAAGGCGATGGGTAAGAACACCTGGTAGAAGTCTGCCAGGAAGATGAGATAGGGATAGGGGTATCCCGGCGGCATAAGAATGATAACCATCCGGAAACCCAGCTTCCGCCAGCTGGCCATCGCGAATAATAGATAGAACACCAGAAAGATGACCGGCAAGGGCTTGCCGATGCGCCAAAGCATGGCCCCCAGGGCGATCATCTCGACGACAAGGATCATCCATTCGCGTCCCCGAAAACTCTGGGGATCCACCTTTGTTGCGTAGGTGGGTGTACCGGAGGCAATATCGTTCTCGCGATCGAAGAACATATGCCAGAGAATGCCCCGTAGCCCATAGCAAAGCGCCCACAGCCCCACCGCGAAAAACCAGATCCAGTCGATCGGCTGACCGGTATAGTGACTCATACTCGCCACGATGAACAGGCTGGTGAAGATATGTGCACCCGAGGCATCCGCCAGGACGCCGGCGATACCCCGTTTCTTCAGCCGGATGGGTGGGATGGAATAACAGCTAAAGGCGATCCACGGCATTGCGGCCAGCGCCATGATCAGCACGTGCGGATAGAAAGTGGCGATATAGGCGGCTCCGGCCACGAGGGCCACCGCAGGAAAGATCCACCGCCGCGAAGGCGCGACACCCGCCATGCGATTCTTCTTCCCGATGGCCAGGTCTTCTTCCATGTCGGTGATATCGTTGATCACACTCACATACGCGGCGCCAAGCACCATGGCCAGCATGATATAAAGGAGGTAAGGACTCGATTCCGCAAGGCTCTTGCCCGACTTCATCGCGGTGGCATACCCTATCGCCAGCAGCGGAGCGACTTTATACCCCCACCATTCGGACGCGCGTATCGTTTTAATAGCCTTCATTTCAAAAGCTTCTTCCAACCTGTTTTTACGAACAGTACCGGGTTTAACCAAAACGCCTGGGTCAATTTCCCAAGACTCCCCGCATAATGCGCCTTTATCATAAAACTCACCTTCAATAACTGGAACGAATGATCGATACACCGATCCTGCAAGATGCCTACTTCTTCTTTGGTCAATTGGCCGGCATATCGCCGCAACATCTCCCGCGTATCTTCGATATACAACATTCTCAACACGTCATATTGATCGCGCCCATCATATATATTGTCGTCATTGACACTTTTATGCCATAATTTTTCGCGGATCATCGCGCCACGCGCCTTCTTTGAGAGCACAATATCCAGCATCAGGCACCAGTCGTCGGCCACATGCACCCGGTCGTTCCATGCGCCTACAAAAGAGCTTCGCCGGATGAGAACGGATGACGAAGGAGAGGGACAGCACTCCAGGTAAAGCCGGCGCAGCTCAGGATAGGTGAATAACATCGGGGATTCGTTCCGGGTGGTCCAATAGGAGCGTAGATATTTAAACTCTGCAAAGTAATCCGCCAGGCGGCCGTTGGGCATCTGCTGATACCAGTTGACAAACACAAAGTCCAGTTGCAGCTCGTTCATCGCCTGGATGCCGGTGGCAAGAAATCCCGGCTCCCAGACATCGTCGCTGTCGAGCGAAGCGATAAATCCACCGGTCGCGACAGTCAGGCCGGTTGACCTTGCGGCCGCCTGCCCGCCATTGGGCCGGTAGACATATTGCACCCCGGGATACGCTCTGACGACGGCAGCGGTATTATCGACGGAGCCGTCATCGACGACGATGATCTGTTTATGGGGATAGGTCTGACCCATCGCGCTTTCTATCGCCCTGCCGATCAGCGCCGCCCGGTTATAGGTAGGGATGATCACGCTGACCAGGTGTTTATCGTGGGTATCACTCATGTACGATCGAAATTAGGGTCTTTGCAAACCCGGCCTCGGCGGGACTGTCGGGTAAGCGGTTGGGCAGGTCGTTGCAGGCGGCTAATCCGATGGCTTCCCATTCCGCTCTCCGCTGCCAGGCCCGCTCCAGCGCCTCGTCAAAGGATTCGGTGCCGGTATCTCCGATGAACCCGGTGACCCCATCGGTGAGCACCTCCCGGCTTCCGCCCGCCGTCGTCGTGATCACCACCCGGCCGGCCGCCATTGCCTCCAGCACGACCAACGGCAGACCTTCGCTGCGGGAGGGCAGGGCCAGTGCATGAAATTCCCGCCAGCATTCCCGCATATCACTGCGCTGACCCGCAAAATGGATATTCGTCAGCCCATACATCCGGGCCATCCCCTCCAATCCTTCCCGGTCGACGCCCGACCCGATAAAGGTCAACTCCACCGGTCGCTCCCGCCACTTGGGGCGGGCCAGCAGCCGGATCAGGATATCCTGACCCTTGTCGAGTACGAACAATCGCCCGATACAGGCAAGCCGGTATACCGATGTGCCCGCCGGATAGGCAACAGGTCCACTGCCGCGGTCGACAGGGTTGAAGATCAGCTGGGTGTTGTTTAGCCGGACGCCAAACTGCTCTTCGGTCAGCTCCCGGTTATGCCGGGAAACAAAGAAACATTTTCGTGCCTGCGTTAACGCCCTGACCATTCCGGGCCGCTGATTCGGCTGCGGCCAGAAAAAATCTACAGCCTTCTGAGCGATAATGACATAGGGCGCACCCACGGCGATACAATCCTGTGCAAAATTCAATCCATCAAAATTGATGCCCTGTGCGATGACCACCAGTGCGGGCCGATGAACCCGCAGCCGCCTCATAAATTGCCTACGCAGTTCGCTGCTTTCATACCAATGACGTTTTCGCATCCGGAGCAACGCCTTCCGGGCCAGGAACATCCATTTCTGCGTCTGCAATTCCTGCAACTCCACCCCCCCTGCCGCAAGCGCCGACCAGCGCGGATGGGTCCGGTTGATGCGGTCTTTGTATACCGTTACGGTCATACCGGAGGCCTGCAGGATGGGTATACTTCTTGCCCATAGCTCTTCGCTGCCGCCCCATTCCTCGATACAGGTTGATATGATCGCGATCGTTGGCATATTATTGGTGACCGGCGCTATCCGAGCCCACCGGCTTCTTTAAAAATAATTTGGAATACGTACCGCCCATTGCCACAAGCTCTTCATGCGTTCCATGCTGCTGTACCCGCCCGTCGCCCATTACATAGATATGGTCCGCATGCCGTACAGCGGTCAACCGGTGGCTGATGATCAGCGCGGCCCGGTTACCGATGCGCTGCCGGAACGACTGGAACAATTCCTCTTCCGACACGGCATCGAGAGCACTCGTAGCCTCGTCAAAGATGACAAAACGACTGTTACTGAAAAACGCCCGCGCGATCGCCAGCTTCTGCCACTGGCCGATACTCACCTCCCGGCCGTTCTCAAAGATCCGGCCCATCATCGTCTCATAGCCCTCCGGGAATTTCCGGATATAATCGTGGGCCCCTGACTTCCGGGCGGCCTCCTCGATATCCTCCGATGGCCGTTGACTATCGATATCCCCCCACCGGATATTCTCCGCCGCGGTGATATTGAATTTCCCAAAATCCTGAAACACGGCGCTGATATGCTTCCGGTACTCGGTGCTTTTAAAGCTGCGGATATCCAGCCCATCCATCCGGATACATCCTTCCGTCGGATCGTAAAGCCGGCATAGGAGCTTGATGAGTGTCGTCTTGCCCGCTCCGTTCAACCCCACGATGGCGATGATCTTACCCGGCGGAACCCGCAGCGACACGTTGCGCAGGGCGGGCTCATTTGCATGCGGATAGGTGAAACTCATATTCTCCACGACCAGGTCGACGGTTTCGGACTGTGGAACGGCTATCGGGTTCTCCGGTTCGTTCAGGGTGGCCCGCAGATCGAACATCTCGAAGAGATTATTGATAAAGATATTGTTCTGGTAAAGCCCCGAGATGCCCTGGGACATCAGCTGCAGAACGCCGAAGGACTGTGGGAATACGATAAGGAACAGGGACATGTCCCCCACGCTCATCCGGCCCCTGATCATGCTGAAGCACAGGTAGGCGATACAGGCAAAGAGTCCGAGCGTGGCCATGATATTTGTCAGCAGTTCCTTAAACGTGTTCCGGCGGGTCATTTGTAACCGTTGACCCATCAATTTGACACGGATATCGGTATAAAGTGCACGGATATGGCTTCCGAGGCCATATCCGCGAATTTCCTTGGCGGGGCTGTCTTCGGTGATCAGACTGCTCAGATATGCCGCCTGGCGTTCCACCGGTGTCTGTTTCCGGCGCCACTGATACATCTGTTCGGCATAACGGATACGCACCAGCAGGGTTGGTGCGACAAAAAGCGCCAGCAGGGGCAGCAACAGCCAGCTGATGGAGATGAGGATCGAGCCGATGGCCACCAGCGTGAGGCTGTTCTTGGCGATGTCGGCCAGGTTGAGGACGACGTTGTTCGGTGCTTCGGGACCCGCGTCCTTGGCCCGTTTCATCGTGTCGAAGTAGGCGGGGCTCTCGTAAAAGGCAAGGTCCAGACTTACCGCACATTCATGAATTTTCTCATCTATACTCTCCTTTACGCGTTGGGCCTGGTTCTCGATGGCCAGGGTCGACAACGCCTTTACGGTGACGTAGATGATGGTCCCAACCGTAATAACGACCAGATACCACAGCACCCGCCGGACCTTTTCGTCGTCAAAGGGTGTGGCCTTTGTCACTTCGTTGATAAGATGCTTGAAAATATAAAGCAGCAGGAGGTAAAGAACGCTTTCGCCGACGATCGACACCAGGGTAAGCGTGGTCCATTTCTTCGAGATCGACCAGATGAGGCGAAGGGTCCTCATCAGATGGAGGTTAGTTTTTAGTTGGCGAACCCGATGACGGATGGTCCCGATCATGCCCCAAAATAGTCATAAATATTTAAAAAACAGCATTTTTTGACGCATGACAGCGACCCCCCCACAGGTGATGTTGTTCTCTCGTTTTCCCCGGCGTTTCGGCTTTCATCTAATTTTAATCTGATGAATTTCGGTTTTAACAGTTTCTTCTGTACTTCAGCGCTAATTTTATTGTCTGTAATTGGAAGGACTCCAATT
The DNA here is from genome assembly GCF_036500295.1 of Puia sp. Classification (NCBI taxonomy): domain Bacteria; kingdom Pseudomonadati; phylum Bacteroidota; class Chitinophagia; order Chitinophagales; family Chitinophagaceae; genus Puia; species Puia sp. The sequence goes on along the minus strand of NZ_DASYCH010000117.1, from coordinate 10,709 downwards.
CGTTCACCTAATTAGTCATTGAACCAAATCCACGACCTATGTCGAATAAAGAAGCAAAGCGCTTCCTCTCTATCCGCCTTTCTGCAGAGGAATTACAGGAAGTCTACAGCCATCAGCACCAGTCCACTTGCCGGAGCTTGACCGAGTATGTAAAAAAAGTTCTTACCGCCAAGCCCATAACGGTAAAGACGCGTGACGAGTCGAAGGAGGATACCCTCCAGCAGCTTATCGCTATCAAGGTCAGACTGGATGACCTGGCAGAAAGGACCGAGCCGCCCGTGAATGGCTCGCTTGTCGGGGAGATCGCAGACATTAAGTTGTCCATCCGGAAGATCGCGGATGCCTGTTCGCATCAGCATCAGTAAGTTCCGGCAGGAAAGGATGTCCGAGGAACGAAATTATTTCGAGAAGCCTGCGATCTTGTGCAATTGCAAAGGGTCATATACTTTTCCGTCCTTGATCACCAGCTTCACCTTGCGGATATCCCTGATATGATGTAGCGGATCTCCGTCGACAAGGATAATATCAGCGTCGCGGCCCGGCATCAGCGAGCCGCTTATACCCGCCTGTTTCATGACCAGCGCGGGTACGATCGTAGCCGTTCGCAAGGCCTCCAGCGGCGTCAGTCCAGCATCCACATACAATTCCAGTTCCCGGTCTACGCTATATCCCGGGAAACCCATATCCGTGCCCGCGACGATGGGCACGCCCATGTCATGCAACACTTTGACCTGCTTCTCCAGGTCTTTGAAATAGCTTTTGAATTTTTCTGCCTGCGCCGGCGGCATCCCCATCGTGACAAACAATACCTGCAACGGCTGAGGAAGGGTTCCGAATGCCGGCTCCATGCTCGTGATGCTGTCTTTCACCGATCGGAAGATCATCTCGAAAACCCCGAGCGTAGGGTCGATCACGGTTCCATGCTGCCTGATGAAATCGAGTCCTTTTGCGGTTTTGGGGTCGTTCCAATCCACCAGTCTGTCTTTGGTCCTTGCCAGGATCGGTCCGACATACTGGATATGATTGACCATATCCATCCCGGAGTCCACACCCTGTTCGAGGTTCATCCCTTCGGGGATATGGCCGGTAACGGTAAGCCCCAGCCGGTGGGCTTCGTCGCAGATCACTTTGAGGATCGGCGCCGTCACCGAACTATAGATCTTTATCTGGACAAAGCCGCTGTCCTTATAACGGCGCACCGCATATTTTGCTTCCTGCGGCGTGCCGGCGCGGACGATGCCAAGACCCATCGGGCCCGGGCCGTCGATGATCCCGGCCTTGAGGATATGCGGGCCGACACCCACGCCCTCGTCGATCGCCCGCTTCACCGAATTGATATAATTGAATTCATTGCCGCAGTCGCGTACCGTCGTCACCCCGGCCGCCAGGTAGGCGGGCCCCCACTCCGCCTGCTCGAAATGCGCATGCATATCCCAGAGTCCCGGAAGGATCGTCCTGCCTTCGGCGTGAATGATCTTCGCTCCCGCGGGGACGGCCACCGCCGCTTTTGGGCCCGCTTTTATGATCTTCCCGTTCTCTATCAGGATTACCGCATCGGGTGTAGTCGCACCCATCGCAACATCCACCATCCTGCCGCCGACGATCGCCAACACTCCTTTCTGCCCTCTTGCCCCGGCCGAACCGCCGTCATCCCCTTTCATCGAAGCCGCAAACAACTGCATCCCATAGGTCGCCGCGCGGCCGATAAGTTCCGGCAGCAGGCTCTCATATTTATCCAGCATCATCTCCAGCTTATCTCCTTCTGCGTCATTGGTGATCAGGCAAACGAGGTTGCCGTCATTGTCGGTCCAGACCAGTTCGTTGCCCCAGACCAGGCCGCTGATCACCAACCGCTGCAATGGCAGCCGGTTGCCATAATAGAACAGGGTATCATATCCAGACATCTTTATGGAGACGGAACCTGTCGGCAACAGCCGCAGCTTCTCCGGCCGGCCATGTTTGTTCCAGTATTGGAGCAGGAGCATTTGCACCGTTGCCGGCGAGTAACCCGCTACCGGGAAGGCAGGCCCTTTTATCTCCTGCGTGAAACTGCTGTCGTCCACTTTTGCATAGGCCTTGCTACCGGTGACGGATACACTATCGTGTACGGTGGAGAACCGCGACGTATTTCCTTTGATCCAAAACCGCAACGGCTCGCCGCTTGGCGTCAATAAGATGCGCGCAATCAGGGGCACCGGCGATCCCCGGTCGACGAACTTGAATCGAACCGCATAGCTTACCCCGCTATCTCCCGCTGTCCGGTAATAGACTTCCTGGCCAATGTTTTGCGCAAACTTGTGCAGGAAGAAGCGCGCGCTGTCACCGCCGGCCGCCGGTGTCTGCGCCAGCCCGTGTAACAAACAGCCAAGCAGCAACGTACTAACAGTAGTCTTTTTCATATCAGGGGAAAATACGATAAATTTGATAAAACGCCTTCGTCCTATGTTCTGGAACCAGATAAAACTCGCCTGGCGGAATCTTTCGAAGAACCGCTTCTTTACCGGGCTCAATATTCTCGGGCTTGGCCTCGGAATGGCCTGCAGTCTGCTGATCCTTCTTTGGGTCATGGACGAGCGGTCCATGGACGCCTTGAATACCAACCGTGACCGCCTTTATGTGGCTTATAGCCGCGGTTATGGCGACGGCAAGATCACCGGCGACTACGAACTCCCTGCCTTATTGGGCGAAGAGTTGAAAAGAGTGCTTCCCGATGTGGAATATGCCGCCACGGTCGACCGCGACTACAACAATACGTTTCGGGCGGCGGGAAAAAGCCTGAAGGCCAACGGCGGGTTCGCCGGCAGGGACTTTTTCCATCTGTTCAGCTTTCCCCTCGAGGAAGGCAATGCCGACAACGCCCTTAATACGCCAAACGCCATCGCCATCTCCAGGGAAATGGCAGTCCGATTTTTCGGGACCCCGCAGGCCGCGATAGGTCAGACGCTGAGCCGCGATTCCCTCAACCGCTGGACCAATTTCACCGTCACGGCGGTATTCGATAACCCGGATCATTCCACGCTGCATTTTGACTTCCTGATCAACTGGCAACAATTCCTGAAGGAAAACAACTGGATGAACCGCTGGGACAACTCCGGCCCTTCGACCTACCTGGCATTACGCGCGGGCACGAACCCGGAAGCGGTGCGGGTGAAGATGAAAGACCTGTTGCAGCGGCAAGGGGAACATCCTGTTCCCGGTCATCACACCGAACTGGACATGCAAGTCTTTAAGGAGAAATATTTACACGGCAATTTTAATAACGGCGTGATCGAGGGCGGGCGTATCGGTTACGTGCGGCTTTTCACCATTGTCGCCGTTTTCATCCTGCTGATCGCATGCATCAATTTTATGAACCTCACCACGGCACGCTCCATGAAAAGGGCCCGGGAGATCGGCGTACGAAAGGTCATCGGTGCGAAACGCGGCTCGCTGATCCGGCAATTCCTTGGCGAGGCGGTTCTGCTGGCCTTTCTCGCGGTAGTCCTTGCGCTCACGCTGACGATCGGGCTGTTGCCGGCATTCAACAGCATTGCCGGCAAAACGATGAGCCTTCCGCTTGGCGATTGGAGCTTCTGGCTGCAGATCCTGGGCCTCACGCTGCTGACCGGCTGCGTCGCCGGCAGCTATCCGGCGCTTTTCCTCAGCTCGTTCCAGCCGATAAAAGTGTTGAAGGGAACGATGGTGATGGGTAGCGGGGCCACACAGTTTCGGAAGGGACTTGTCGTTTTCCAGTTTGTCCTTTCCATCATCCTGATCATCGGCACCCTGGTGATCACCCAACAGGTCAACTACCTCCAAAAGGCGGACACCGGCTACAGCCGGGATAACCTGGTCTATCTTCCGCTTCAGGGCAGGCTCACCGATCAGTATCCAGCGTTCCGGGAACAGGCGGTACAACTACCCGGTATCCGATCGATCAGTTGTATGAACAATACGCCGACGGTCATGGATAACGGGACGATCTCGGTGGAGTGGGCGGGGAAACCGGCTAACTACCTTCCTTCCTTCACCCAGGCTTCCGTCGGCTATGATTTTACGGCGACGACGGGTATCCGTGTCCTGCAGGGCCGCGACTTCTCGCGGGACTACCCGACAGATTCGAGCAATTATATTTTGAATGAGGCTGCGGTCAGGCTTATCGGTTTTAAGGAGCCTGTGGGCCGCGAGATCACCTTCTGGGGCCGGAAAGGGAAGATCATCGGCGTGATAAAGGATTTTCATTTTGCGTCCCTTCACGATCCTATTTATCCGCTGATCCTCCGGTTCAATGAACATGCCCAGGATGGGTATGTGCTGGTAAAGATCGCGCCCGGAGCCACCCGTCAGGCGCTTGGAGGTCTCGAACGGTTGTCGAAGGCGGTGAATCCCGCGTTCCCCTTCACCTATCAATTCTCCGACGAGCAATATCAAAAGTTTTATGCGAGTGAACAGGTGATCGGTCGGTTAAGCCATTATTTTGCCGGGCTGGCGATCCTTATCTCCTGTATGGGATTGCTGGGGCTCACGCTCTATACGGCCGAACAGCGTACCAGGGAGATCGGCATCCGCAAGGTCCTCGGCGCCGGCGCCCCCCAACTCTTCCTGTTGCTCAGCCGCGACTTTCTCCTGCTCGTCCTTCTGGCCTTCGGCATCGCCACCCCGATCGCCTGGTGGGCCATGCAACATTGGCTCGGCGACTATGCCTATCATATTCCCCTCGGTGCGACGGTCTTCCTTGTCGCCGGCATCGCCGCGTTCGGCATCGCCATGCTAACGGTCAGCTACCATTCCTTCCGCACTGCCCGCGCAAATCCCGTCCGGGCTTTAAGAAGTGAATAGGCTACCCGCCATCGGTATATACCCTTCATCCTTAAGGGTACATGACAACCTTAAATAATTTGTCTGCCTTCGGCGACAGAATATGTAATTTCATCGATTGTCATTGTATATTAAAACCTCATTTTATGGCAAAAGTCACAAGGCCTATCATTCCGACTGAAGGGACGATCGCCAATAAAATTCACATGATCCGGGATAGAAAAGTTATGCTGGACTATGATCTTGCTGAAATGTATAAAGTGGAGACGAAGCAGCTTAAAAGACAAGTAAGACGTAATATAGGTCGCTTCCCAGAGGATTTTATGTTCGAACTGACCCCAACAGAATACAATTCTTTAAGGAGCCAAAATGGCACCTTAAAACAAGGCGAGCATAGCAAGTATGTTCCCATGGCTTTTACGGAACAAGGTGTAGCTATGTTATCCAGCGTACTGAATAGTGCAACTGCTATTAAGGTAAACATTCAGATCATCAGAGTATTTACCCGAATGCGAGAACTATTGCTAACGCACAAGGACATCCTATTAAAACTCAAACAACTCGAAAAACGAGTCGTTAAAAACAGCGAAGACATTCAATTGATCTTTGTTGCCCTTAAAAAACTATTCACGAAGCCACAAGAACCGCGCCGCCGGATCGGCTTCCGAAGGGCAAACGAAAGGAATTGATCCTGCAATAGATTGAAATTTTAAGGCGCCAATTTGGCGCCTTAAAACTCATCTCATTTTAGCGTGGGGCGTGTTTTGTCCGTACTGAAAGAATAGGGATAATCCGCGGGATTGACTTCCTTTGTCCTGTTCGGGGTAGCACCCATCGTCAGCCGAAACTCTCCCCCCTTGACGATCGTCGAATGCGCGATCCAGTTCTTACTGTACGGCTGGCCATTCAGCGTGGCGCTTTGCACGTAGAGGTTGGCGGCGCTGTTGTTCGGCGCGCTGATGACAAAATCTTTTCCGCTTTCCAAATGAAGAACGGCTTTACGGAACAGCGGCGTTCCAAGTACGTACTCATCGGTCCCGGGACAAACGGAATAAAAGCCCAGCGCCGAGAACACATACCAGGCCGAAGTCTGTCCGTTGTCCTCGTCACCGCAATATCCGTCCGGCGTAGCCTGGTACAGCTTGCGCATGGCCTCGCGGATCCAATACTGGCTCTTCCACGGCTCACCTGCATAGTTGTACAGATATAGCATATGCTGGATCGGTTGGTTGCCATGTGCGTACTGCCCCATCCCGGCGATCTGCATCTCGCGGATCTCATGGATGACCTCGCCATAGTAGCTGTCGTCGAAGACCGGCGGCATCACAAACACGCTGTCCAGCATCCGCACAAACTCTTTCTTCCCACCCATCAGATCGATGAGCCCCTGGATATCATGAAACACGCTCCAGCTATAATGCCAGCTGTTGCCTTCGGTGAACGCGTCGCCCCATTTAAACGGACTGAAGTTGGCGGAGAAGCTTCCATCCTGGTTCTTTCCGTGCATCAGCTTGTGGGCCGGGTCGAACAGGTTCTTATAATTCTGCGAACGTTTGGCATATACCGCAAGCTCCGAAGCCGGCCTGCCAAGCGCCTTGCCCAGGCGGTAGATGCAAAAATCATCATAGGCGTATTCGAGCGTGCGGGCTGCGTTCTCGTTGATGTGCACGTCATAGGGAACATACCCCAGGCTGTTGTAATAGCTGACGCCCTTGCGACCCACCGCATCGATCGGTCCCTCCGCGTTCGCATCCTTCAGCAACGCATCGAATAGCGTATTGATATCATAACCCCGCAACCCTTTGAGCCATGCATCCGCAACGACGGAAGCGGAGTTATTGCCGATCATCACATTCCGATAGCCCGGATCGGACCATTCCGGCAGCCAGCCGCCTTCCTTATAATCGTTGACAAGCCCTTCCTGCATCTCCTTGTTGATAGAAGGGTAGACCAGATTCAGGAAAGGATACAATGCCCGGAAGGTATCCCAGAAACCGGTGCCCGAGAACATATATCCTGCCTCGATCTTCCCGTTATAAGGACTGTAGTGGACGATGCGGCCGGCGGCGTCTTTCTCATAAAGCCGCATCGGGAAGAAAAGCATCCGGTACAGACAGGAATAGAAGGTTCGCATCTGATCGATGGTGCCGCCCTCGACGGATACCCGGCCAAGGGTCTTGTTCCAGACGGCCCGGCCTTTTGCCTCTACAGTGGTAAAATCGTCATTGCCGATCTCGCTGGCGAGGTTCTGCTCGGCCTGCTCGATACTGATAAACGAAGAAGCCACTTTTGCATTGATCACCGTCCCGCGATGCGCCGCTGCGAACCCGATGATCGCGCCGACATGCGGATCGGTCAGCTCCAGCGAATCCATGAGCGTGCTATCCTTCCAGGCGTGCATCGAAGTAAAGGGTTGATCGAAGACGATGACAAAATAGTTTCGGAAGTTCCGGGCGACCCCGCCGCTGTTCCGCGTGGAATAGCCAACGATCTTGCGTTCGCCGGGAATGATCCTGATATACGACCCCTTGTTGTAGGCATCGATCACGACATGGGCGCTGTCCGTCTTTGGAAAGGTAAACCGGAAACGCACGGCCCGTTCGGTGGGCGTCAGCTCCGTCGTCACATCGTGATCGGCGAGATAAACGCTATAATAATAAGGCTTTACCACCTCCGCCTTGTGCGAGAACCAGGAAGCCCGTTTCTCTTCCCGAAACTGCGACCCGTTGACCGGCATGAGGCTGAACTCGCCAAAATCATTCATCCACGGCGAAGGCTGATGGGTCTGTTTGAAACCCCTGATCTTATCAGCTGTATAAGTATATTGCCAGCCATCTCCATTCCTTCCGGTCTGCGGTGTCCAGAAGTTCATCCCCCAGGGCAGGGCGATCGACGGGAAGGTATTTCCGGTCGAGATCGCGTAGGTGGATTGTGTGCCCATCAGCGGATTGACAAAGTCGACGGGATCATGAACGGCGTCGACCCACTGGGCCCGTGCACCGCCTGCCAGGGCAAGCACAGCGCTAAATAGAAAGGCTTTTTTTAGCATGGTACTATTGGGAATTTTATCCCGCAAGCTATCGATTCCGCTGCAAATTTTTACAGCTAATCCGCGAACGCGGTATCTTTAGCACATGAAACGAATCGTCCCGCTACTCGCTTGCCTGATCAGCCAAACTCTTTCCGCACAGCAGCCGGCAACGCACCTTCCCAACGAAGGCGCCCCTGTCTCCTATGTCGATCCTTATATCGGCACCGGCGGCCACGGCCATGTCTTTCTCGGCGCCAGCGTTCCCTTCGGCGCGGTACAGGTCGGCCCTATGAATATAAATAAGGGATGGGACTGGTGCTCGGGTTATCATTATAGCGACAGCGTCGTCAAAGGCTTTGCCCAGAACCATCTCAACGGTACGGGTATCCCCGACCTCGGCGACATCCTGATCATGCCCTATACCGGCGCCGTTCGCACCGAAGTGGGCACCCAGCAAAACCCGACGGCCGGATACGCCTCACATTATGACCACAAAAACGAGATCGCCCGCCCTGCATACTACTCGCTCTGGCTAAAAGATCATAAGGTCAACGTCGAACTCACCGCCACCGAACGCGTCACCTTCCATCGCTACCGTTTTCCAGCCAATCGTCCTGCCCATATCATCATCGATCTCCTCCAGGGCAACTTCGATGCGGGCTGGCAACATCCAAAAGTAAAGGCCCACCTGCTAAAGCTTGATGACAGTACCCTGATCGGATGGCGCAACAGCTCTCAGTGGGCGAAGGACAGGCGGATCTATTTCGCGATCCGCACCAACTTCCCGTTAAAGAACCTGGCCCTGCTGAACGGTAATACGCCCGTAAAAGAGTTATCCATCGAAGCCGATACCGTCAAAGGGCTGATCTCCTTTCAAAAGAATCCGGGCACGGTCATGCTGAAAGTGGGCGTTTCCAACGTCAGCGGGGAGAATGCCCTTGCCAATATCAAGGCAGAGATCCCCGGCTGGAACTTCGAAGCCGTCGTCCGGCAGGGCAATGAGAAATGGCGGCGGGCGCTGGATAAAATAAAGATCGACGCCGCCGATGCCGTCCAGCGGAAAGTGTTCTACACCGCACTGTATCATTCGATGATCGCCCCGGCGCTGTACAACGACCACGACAGCAGTTACCGCGGCGCGGACGGAAAGGTGATCGAACATGCTCCCTATAATAACTATACCATCTTCTCGCTATGGGACACGTATCGTACGCTGAATCCGCTGATGACGCTGATCCATCCCGAACGCGTCAATGATATCATCAATACCATGCTCGCCATCTATGTCCAGCAGGGCAAGCTCCCCATCTGGCATCTCCAGGGCCGCGAGACGGATTGTATGGTCGGCTACAGTGCCGTCCCCATCATTGCCGACGCTTTTTTGAAAGGATTCCATGGCTTCGATGCCAATCTTGCCCTCGAAGCGATGAAGGCATCTTCCACCCGTGATGACTATGGCGTCAAATACCTGAAGGAAGAAGGATTTATTCCCGCGGATAAAGAGCGGGAATCGGTGTCCAAGGCATTGGAATATGCTATCGATGACTGGTGTATCGCCCGGGTGGCTGCGAAACTGGGCCGGACGGAAGACGAACAGGTTTATGCCAAACGCGGCGAATATTTCACGCGCTATTTCGACCCCGTTACGAAATTTATGCGGCCGGTCCTTGCCGACGGCAAATATCGCGAACCCTTCAACCCCTTCCAGTCGATCCACGAATGGGGTGACTATACCGAAGGCAATGCCTGGCAATATACGTGGCTCGTTCCTCAGGATGTGGAGAGACTCATCAGCATGATGGGCGGCGACAAACCCTTTGTCACCAAACTGGACAGTCTTTTTGTCGTCAGCCAGTCGATGGGCAAGGAGGCCTCGCCGGATATCTCCGGCCTGATCGGGATGTATGCGCAGGGCAACGAGCCCAACCATCACATTGCCTATCTCTACGACTTCGCCGGTTACCCGTGGAAGACCGCTGAAAAGATCAAACAGATTGCCGACGAGTTTTACACCGCAAAAAACGACGGACTCTGTGGCAACGACGACGCCGGCCAGATGAGCGCCTGGTATGTCATGTCGGCGCTTGGGATCTATCCCGTCAACCCTGCCAATGGCGTCTTTGTCTTCGGGACACCGCTCGTCCGCAAAGCCATCCTGGAAGTAGGGGAGGGAAAACACTTCACCATGCAGGCGGTGAACTTTGGTAAGAAGAACATCTATATTCAAAAAGCCACCCTCAATGGCGCCCCCTATACCAAATCTTATATCGACTTCAAAGCCATCAAGGCCGGCGCCTCGCTCGTTCTCTATATGGGGGATAAACCCGATGAGCAGTTCGGCAAGGCGCCGGACGATCGTCCCAAATCCAATCCGGACGGCCAGCCCGCTTCCGCAGTATCCATTCATGTCAACCAGGCCATCTTCCCGCCCAATGAACCAAAGATCGCCGTCGTGGAAGGCAGCGCGAATGATGGGGTATTCGAGATTATCGATGGGGCAGGGCACCCCGTTTTCCATGGTCGTCTCGGGCACCCTGAATCCGTCCGGGACTGGTCTTCTGAGCACAACTACTTCGAGGCGGACTTCTCGACTTTCAAAACGCCGGGCAGGTATCGCCTCACTGCCAACGCTGTCACCTCCGCCGCCTTCACCATCGGCAATGCCGACTGGGCCCGTCCGCTGGTGAGCAGCATCATCCATTATTATCACCAGCAACGCGCCAACACTCCCGCAGAGTTGGAGGCCGACAAACACCTACTGCTCTTCGGCAGCGACAAACGGGTCGATCTTCACGGCGGCTGGTGCGATGCCTCGGGTGATGTCAGCAAATACTTCTCGCATCTGGCCTACGCGAATTTCATGTCACCCCAACAGATCCCC
>NZ_DASYCH010000116.1:0-44076 GCF_036500295.1 Puia sp. | reverse complement strand
GCGAAGCTATCACTTTCCCGATAGGCCTTTATCAACGCGGTCTCTCCCTCCTTACCGGGCAGTGAGAGGCCGTGTTCCATTCCGAGGATGCCCTTGTATCCTTTGTTATAGAGGTGTTTGAAGATGCCCTTATAATCCATCTCGCCGGTAGTGGGTTCGTTGCGGCCCGGGACGTTGCCGATCTGGAAATAGGCGATCTCGTTCCAGGTGAGATCGATATTGTGGATGATATTGCCTTCGTTGCGCTGCATGTGGTACATATCGAACAGGATCTTGCAGACAGGACTGTTGACCGCTTTGCAGATGGCATAGGTCTGATCGGAGTTGCGCAGGAAGAGATCGGGTGTATCGCTCAGCGGTTCGAGCACCATGACGATGCCGTGGGGTTCGAGGATCCCGGCGCCTTTGCGGAGGGCTTCGATGACATGGCCGGTCTGGATACCGATCGGCAGATGCCGCTCGAAATCGCCCGGCACCACGGTCGTGAGTTTTCCATTGCAGCGCTTCGAGACGTCGATCGCCTGGCGGCAGCCTTTCAGAAAGATCTCCAGGAATTCCGGTTTCCCCGTCGCGAGCGAGTTGGCCCCATTACCGCCTTTATCCAGCACGAACACGCCCATCGACATCCCCAGCTTTGCCAGGGCGTCGCCGATCTTCTGTTGTTCTTCGGGCGGGCGTCTCATCATTCCATTGTCTTCGATGGAGCGGAACCCCTGATCGTAGGCAAATTTGATCTGATCAATAAAATCGTTGCCCGCGCTGTTTTTGAACATCCCGTCGTGGATGCCGTAGTTCAGGCGGAACGGCGCACCGGCCATACCCGCAGATGCTACACTCGCGGATGCCGCGCCCGCGGTCAGCAGGGAAGCGCCGGCCAAAACCGAGTGCTGGATAAAGTTCTTTCTTTTCATGGTGTTGTTATTTTGTGCCGTGAAGATAAGGATTCGGGCTTGTATCTTTGCAGATGCAACCGACGATCACGGGCTATTCGACGGCCCTTCATCTCACCGGCTTGCTGCAGCTGAACCAGTTGAATGCGCGGCCGGGGTTTCCCGTCATGCACTATCCAAAGGATTCCGGTTCTTTTCCCGTGCTGCAGGAATTCTCGCGGCGGTTCGACCCGCAGGTGGAACGCACGGTCTGGACACCCGTTACGGAAGGGGATGAGATCGCCATCGCGAAGGACCTGCTCGTGTTGCCGATCCGCAACGGGCATGTGCCGGTGGAGCGGCATATCATCCGCAGCCTGGGCTATCTCGTGGTGCAGACGAGGAAGAAGCTCAAATCCGAATATACCCATCTTTCCGGGGAAGAGCTGCGGCAGCTCGGCGAGCGCATCGGCCGGGAAAATCTGTCGATGGAGTTGCGTGACAACCTCCTGGCTTATTCGGACGATACCCCGGTCGAGGATGGGGCGAAATGGGATCATACGCGGGTGCTGATCCATGAGGCGACGTTCCTGGGGAATGGCGAGGACATCAAGCCGCGCGCCTATGGGAACAAACATAGTACGCTGGAGGAGGTGATGGAGATGGTGAGTTCGCTGCATCTTGGCCAGCTGATACTCGGGCATTTCTCTTCGCGGTATTCGCCCGAAGAGATCGATAAGGCTATTCGCCTGCTCTGCGAGAAATATGCCATCGGCTTCCCGGTATACCGCGTGCTGCCGGGGGAGACGGTGTTTGATATCCTGGGCGGGCAGGCGTTGAATCGCTAGGGTTGCGCCGCGGCTTTCAGCGCCCGGCGGAAGCGATAGAAGGCTCGGATGAGGCAGACTGCATAGGGAAGCATCAGACAGAGGACGGTGATGAGAACATCATAGCCGGTGGAAGCGAAATACCTGGTGAAGAAGGACAACCATGCCGCCGGAAGAAGGAACCAGGTGAGGGCACTGAGGAAGGGCCTGTTCCTGACCGCCGGGAACCTGTTGAAAAAGATCATTGCGGAGAGAAGGGCGAGGATGAGGCTGCTGATGATGGGCGTGAGAATTACCCGGAGATCTTCCGCATAATCGGTAAGTCCCTGGCCTTCGAACTTCGAGCCCGGCCCCCAGAGGCGATCATATACGAGGGCGAAGAGGACGGCCAGCAGGCTGATCCCTGCGGGTAGAAGGGTTATGCGGCGATAATATTTAAGGAGGGGCGGGCGCATGGGGCGGGGTGTACCTGTAAAATAAGGATTTTTCGGAAGAGGTGCGTACCTTTGTGAGACTTTAAAAACACAGATCATGCTTAACTGGAATGATGTACTCAATTTTGCCACGAAGGGCAACCTGGCGCCGGACCGGCGGGTTGAAAAGACAGATGCGGAGTGGAAAGCGTTGCTGACGCCGGAGCAATTTCGCATCATGCGGAGAAAAGGGACAGAGGCCCGTTTTGCGGGCGAGTTGTGCAGCCGTTATGACCCGGGTAAATATATCTGCGGATCTTGCGGCACGGAGCTGTTCGATTCCACCATCAAGTTCGACTCGAAGACGGGCTGGCCGAGCTTTACGCAGCCGATCAAAGACAATGTGATCAGTTATCATAAGGACGTCTCTTTTGGGATGACACGGGTCGAGGTGGATTGCAGCGTTTGCGATGCCCATCTCGGGCATGTCTTTCCGGACGGGCCACCGCCGAGCGGGCTGCGGTTTTGCATCAACTCGGAGTCGCTGAAGCTCGAGATGGCGGGTCAGGCCGAAGGCCAGGCTGCGGGCCGGGCCGGGGGCCATGCGGCGGACAACGAGGGTTAGGTCCGCGGCCAGACCGCCGCAGATGCGGGTGCGGCCTCGCGGAATTTTCGGACAGGCGTTGTATCGAAAACGGACAGGGATAGTGGCTGAATCGCCTTTAACCCATTGACTTCGAATAGACCAGCAAATTGGCGCTTTTTTGGTGGCGGGAGAATCATGATAACCAACTACTTCAAAACTGCCTGGCGTAGCCTGCTGTTCAATAAGGGGATGACGGCCCTGAACATCGTCGGACTGGCGGTAGGGATGACCGCCGCGGTGCTGATCTTTTTGTGGGTGGACAACGAACTGAGTTTCGACCGGTATCAGCCCGGCAGCGACCGGACGTACAGTATGATCACGCGCCTGCCGACCAAGAACTCGGAATGGGAAGGGGCGCCGATGTTGCTGGCGGATGCGGTGAAGAAGGAAGTCCCGGGAGTGGAGAAGGTGACCCGGCTTATCACGGATAACCAGCCGGTCTTCAGGATCGGGGAGGAAATACAGTATCAGAAGAAATGCGCCTATGTCGATCCTAACTGGTTCGACGTTTTTTCCTATTCATTTATCGCCGGGAATGCGGGTTCGTTTGGAAACGATCCCTACAGTCTCGTGCTGACGGCTTCGGCGGCGAAGCGATATTTTGGCAACGCGGAAGCCGTTGGGCAGACGATCCGGGTGGATAGTCTGTTCTATACCGTGAGGGGCATTGTCCCGGATGCCCCCGCCAACTCCAGCTTTCAATATGAGGCGTATATGCCGATCGCGGGTCTGCTGACCAATCCCCAATGGCAGGAGAACGGCGAGAACTGGGGGAATTCCGACTATCGCACCTTTGTATGGCTGGCGCCGGGGATGCGTGCGGATGCGGCAGAACGGCAGCTGTCGGCTGTGCTGCGCCGGTATTCGCATAGCGAGGACGCGAGCTTTTCCATCGGCCTCGAAAGTCTGGCCGATCTTCATTTTGACAATAGTCATTCCGACTCCATTTTTGACCATGGGAACCGCCCGGTAGTGCTGCTTTTCAGCCTGCTCGGCCTGGTGATCCTGGCGGTCGCCTGCATCAACTATGTAAATCTCACCACGGCAAAGGCGAGCCTGCGGTCGAAGGAGGTCAGCATCCGCAAGATCGTGGGCGCCGAACGCCGGCAGCTCTTCTTTCAATTCGTGACGGAGTCGTTTCTCATCAGCGGTTTTTCGCTGGCGGTGACGATGTTGCTGGTTTGGGTGGCCTTACCGGGGTTTGCCGGGCTGACGGGTAAGGACCTCAGCGGCGCATTCGAATCCGCGGCGATGGGGAAGGTGCTTGGCGGCACGCTAGCCGTCGCTTTTGTGCTAAACAGCGTTTACCCGGCCCTGTTGCTCTCCTCTTTCCGGCCGCTGAATGTCTTCCGCGGCATCACGGTGTTGAAGGTGAAGGACAGTTACCTCCGCAAGGGCCTCGTCGTTGTCCAGTTTGGCGTGTCGATACTGTTAATGACCAGTACGGTGGTCATCTACCGGCAGCTGCGGTTTATCCAGAAGACCGGCCCCGGCTATGACCGGGAACAACTGATGATGGTGATGTTACCGCGGAATGTCCAGCCCGATGTCTCGCCGGAGGATGCGCAGAACCATCTCCGGGTGATGAAGCAGCAACTGCTCAGCCATAGCGGGATCGAACAGGTTTCGCTGGTGAGCCAGCCGATCGCGCATATCGGGAGCGTCAACAACGGCGCCGACTGGGAAGGGCGGGATACCAGCGTGACCAAAAAGGTGGCGCAGCTGTCAGCCGATGCCGATCTGCAAAAGACCCTCCACCTGGAACTGACCGCGGGCCGCTGGTTCCGCAGCGGCGACAGGGCCGACGAACAAAACTATATCCTCAACGAAACGGCGGTGCGCGAACTGAATATCCGTCAGCCCGTGATCGGCGCGTATTTCCGGCTGCACGGCAGCCCGGGAAAGGTCGTCGGCGTGGTAAAGGATTTTCATTTTAAGAGCCTTCATGAGAAGACGGGACCGCTCGTCATTTTCAACAACCCGTCCTGGGGACATTTCTTCCTGATCCGCACGGCGCCGCAGGGTGCGGATGCCGCCGTGGCGGCCGTGAAGGCCATCTGGAAACAGGCGGAGCCGGGGCTGCCGCTGGAATATGAGTTTGTGAACCAACAGTTCAACAACCTCTACCGGGGCGACGCCATCGCCTCCGCGCTCATTCTGATCTTTGCGGTAATCGCCGTGTTCATTTCATCGCTTGGACTTTTTGGGCTCGCGGCATTTGCGGCGGAGCGGCGGACACGGGAGATCGGCATCCGGAAGATATTGGGGGCGACGACGGCGAGCATCGGCAGGTTGTTGTCAGGGGAGTTTGTGAAGTTGGTGGTCGTCGCTATTGTCATCGCCACACCGCTGGCCTGGTGGGCGATGAATGGCTGGCTCCAGAATTTTGCATATCGCGTGGGGCTTTCCTGGTGGATGTTCGTCCTGCCGGGCGCGTTTGCGCTGACCCTGGCGATGGGCATCACGGGCTGGCAGGCGGTGCGGGCTTCCTGGAAGAACCCGGTGAAGAGCCTTCGGGTAGAGTAAGCGGAAAATTGGCTAACTTGGTTGCCTAATTGGGCGTCGTATGAAAAAGCGAACCTTCTTAAAACTGTCTTCCGTTATGATGGCCGGATCCGCATTATCTCCGTTGATCGACTGGGCGCAGGGTGACAAGATCACCAACTGGGCCGGAAATCTCACTTATAACACACACGCCCTCCACAAGGCGGCTTCCATCGAGGAGGCCCGGGGGTGGATCAAGAGTCAGTCGCGCTTCAAAGTACTGGGAACGCGGCATTGCTTCAATGATATCGCTGACTCCAAAGATCAGTTCCTGTTGCTGGGCGACCTCAACAAGGTGCTGGCGCTTGACAAGGTCAACCATACGGTGACGGTTGATTCAGGGATCCGGTATGGGGAGCTGGCCGTTTTTCTGAACGACAACGGCTTTGCTTTACACAACCTTGCCTCGCTGCCGCATATCTCCGTGGCCGGCGGGGTGGCCACGGCAACGCATGGATCGGGTGTCCACAACGGCAACTTGTCCAGCGCCGTGACGGGGATGCAACTGCTGACAGCCGCCGGCGAAACAGTGACGCTGTCGCGGCACCAGCATGCGGACCAGTTTGCAGGGGCGGTGGTGCATTTGGGCGGCATCGGCGTGGTGACGAAGGTGACCCTGGCGATCCAGCCGACCTACCAGGTTCGGCAATATGTCTACGAGAACCTGCCGATGGCGCAGCTGGAGCATCATTTCGACGAGATCATGTCGGCCGGCTACAGTGTGAGCCTGTTCACGGACTGGCGTAACCGAAATATCAACGAGGTTTGGATCAAGAGCCGGGTGGGCGAGGGGGAGCTTTTCGGCACAAAGGCGGCGTTCTTTGGCGCCCGGGCGGCCACCCGCGACCTGCATCCCATCCGGGACCTCGCGGCGGAGAACTGTACGCCGCAGATGGGTGTGCCGGGACCCTGGCACGAGCGGTTACCGCATTTTAAAATGGGTTTTACGCCGAGCAGCGGGCGCGAACTGCAGTCGGAGTTCTTTGTTCCCCGCGACCATAGCTATGCCGCGCTGATGGCGGTGGAGAAATTGCACGAGCAGATCTCGCCGCACCTGCTGATCACCGAGGTCCGCTGTATCGCGGCAGATGATCTGTGGATGAGTCCCTGCGGGCACCAGAACAGTACGGCCATCCATTTCACCTGGAAGCCGGATTGGGAGGCGGTGCGCAAGCTGCTGCCGCAGATCGAACAGGCGCTGGCGCCCTTTCATGCCAAGCCGCATTGGGGGAAGCTGTTTATGATGCCGCATGCGCGGCTTGCGGAGCTATATCCGCGGATGCGCGAGTTTCAGCAGTTGCTGCGGCATTACGATCCGGGCGGGAAGTTTCGGAATGCGTTTTTGAACAGGAATATTTTTGGGGTTTAACGGGACATACCCGCGCGGGCACCCGGACAGGCTCCGGCCAGGCATCCGGACCCTCACCGGGACATCTTCCGATCGATGACCTCCCGGATAGCGGCCGACCGGGTCAGCGCCTTTGCCTGGAGGAAGAAGTCGATGGACGCTTCTTTCTGTCCGGCCAGAAAATAGAATTCCCCGAGAGAGGCATAGAGGAGATAATAATTTTCCAACGCTTTATGGGTTTCGAGCTGGTGCAGCAGCGCGATCGCTGCCTGCGGGCCATCCTTTTTGCCGGTGGCGATGGCGAGGTTGAGCTGGATCACCGAGGAGGGCTTTAGCTTTTCCAGCGCGGTGTAGTATTCGTGGATGCGATGCCAGTTGGTGGAGGCGAAGTCGGGAGCCATGCAGTGTTCCGCGGCGATGGCCGCTTCGAGATGATAGGCCGTTGCGGTGGCGCCGGCGGCCGAACGGGAGAGGAAGTGCATGCCCTGCCGGATGAGTTCGGCATCCCAGCGGCTGCGATCCTGTTCTTCGAGGATGACGAGTCCGTCGTTGTCATCGGTGCGGGCATCCAGCCGGGCAGAGTGAAAGCAAAGCAGGGCGATAAGGGCATAGAGCGGCGGGTATTCGTTTGTTGGTGCCCGTTGGGTGAGCAGCATGGCGAGCCGCAGCGCCTCGAGACAAAGGTCCTTTCGGATGGCGGCATTGTCGCCGGCGGAGTTATAGCCCTCGTTGAACAGCAGATAGATCACCAGCAGGACGACATCCAGCCGGGGCCGGAGTTGACTCCCGGCAGGCACGGAGAAATCGATGCCGTCGTTACGGATCTTTTCCTTGGCGCGGTAGAGGCGTTTGTGGATATTGGACTCGGTGGTGAGCAACGCGGCGGCGATCTCGGCGATGCTGAAGCCGCAGAGGGTCTTCAGGGTCAGGGCGACCTGGGCCTCGGCGGGAAGATCGGGATGACAGCAGGTGAAGATCATGCGCAGCTGGCTGTCGGTGATCTCCGCGTCGAGAAAGACCTGATCCATCGTGTAGGCGGCCGTGTACTCGGACTTCAGCAGGGCGTCCATGTCGCCGGCGAAATTGCGGTAGAATTTTTCGCGGCGCACGGTGTTGATGGCTTTTCGTTTGGCGACGGTCATCAGCCAGGCGGCCGGGTTTTCGGGGATCCGGCCGAGTGCCCAGTCTTTCATCGCCTGGTGGAGGGTGTCCTGCATGACGTCTTCGGCGAGTTCGAGATTGTGAAGGCCGAAGAGCCGGGTGAGAATGGCAACCATCCTTCCCGCTTCGTGGCGAAAAAGATGGTCGACCAGTTGATGGATCTTCTTTTCCATGGCGCCGCTATTAGACCATGGGTTTCAGTTTGCGCACTTCGAGCTGGTAGAGATCGAGGAGCGGACATTTCTTTGTGAATTCGGTGGCCTGGGCCAGATCGGCGGCGTTGATGATGATATAGCCGGAGATCATTTCCTTGGACTCCATGAAGGGACCGTCGGTAAGTACCTCGGTCTTGCTTTTCAGCAACCGGCCTTCGGAGCCATCGAGCGGGGCGCCGGCGACGAACCCGCCGTTGAGGACGTGCTGGACCCAGTCGTTGAACAGGGCCAGGCTTTTCTGGGACTCTTCGGGAGATTGGGGCATTTGGTAGCAGCCTTTTACGATGATGAGAAACTGATCCATAAAAATTGTTTTTTGATGAAGAATGTACTCTCGTCAAACGGGCCGAAGAAATCAGGACAGGCGGTGGTGAAATTATTTATTCTGCGTGGGCCGGTTGGCTCTTGGCGGCCTTTAAGGACGCTTTCAGCCGTTGCCGGTGGGCAAACCCCCAGTCCCGGAGTTCGATCAGCACTTTCTGGAGCGAACTGCTATACCCCGTAAGGCTGTACTCCACCGTCACCGGCGTTGTCGGGTGGACGGTACGGCTCACAAATTCATTCAGCTCCAGTTCTTTCAGTTCCTTAGACAGGACCTTCGGGGTAATGTCTTCCAATGCACGTTGCAATTCGCGAAAACGTTGCGGTCCGCTGGCGAGGGTCATCAGGATCGGCAGCTTCCATTTCCCGCCGATGACATAAAGGGCGTCGCGGATCGCGCCGGCCGCGGCTGAACAGGTCTCCTGCGTGTGGACGCCTTCGGTATGAATTTCCATACAATTGATTTTGAAGTAGATATCCTGTAGGATACTAGTATCCTTTGGGATACTGCTATCTTTTCGATAGCAAAGGTAAATAGCTTTGCGGGATGAAAAAAATCTTACACATTGTATCGAGCCCCCGGGGCGGGGCGTCATACAGCATCCAGTTGGGCGAGGCGATCATCGCAAAGTTGCTGGCGGCTCATCCCGGCAGTACGGTAAAGACCGTGAACCTGGTCAACATCCATTGGCCGCATTTGGAGGAAGCGCATCTGGCCTCGTTTTATACCCCGTTGGATAAATATACCGAGCAGGACCGGGCGGCCGTCCGGCATTCCGACGAGGCGATCCGGGACATCCAGGACGCGGATATCCTGGTCATCGGCGCGCCGATGTACAATTTCAATATTCATTCCTCGCTGAAGGCGTGGATCGATCATATCGTGCGCGGCGGGAAGACGTTTAGCGTGACGGACACCGGGGCGGTGGGCCTTGTGAAAGGGAAGAAGGTGTATATCGCGTTCTCTTCGGGCTATGTGTATTCGGAAGGACCGATGAAGCCGATGGACTATATGGAGCCTTATCTGCGGACGATCCTTGGATTCATCGGCCTGAAAGATATTACCGTGTTCCGTGTCGAGGGGACGTCGATCCCCGATCTGAAGGATGGCGCGATGGACAGGGCGGTGGCGAATATCCATCTGAACTAGCGCGCCAGCCAGGCTTCGAGCGGGCCGGCGGATTCCCCCCAATAGAAATGCATATAGCTTGCGAAGAGGTTTGGCCCATGGAAGACCGGTGCGGCGACTTCTTGTCCGCGGGCGTTGCGGACGATGCCGTTTGCGGCGGCGGGTGGTTGGACGATGCCCTTCACGCCGGCGGGAGCCAGGTTGATGCCGTTTGCGGCGGCGGGAGTCTGGACGAATTGCGAGTAGTGGAATTCGTGGCCTTTGAGCGATTGGCCGTCGAGGGTGAGGGTGCGATACCCGAGGGCCAGCTTTTTCTCCTGTATCGTGGTGGCGATATTGAGGATGCCGGCCATCGGCCAGGGCTTGCCGGTTTCATCGGTGATGCTGTGGCCGAGGACCATCATGCCACCGCATTCGGCGAGGATCCGGCCTTTTGAGGCGAACGATCGGATATCCGCCAGTAGCGTTTTGTTGCCGGCGAGTTGTTCGAGGTAGAGTTCGGGATAGCCGCCGGGCAGATAGAGGAGATCGGCGGGTGGGAGATGCGGCTCGCTTAGCGGGCTGAAAAATTGGATCCGGCCATAGGCTTCGAGACGGCGGAGGTTCTCGGGATAGAGGAAGTGAAAGGCGGCGTCGCGGGCGACGAGGATGGTTTTGCTGCGCTGGGGTGCGGTGGCGGGGCGCGGCGCCCGGGAGAATGCAATTCGCGGAGCCCGGGTGGCCGCAAGGATCGCGTCGAGGTCGAGGTGTTTTTCGATATGGCGGGCGGCGGCGGCGATAGCTTCGCCGGCGTCGGCGGTGTCGAGACCCAAATGACGGGACGGGATACGCAGCGCTTTTTCGTTCGGCAGATGGCCGAGGGCCGTTACTCCGACATCTTCGCAGGCCTCCTGCAGCAGCCGGTAATGCGTGGCGGTATCGACGAAATTGAAGATGACCCCCGCGATGGTCAACGCGGGATCAAAGGTTTTCAATCCATGGAGAAGGGCAGCGGCGGAATAAGCCATGGCTTTTGCGTTGAGGACGAGTATCACAGGAAGTTGCAGCAGGACGGCCAGATCGGCGCTGCTGCCTTCTCTTTTTTGGGCCCCGTCGAAAAGTCCCATGACGCCCTCCGTGATGGCGACGTCGGCGTCGGCGGTATAGCGTTGATAGAGGTCCTTTATATGATCCGGACTCATCATATAGGCGTCGAGGTTGATGCTTTGGCGGCGCGCGGCGGTGCTGTGGTGGATGGGGTCGATGAAATCGGGGCCGCATTTGAAGGGCTGGGTTCGCAGTCCGCGGCCCTGCAGGGCGCGTAGGAGGCCCAGGGTGAGGGTGGTTTTTCCCGCGCCGCTGTGCGGCGCGGCGATCAGGAATTGAGAAATGGAGGTTTCCATGACGGAAAGATAGGCATTACTGTAAAACAACTATTTTTACGGTCTGTCAATGAATAACTCCGTCAAAATATACTCCCGGATCGGGGAGCTGATCCAGGGATCTTTGTCCGATGGCCGGGCATTTATGGTAAGCGGGTTCTCTTCCGCGCTGTGGTATTCGGAAGCGTGGGTGGAAGAAGATATCGGGGAAGCGGCAGCGGCGTTGCCGCCGAAGGCCCGCCGGGCGCTGACACTTATGTTAGACCGGGCGGGCGTGGGCTTGCAGGGCAACCGGGTCTGCCTGCGTGGCAATATCCCGCCGGGCAAAGGGCTTTCTTCGAGCAGCACCGATATCCTTAGCGTTCTTGCCGCGGTCAATGCATTTCTGGATGCGGGGCTGCCGGCAGAGGAATTGTATACCATCGCCTCACGCGTGGAACCCACAGATCCCTGTCTCTCGGCCGAGATCGTTCTTTTTTACCAGCGATCCGGCGTCATCGGTCAGCCGATTACCCTTCCCCCCATGTCTCTCCTTTATTTTGATGCCGATCCCGATGGCGGGATCGATACCCAGAGTGTGCAGCGGGACTGGACACCGGGGCTGGGCAAGTACTTCGACTGGCTGCTGGGCAAATTTCTGGCAGCGGCGGAAGCGCGGGACCATGATGCCCTTTTTGATTGCATTACGGCCAGCGCCGAATACAACCAGACGGTAGTGACGCTGCCGCGATTCGAGGAATATGTCCGGCTGGCACGGGAGACGACGTCGGGTCTGATGGTAGCGCATTCCGGGACCATCGCGGGGCTGCTGACACCGCCCGAGCGGGCCGCTTCGATCCACGCGAGACTCGAGGCGATGACGGGCTCACCGGTATGGGTAGAACAGTATCCGCCGGCAATAAAAACAACCGCGGGCAGCGGTCAGACCTTTTTGCGCACTTAATAATAACCTATGCGATCTCCTCTCCGGCCCCTGATGTTTGTCGGTACTGCTTCCGACGTCGGTAAGAGTGTCCTTACGGCCGGCTTCTGTCGCATCCTGGTGCAGGACGGCTGGCGGCCTGCGCCATTCAAGGCGCAGAATATGTCCCTAAACAGTTATGTGACGCCCGAGGGGTTGGAGATCGGGCGGGCCCAGGCGGTCCAGGCCGAGGCCGCGGGTATCCCCTGTCACAGCGAGATGAACCCGGTGCTGCTAAAGCCTACCGGTGACAGCCATGCGCAGCTGGTGCTCCACGGCAGGCCGGCGGGAAACCAGTCGGCCTATGAATATTTTATGGGCCGGGACAGGGAGGCGTTGTGGGCGGAAGTGAAGGGGGCCTATGACCGGCTTTCCCGGCGGTTCAATCCCATCGTGCTGGAAGGGGCGGGGAGCATCTCGGAGCTCAACCTAAGACCGCGGGATATCACCAATATGCGGATGGCGCTCCATGCCGGGGCCGATGTCTATCTGATCGCCGATATCGACCGGGGCGGGGTGTTTGCCAGTGTGTATGGAACGCTGGAATTGTTACCGCCGGAAGAGAAGGCGCTGGTGCGCGGGGTGATCATCAACAAATTCCGCGGCGACGCCCGGTTGTTTGTAGACGGCCGGCGACAGCTGGAAGCGCTGACCGGCGTTCCCATCGTGGGGGTGTTGCCGTATTATCGCGACATCCATATCGAAGAAGAAGATTCGGTGGTGTTGCGGCACAAGCATGCGGCGCACAAACCCGGCTCGGTGAACGTCGCGATCCTGCGGCTCCCGCATCTTTCCAACTTCACCGATTTTGCCTCTTTGGAACGGGCAAGCGGTTTGCATGTTTATTATACGGATGACCCCGAAGAGCTCGCGCACGCCGCTGTCATCGTGTTACCAGGTACGAAAAACACTATCGGCGATCTGCTGGTGATGCGTGAGCTGGGAGCGGACAAGGCGGTAATTGCCGCGGCCGCGGCAGGTGTCACCGTGATCGGCATTTGCGGCGGCTATCAGCTGATGGGATTGACGATCGCCGATCCGTATGGGGTAGAGGGGGAGGCACAAACGGTGAGCGGTCTTGGGCTGCTGCCGGTGCACACGGTGTTGTCGCGCGAGAAGACGACGGTGCGGCGGCGGTTCCGTTTTGGGGAAACGGATGGGCCTCTCTGTGAGGGCTATGAGATCCATATGGGGCAGACCGTGACGGAAGGCGGCGACGCCCAGGGTGCTTCGGGACCGACGGGTGCAGCGGGATTGACGGGTGCGCGGCCGGTGAATTTTCCGGTTCAAGCCGGCGAAGCGCCGGATGGCTACCGCTTATCTGCCCATTGCTGGGGAACGTATATCCACGGCATTCTTGACAACCAGGCCGTCGTCAAACAGCTGCTTGGCGTGGATATCCCGGATTACCGCGCGTTCAAAGAGCGGCAGTACGACCGGCTGGCGGAGCATATCCGGGCGAATCTCGACCTGGAATTTATTTATTCGAATTTGCGACAACTATGATCGACGGACATGGCGATGATGGCTGGAAATATGGTGCGACGATTCGGGCTGACTTCAGTTCGAACGTTGTATATGGCGGACTGGATGCCGGTTTACGGGAACAGCTGCGTGGCGTGATCGATGCGGTGACGCATTATCCCGAGGCCGGGGCGTTGTCTTTGCAGACGGCGGCCGCCGCTGCTTATGGCGTAAGCGTAGATTCCGCGCTGGTGACGAATGGAGCGACGGAGGCGATCTATCTGATCGCGCAGGCATTTCGCGAGCGGCGGGCGACGATTGTCGGGCCGACGTTTGCGGAGTATGGAGATGCGTGTGCATTGCAGGGCATAGAGGTGCGGCAAGCTGGGTGGGAGGAGCTGCGAATTGCTTCGGGACTGGAATTGCGAAGTGCCTTGCGGGTGGAGTCGCCGGTGGCCAGGCCGGGAGGGCTGGTGTTTATCTGCAATCCGAATAACCCGACGGGGCAGGCGC
Organism: Puia sp.; assembly: GCF_036500295.1. Lineage (NCBI taxonomy): Bacteria > Pseudomonadati > Bacteroidota > Chitinophagia > Chitinophagales > Chitinophagaceae > Puia > Puia sp. The sequence goes on along the minus strand of NZ_DASYCH010000116.1, from coordinate 30,304 downwards.
TGGGGGCGGAGGAGTTGTTGGGTGTCGTAGATGCGTGGCCCGGGACGGTGTTTGCCGTTGATGAGTCGTATATCGAATTTTCGTTGGCAGCGGATAGCCTTATAGCCGCCGGCCGGCCGAATGTGCTGGTGTTGCGATCGCTGACCAAGAGCTGCCGGATACCGGGGTTGCGGGTCGGCTTCGTGACCGGTCCGCCGGAACTGGTGGCGCGGGTTGCGGCTTGCAAGATGCCCTGGTCGGTGAATCGGCTGGCCATCGAGGCGGGATTATATATCTTCCGGCATCGCGAAGAATTTGCCGTTCCGGTAGAGTCGCTGCTGGCGGCGACGGCGCGGTGGCGGCGGGAGCTGGCCGAAGTGACGGGCTGGCGGGTATGGGCCACCGATACCCATTATTTTTTGATGGAAACGCCTTCCGCGTTTTCGGCGGCAAAATTAAAAGCCCATCTTGTTACGCGATATGGATTGCTGATCCGCGACGCGGTCAATTTCAAGGGGCTCGGGCCACAGCATTTTCGCTTGGCCTGTCAGGCGCCGGAGCAAAATGAATTACTCACCGAAGCTTTACGGGAATGCAGCCGCGCTGGGATATGATCATTCCGCTGGCGGCGGGGTATGTGGCAGATCTGCTGCTGGGCGATCCTCGGGGGTGGCCGCATCCGGTGCGGTGGTTTGGGTGGTTGATCGCTGCGGGGGAGCGGCTGCTGAATCGGGGTCGGTGGAGATTTTGGAAAGGATTGCTGCTGACGTTGGGGTTGTGCGTGCCGGTGTATTTTTCGGCGGCGTGGCTGCTTTCGGCAGCGAAAGGCGGCTGGCTATATTATTTGCTGAGTGGCATCATCGTCTTCTTTTGCCTGGCGAACCGGAGCCTGTTGCAGGAAGGGCAGGCCGTATTCGATGTGTTGAAGAACGAGGGATTGGAGGCGGGGCGGCGCCGGCTCGCGTGGATCGTGGGCCGGGATACCGGGGAACTGTCGGCGCAGCAGGTACGGATCGCCGTGCTGGAGTCGATGTCGGAGAACCTTAGCGATGGGGTGGTGGCGCCATTGTTGTTCTTTCTCGTGGGCGGGGCGCCGGCGATGCTGACGTATAAAATGATCAATACGCTGGATTCGATGATCGGCTATAAGCGTGAGCCCTACAGGTTCTTTGGGCGGACGGCGGCGCGGCTGGATGATGTCGCGAATTTTATCCCGGCGCGCGTGACGGCGTTGTTGATGGCGTTAATGACGTTTAGCGGTCACGCGCTGCGGTTTGCCTTTCGTTACGGGCGGGCGCATGCGAGTCCCAACTCGGGATGGCCGGAGGCGGCGCTGGCGGGCATCCTCGATTGCCGCTTCGGCGGACCGAACAGATACAAGGGCGCGCTGGTGGAGAAGCCGTATATCGGCGAGTGTGAAAGGGTTATAACGCATGTTGAGTTTGGGCGCGTGAAATATGTCAATCATGCGGTGACTTTATTCGTGGTGGTAGCGGAAATAATTTACTTTTTATGAAAATATACACAAAAAAAGGCGACCAGGGCATGACCGGCCTCTTTGGCGGAAAGCGAGTATACAAAGACGATACCCGGGTGAATTGCTATGGAACGCTGGACGAAGTCAACTCCACCATCGGCCTCCTGCGCGTGAAGCTGGGCGCCGACCACCCCTGGCAAGCCAACCTGCACCGCATCCAGAAGGACATGATGGATATGATGTCGCATCTGGCGCGGCCCTCGGATTGCAAGAAAGAGAACAGCAATCCCCGGCCGACGGAGGGCGCGGCCTTTTGCGAGCAGTGGATCGATGAGCTGGAAGGGGCGATGAAGACGGCTTCGGACTATTTTCTGCTGCCCGGTGGCAACGAGGTCTCGGCCCTCTGTCATGTCGTGCGGACCCAGATGCGCCGCGGCGAACGGCTGCTCGTGACGCTGATGAAAGAGGATACAGTGGAAGATTATATCCCGGCCTATATCAACCGTCTGTCCGATCTCTTCTTCACCTTGTCCCGCGCAGAGATGGATCAGGCAGGGGTCGCCGAAGAGAAGTGGCAGCTTTTTCTCTACAAGCGGATAAAGCGCCCGGACTAAGCCCGTCGTAAATCGGAGGGGCCCTGGTCGGGCCAGCCGGTGAATTATTTTACCGGCGGGGATTTTTGGCATTTGACGGGTTAGTTTTGGTCTCATAAGATAAGCGATATTGGCTAGATTGGCGATATTCGCATCATGAAAAATTCGCAATGGTTCGGGATCGCAGCGGTGCTGCTGGTAGTGGCGGCCTGTTTTATGCCCTGGGCCTACTTCCCCGATCTGCAAAAGGAGTTTACGGGATTCTTCTCGGAGCTGAACCGGTATGGACGGCCGGGGGAGCTATTCGTGGCCTTCGGTGTAGTGGAGATCGTCTTTTTCCTCATTCCCAGGCTCTGGGCCAAACGCGCCAATATCTTCGTTTCGGCGGTGAGTTTTGCCTGGGGGATAAAATCCTATATTTTGTATACCGCGTGCTATCGGGGCACCTGTCCCGATCGCCGGATCGGCATCTACCTGATCCTGGTCGGAACCCTGCTCGTACTGGTGGCGAGCCTCCTGCCCAACCTCCCGGTAAAGGAAGAGGTCAGCGAATAAGGAAGAGGTAGGCGAATAATGAATCGGTCAGTGAAAAAGGAATCGGCCGGCGAATAGCAAGCGGTCAGCTCTGAATAAGCCGGGCAACCGCGAAAGCGCATCCTGCCGCCAATGCGCCGATGATCATGACGCGCAGCGCACCCGCGATGGGGTTGACGTCGGTGAACTTGCTTTTGAAATAGCCAAAGATAAACAGGCAGCAGAGCGTGATGGCCGCCGAGATACGCAGGCCGGTGATGCCGTCGCGGACGAAGAAATAGGGGCTTAGCGGGATAAGCCCGCCGACGATATAAGAGAAGCCGATGTTAAAAGCGCTTTTGCGGGCCCGTTGGGGATCAGGTTTGTCGAGGCCGAGTTCGTATTTCATCATAAAGTCCACCCATTTGTCCCGGTCCCGGGTCATCTCTTCCACGGCCTGCTCCTGGACGTCGCGGCTGAGGCCGAGACCCGAGAAGAACTCGCGGACCTCTTCCTTTTCGCGTTCGGGCAGTCGTTCGACCTCGTCATATTCTCTTTTCAGTTCGGAATTGTAATGGTCGATCTCCGTCTTCCCGGCGAGATACCCGCCAAGACCCATGGCGATGGAACCCGCGGCGATCTCGGCGATCCCCGCGATCCAGATGAGGCTGAGGTGGTTGTTGCCGACGGCGCCGCTGAGCCCCGCCGCGAGGGCGAAGGGAACGGTGAGACCGTCCGACATGCCGATGACGATATCCGTGAGGATCGCGCTGCTGCGCATATGTTGTTCGATATGACCGGATGGGATGGGCGTGTCGATCTGATGCATGGGATAAAGATAGCAATTTCGCGGAAGCCCGGGGATCAGTGATTTTCAAGCACCGCCATACTCGTCTTCACGATGTCGACGCATTCCAGCAGCTGTTCGCGGGTGATCACCAGCGGCGGCGCGAGCCGGATCTTGTCGCCATGTGTGGGCTTGGCCAGCAATCCATTCTCTTTTAACGCGAGACAGAGCTCCCAGGCCGCGTCGGCATGCGGGTGGTTGATGACGATGGCATTCAGCAGTCCCTTGCCGCGCACCGCGGCGATATAGGGCGAGCGAAGGGCGGTGACCTCCTTGCGGAACAGTTCACCGAGAACGCCGGCGTTTGCCGCGAGACCCTCTTCCTCCAGGACCTCCAGGGCGACGATCGCCACCTTACAGGCCAGCGGGTTGCCGCCATACGTGGAGCCGTGTTCGCCGGGGCGGATGGTGAGCATGATGGGGTCGTCGGCGAGAACGGCGGATACCGGAAGCATGCCGCCGCTAAGCGCCTTGCCCAGGATCAGGATATCGGGCCGGACCGACTCATGATCGCAGGCCAGCAGCCGGCCCGTACGACCGAGACCGGTCTGGATCTCGTCGGCGAGGAACAGCACGCCGGCCGCGGCGCATAGTTCTTTGGCCTGACGCAAATAGCCTTCGTCGGGGACGATGACGCCGGCTTCGCCCTGTATCGGCTCAACCAGAAAGCCCGCGACATTGGGGTCCTTCAGCGCCCTGGCCAGGGCCGCGGTATCATTATAGGGGATGATGGTGAATCCGGGGGTATAAGGACCGAAGTCCCGGTTGGACTCGGGGTCCGTGCTGAAAGAGATGACGGTCGTCGTGCGGCCGTGGAAGTTGCCCGAACAGACGAGGATGACGGCCTTGTTCTCCGGGACGCCCTTCACCTCGTAGGCCCAGCGGCGGCAGAGCTTCAGCGCCGTCTCCACGGCCTCCACGCCGGTGTTCATGGGGAGCACTTTGTCGTACCCAAAATAGTTCGTGACAAACCGCGTGTATTCGCCGAGGAGATCGCTGTGAAACGCGCGGGAGGTGAGGGTAAGCCGGGCGGCCTGCTGCTGGAGGGCGGCAACGATGCGGGGATGACAATGCCCCTGGTTCACCGCGGAATAACCGCTGAGACAGTCGTAATACCGGCGGCCATCCACGTCCCAGACAAAAACGCCCTGCCCCCTGTCGAGCACGACGGGGATGGGGTGATAGTTGTGGGCGCCATAACGTTCTTCCAGTTCCAAATAATGGAGAGACCGGGCCGAAAGGGTGGTCGTCGCTTGCATAAAATAAGAGATAGAGGTGATGAAAAGATGGGGATCAGTCGATTATGGGGACCATATCGTCAGCGGTGGTGATCGAGTAAGTCGAGATTTTGACTTAAGAATTGCATCACCGCAAGATACGATAATTCCAGGAAAGCGGCAAGGTTTCGGGGGTGTGGGCTTTTGGGAACAGGCCATAGAAGGCGGAGCCGCTGCCGGTGAGCGAAGCATAGACGGCGCCGTGGGTGTAGAGGATCTCCTTTATTTCATGGAGGGGAGGGTGGAGTTGGAAGACGGGTTCTTCGAAGTCGTTGACGAGCTGGTCGCGCCAGGTGTCGATGGGTTGGCGGATGATGTCTGCAAGCGGTTTTTCACCTTCCCGGGGTATACAGCGGGCGAAGGCCTGTGCGGTGCTGATATGGAGATCGGGGATGACCAGGACAAAGCGATAGGCGCTGAGGTCGAGGGGAATGGGTTCGAGCTTTTCACCACGGCCGCCGCCGATACAGGGGGTGTTGAGGATGAAGAAGGGGCAGTCGCTGCCGAGCCGGGCGGCATAGTCGATGAGACGCGGGGTATCGAGACCGAGATGGAACTGCTTGTTCAGCGCCAGCAGGGTAAAGGCGCCGTCGGCAGAACCGCCGCCGAGGCCGGCGCCGATCGGGATATTCTTGTAGAGATGGATCTGAATGTCGGGGAGGGTAGGGAAGTCGGCTTTTAGCAGCTTGTAGGCTTTTTCGCAGAGATTGCCGGTGCCGGGGATGGGGAGGCCATAGGCCGTAAAAGCGGGGCTGGGGGAGTGAATGATCTCGAGAACGTCTTTGAGAGGGAGGGGGTGGAAGACCGTTGAAAGGTCGTGATAGCCGTCTGCGCGTTTACGCAGGATGCGTAGTCCCAGATTGATCTTGCAGTTTGGGAAGGAGACCATTTACCGCGTTTTTCGCCGGCTGTTGATCTCGTCGCGGATGGCGATGGCGCGAATATAATCTTCCTGTTCCAGGACCTCATTCAGCAGGGTGGTGAGGTCATCCATGGAGAGTACTTTCAGATCTTCGCGGGTGCCGCTGCTATCCGTGGTGGTGGTGGTGGACACGGTACCGGTGGGGCCTGATTTCTTCTTTTTGGAAGAGCTGTCTTCCATCAGGATGCCGGCGCTGTCGAGGATGTGTTCATACGTGAAGATGGGGCAGCCGAAGCGGACGGCGAGTGCCAGGGCGTCGCTGGTGCGGGAGTCGATCTCCACGGTGTCGTGTTCGCTGACGCAGACCAGTTTCGAATAGAAGATGCCTTCTTGCAGATCGCAGATGATGATCTCCTGCAGGTCGATGGTGAAGGCGCTCATAAAATTCTTCATCAGGTCATGGGTCAGGGGACGGCTGGGGTGCATCTTTTCCAGCGCTACGGCAATTGCCTGAGCCTCAAACCCCCCGATGACTATCGGAAGACGGCGCAGACCATTTACTTCCCCGAGCACGACTGCATAGGAATGTGTTTGCGTAATGCTATGTGACAAAGCCACGATTTCCAGTTCGATCTTCTTCATATGAATAATACGCGAAAGTAGCCCTTTTTTCTAAAAAAAAAGCCCCGCCTTGAAGCGAAAAATTAGGCGAGGCTTTTTTCGTAATGTCCGGCAACTTTTTGTTGCCGGGTGCCCCTTGCGAGGCGGGGTTTTTACTATTTTCCTTTGAGTTTTTTGACCGCCGCTATCATCCTGGGCACCACCTCAAATGCATCACCGACAATCCCATAGTCGGCGGCTTTGAAGAAAGGTGCTTCGGGGTCTTTGTTGATAACAACGATGACCTTGCTTCGGTTCACCCCGGCCAGGTGCTGGATGGCGCCGGAGATGCCGATAGCGATATAGAGGTTGGGTGCAATGGCGATGCCGGTCTGGCCGACGTGCTCATTATGCGGCCGCCAGTGGGCATCTGCGACAGGCCGGCTGCAGGCCGTGGCGGCGCCCAGCAGGGACGCGAGTTCTTCGACCATACCCCAGTTCTCGGGCCCTTTCAGTCCCCGGCCGCCGCTGACCACCAGTTCGGCCTCGGTCAGGGGAACATGGCCGCTGGCAGCGGTAACCGAGACCCGTTTGACCCTCGACGTGGGGGCCGATGCATTCAGCGAAGCGACCTCCGCCTTGCCTTCGCCTTCCTTTACGGCATAGGCGTTGGGGTTGAGGGCAATGACTTTTATAGGGGTATTCAGGGAGACGTTGGCGAAGGCCTTCCCGGAAAAAACCGTCTTTTTGACGACAAATCCGCCGCTGGTATTGGGCAGGGCGATGGCGCCCGTGACGAGGCCGGCCTTGAGCCGGGCGGCTACCCGCGGGGCTACGGCTTTACCCGTAGCATTATGCGAGAATACAAGTACTCCCTCGGCGGCGCCGGCGAGATCGGCGATGATCTTTGCATAGACCTGTGCGTCGAGCGCGTTGAGGCTTTCCTGGGCGGCGTGGTGGATCTTTTTGATCCCGTATTTCCCCAGTTCGGCGGGGTCGCTGGAAAGGGTGCCGAGGAGGATGCCTTCGGCGGTGGTGTTGAGTTGCGCGGCCACTGCGGCGCCGTAGCTAAGGGCTTCGAGCGAGGCTTTTTTAACATGACCCTCGGAGTGGTCTATAAAGATGAATACAGACATGGCAATAATGAGTTGGATGAATGATTAGAATACCCGGGCTTCTTCGTGGAGGAGGCGGATGAGTTCTTCGGGGTCATCGGGTGACACCAGCTTGACACCGGCCTTTGCCGGGGGCAGCTCGAAGGAGACGATGCTCGTCAGCGGCTGTGTCGCGACGGGTTCCACGACCTTCAGGGGTTTTGTCCGGGCGCTCATGATGCCCTTCATATTGGGGATGCGTTGTTCGGCTACCCCTTTCTGGCAGCTGACGACGAGGGGCAGGGCCGCTTCGTCCACCTCTTCACCGCCTTCGATCTCGCGGGTGACGGTAGCCGTTGTGCCGGCCAGCTCGAACTTCGTGGCCAATGAGATATAGGGCAGGTCGAGCAGCTCCGCCACCATGCCGCCGATGGCCGAGCCATTGTAATCGATTGTTTCCTTGCCGGTGAAGACGAGATCATACCCCCCCTGTTTTGCCACCTCCGCGATCTGCACCGCGATAGTATAGGGGTCCTGGCTCTCGAGGTTGACGCGGATAGCCTCATCCCCGCCGATGGCAAGGGCCTTGCGGATGATCGGATCGGTGTCGGCGGCGCCGACGGTTATCAGGTGGATAACGGTAGACGGGTCTTTCTCCTTTAACTCGAGGGCCCTGACGAGGGAGTACCATTCGTCGTAGGGGTTGATGATCCATTGGACCCCGTCGCCGGAAAAGATTGTATTATTGTTGGTGAAAGCGATCTTTGCGGTTGTATCCGGTGTTTTAACGATACATACTAATATCTTCATTATTCGTATGGATTTGGCAGCAAAGTAAGTAAAAATGAGCAGGATAGAAAAATTGAAGGAATTCCTGGCGGCGGAGCCCAACGACTCCTTTGTGCGGCATGCGTTGGCGTTGGAATACCAGAAGCTGGGGGAACTGGGCGAGGCCCGGAGCTTATGGGAGCAGCTGCTGGCGCATGATCCGGCGGCCGTGGGCAGCTATTATCATCTGGGGAAGCTCCTGGAAGGCATCGGGGAGCAGGCGTTGGCGCTGGAGTGGTATGAGAAGGGAATGACGGCCGCCAGGGCAGCCGGGGAGAAGCGGGCCTACAACGAATTGCAGTCGGCTTATGACGAATTGATTTAGATTTGCCGGGATGGAATTGCTGGAAAAATTCAAAGAATATATTGCGAAAGAGAACCTGTTCACGGCAGGGGACAAGTTGTTGCTGGCCGTCAGCGGGGGGCTGGATTCCGTCGTGCTGGCGGATCTTTGCCACCGGTGCGGGTTTGATTTTTTGATCGTGCATTGCAATTTTCAGTTGCGGGGAGAGGAGAGTGAAAGAGACGAACGATTGGTAAGCGGGTTTGCCGTAAAATATGGCAGGAAGGTCCAGGCCGGGCGATTCGATACCGCGGACTATGCCGCGGCGAACAAAATTTCCATCCAGGTGGCGGCGAGGGAATTGCGGTACCGCTGGTTCGAGGGTTTTGTGCGCGAGGGGCAGGCGCGGTGGATCGTGACGGCGCATCACCTGGATGATAATATCGAAACGATGCTGATGCATTTCTTCAAGGGGACCGGGATCGCCGGGATGCGGGGGATGTTGCCGAAGCAGGGGAATATCGTGCGGCCGCTGCTGTTTGCGCGGAAGGAGGAATTGCGGGCCTTTGCCGTCGAGGCAGGACTGGAGTGGGTGGAAGACAGTTCGAACGAATCCGACAAGTATACGCGAAATTTTTTCCGGCACCAGCTGCTCCCGCTGGTGGAGCAGGCCTATCCCGCCGCAGCGTCGAATCTGGCGGATAACCTTGACCGTTTCCGCGAGGTGGAGGCGGTATACCGGCGCGCGATCGGCGAGCGGCTGAAGAAATTGCGGGAATACCGGGGAAACGAGGTGCATGTGCCGGTGGAGAAACTGCGGAAGGAACAGCCGCTGGCCACCATTGTGTACCACCTGATCGAGCCGTTCGGCTTTTCACCCAAACAAGTCGGGGAGGTGATCGCCTTGCTGGACAGCGCCACCGGAAAATATGTGCGGTCGGCCATGCATCGCATCATCCGGAACCGCAACTGGCTGATCATCGTGCCCCTGATGGAGAATGAGGCGGAACATATCCTTGTCGAGGAGCAGCGGACGGTGGTGGGCTATGCGGGGGGTGAGTTGCGGTTCGAACGGCTCGACGCCGCGCAATTGCGAACCCTGGACCAGGGACCGGCTGTGGCCTTGCTGGATGCGGATAAGATCGGGTATCCCTTGTTGTTACGCCGGTGCAAGGCGGGGGATTATTTCTATCCGCTGGGGTTACGCAAGAAAAAGAAGGTGGCCCGGTTTCTTACCGATAACAAACTGTCGCTCGCCGCGAAGCAGCGGGTGTGGATTCTCGAGATGGACCAGAAATTGATCTGGGTCATCGGACAGCGGATCGACGACCGCTGGAAGGTAGGGCCCGGCACGAAGCGGGTGCTGAAGATCGCGTTTGCGGAAAGCGCGGGGGACGCAACCAGGAGGCCGGGTGGTGCAACTAAAAGTTCGGGTGGCGCAGCGCGTTGATGAAATTTCCAAACACTTCATGGTCCACGATGATGGTAAAGACGATCCCGAACACGGCGCCCCAGATATGTGCGTCGTGGTTGACATTGTCTCCGCCGCGTTTGCTCATATAGATGGAATAGACCATGAACAGAACGGCATAGATAAGGGCGGGCATCCGGATGCCATAGAGCCAGATCTCGGCCCAGGGCCGGATAATGATGGCGGCGAAGACCACCGCACAGACGGCGCCGGAGGCCCCCAGGGACCGGTAATTATAATCATCCTTGCGTTTGAGATAAGTGGGAATATTGGCGAAGATGAGGCCAAGGATATACAGGATCAGAAAATAATAATGTTGCAGCCCCAGCTCGCCCATATATAGGTTCTCCAGCGCCTTGCCGAAGAAATACAGGGTAAACATATTGAACGCCAGGTGCATGAAGTCGGCATGAATAAGGCCGCAGGTAACAAAACGCCAGTATTGATGACGCATACTCACGGCCGGCGGCCAGAAAATGAGGGCATCCATTACTTTAAGATTGCTAAACGCGATGAAGGAGATAAGACAGGTTATAATAACAATGATCACCGTGTAGCTTGTCATCTGGTTCCGATTTTGCAGGTCTGTTTTAAAGGCGACCCAAAGGTACAGAATTAAACGTCTCCGGACAGGGGGTTAGTGCCTATGGATGATGATATTTTTCATTGCGTAAGATCGTGCAGGCGCGGTAGACCTGCTCGGTGAGCACCAGTCGCACGAGTTGGTGCGGGAGGGTGAGCGCGGAGAGCGACCAGCGGTGGTCGGCGCGGGTCAGGACCGACTCGTCGAGGCCGTAAACGCCGCCGATGAGGAAGACGAGATTCTTGCCGCCGCTGTTGGCGCGGGTCTGGATAAATTGCGCGAGGCCTTCGCTGCTGAATTGTTTTGCTTTTTCATCAAGGGCGACGAGGAAATCGTCTTTTGTGAGCTGGCCGAGGATCGATTCGGCCTCTTTTTTTTTGAGATCGGCCTGGGAGAGGTTTGCTGCGTTTTTGGGGGGTGCGATGAGGTTCCATTCGACCGGGAAGTAACGGGTTATCCGCCGCGTGAAATCGTCGACGCCTGTTTTGATATAGGGATCACTGTCCTTGCCGACGGACCAGAGGAGAATTTTCATGGCGCAAAAATAGGACTATTCCGCGGGGGGCGGGGAGGGCTTATTCGGTGGGGGGATGGTGGTGCGTCATTCCGTCGCGACGGGAAGCGTAAACGTGAAGATGCTGCCCTTGCCGGGAAGGCTGGCGATCTGGAGGTCTCCGCCGTTGCGGGCGACGAATTCCTTGCAAAGCATCAGCCCCAGGCCGGTGCCGGCTTCGCCCGCCGTGCCTTTTGTCGTATAGAAATTGCTTTGCTGGATCTTTTGCAGCGCGTCGGCCGGGATGCCCATGCCCGTGTCTTTTACAAAGATGGCGACACCGGTATCGGTGCGGTGGGCGCCGACCTGGATGCAGCCGTTCTCCGGGGTATACTTGATCGCGTTGGACAGCAGATTGCGGAGGATCAGGTTGACCATGTCCTTATCGGCAAAGGCTACGATGGACGGGTCTTCGTCATAGGTGACGTGGATCCGTTTGGCCTCGGCCTGGAGGCGCAGCAGCCGGACCACTTCGGTCATCAGCCCCGAGACATCGATCATCTGCGGTTTGACGGTATCGGCCTGCATTTGGCTCCGGGCCCAGTGCAGGAGGTTTTCCATCAGGCTGGTGGTATAGGTGAGTTCGCTCACCACCTCGGGCACCATCCCCTTTATCTCTTCGGCGGGCAGATCGTATTGCTGCATGTTGCGGAAGAGATTGCGCAGGGCATAGATGGGTGACTTGAGGTCGTGGGCGATGATGGAGAAGAGGCGGTTCTTAAAGGCGTTGATCTGGGTCAGTTCAATGGTTTGCTGCTGGAGCAGGCGGCCATTGACGGTGATCTCTTCTTTTTGCGCGAGGATGCTTTGCTGGTAGCCGGCGTTCTCTTTTTTGATCAGGAAGAGTCCGTAGAAGATGAAGGCGATGGCCAGCAGCTGGTTAAAGAGATAGAAGAAGAGATTGGCGGTCGCCAGCTGGTAGGTATAGTTCGTGCACACAACCGCCAGGACGAAGTAGCTGACCATCGAGAGGCCCAGGGCAAACAGCATCTGGCTGATGTCCTGGATAAAGAACACCGAGAGGATGCCATAGAGGATAAAGGACAGCTCGACGCCCATATTGATCCCCCAGATATAGACGATGCTGGTGGCGATAGGATAGCAAACGAAATAAGTGATTTGTGCAAGATCGTGTTTGCGCCGCGCGTTCAGCACCAGCACGAAGATGCTGATGAGGGCGGGCAGGGAAGCGACGATCCAGGAAATGAGGGGAAAGCGGCGGTTGGTGATGGCGCCGGCGATGGGGATGATGATCCCGGTGATCAGCTGAAAGAAGTTGAGTTGATTGAAGATGCCGAGCTTTCGTTTCTCGTAGTCGTCCATCGAGAGGGTGTAACCGATGGCCTTTATGCGTTCGAGGGAGGGTATGGCAATTTCACCGGTGGTTTGTCGTAGCTGCTGCCAGTCGGCGACCAGGTTGGGTTTGACCCGGCCGTGGAAGAACATGGGTTTTTGCCGTAGGATCTTCATTCAGGTTGAATGTGTTAGGTCGGTAAGCGAGGACCTAAAATAACTATTTAAATTGACAATGGCAATAGGAAGATCAAATGCGAACCGAATACCCGATGGTATTGTTGACTATCTTTGCAACGCTATATCAGCATTATTATTATATGAGGATCATCGGAAGGGCTCGAATATTCGGAAAAAAGGCATTTGATCGCATTCGGAACGAAAAACTGAAACACAATCTGTTGCAGGCGATTCCCTTTTGGGTGGCCAGCTTATTGACGGGGCTGGCGGCCGTTTTGTATTCGAATCTTTTTGCGTTGATGGAGAATGGAACGGCCTGGATCATCCGGCATGGCATCGCCTGGCTGTTCCTGGTCACGCCGGTTTGCTTTTTTGTCGCCTGGTGGCTGGTACAGCGGTATGCGCCCTATGCCCGCGGAAGCGGTATCCCGCAGGTGATGGCGTCGATCGAACTGGCGACACCCCGGTACAATGCGATGGTCAACCGGTTACTGAGCCTGCGGATCATTGTTGTCAAGGTCCTGTCGAGCCTGGTGATGGCGCTGGGCGGCGGCGTGATCGGGCGGGAGGGGCCGACGATCCAGGTCGCGGGGGCTATCTTCCGGAAGGTGAACGAATGGCTGCCGGCCTGGTGGCCGAAGGTGAGCAAGCGGAACATGATCATGACCGGAGCGGCCGCCGGGCTTGCCGCCGCCTTTAATACGCCCCTCGGCGGGATCGTTTTCGCGGTGGAGGAACTAACGCGAACGCATATCAGCTATTTCAAGACGGCGCTTTTTACCGCGGTGATCATCGCGGGTCTGACGGCGCAGGGGTTCCTCGGACCCTACCTCTACCTGGGATATCCCGATATGAACGGGCTTTCGGGGTCAATTTTTTTCGGGGTGGCGCTAGTGGCGGCCGTTGCCGGGCTGGCCGGGGCGGCGATGTCGAAGGGGATCCTCAAGATCTTTGCCTGGAAGGCGCGGTTCCGGTTCGCGCGGCACCAGGTGTTCTTCGTGGTAGGTTGCGCCCTGCTGCTGGCGGGGGCGGCTTTTTTTATCGATGAGCGGGTGCTCGGTTCGGGTAAAGGGCTGATGACCACTGCGCTGTTCACCACCGGGAAATACAATAGCTGGTATCTGTCACTGCTGCGCATTGGCGGGCCGCTTGTATCTTTTACTACCGGGGCCTCCGGCGGGGTCTTTGCGCCGGCGCTTAGTGCGGGCGCCAGCATCGGGGCTACCTTCTCCGGCTGGCTGCATCTGACGGCGGCCAATACCAACCTGCTGGTGCTGGCGGGGATGGTCGCCTTTTTAACCGGGGTTACGCGGACGCCCTTCACTTCGGCGATCCTGGTGCTGGAGATGACGGACCGGCATAATGTGATCTTCCACCTGATGCTGGCCGGGATGATAGCGAGCCTGGTCGCGATGGTGGTGGACAAACATTCGTTTTACGACCATCTCAAGGTCCAGTATATGCGCGATATCATAAAGCAGGACGAAAAAGCTACGGTTTGAGATAAAGATCGAAAGTGTCGCCGCGCAGGCCGATCCGCATGGCTTCGAGAGCGATGACCTCGGCCGGGTTGATATTACCCAGGTTGGCGTTGGCGCCGATCAGGGTGAGGAAATAGAGTTGCTGGTCCTTCTGCGGGGCTTCCCAGAGGATCTTTTCGGCGGGGACCCGGGTAAGGATCTCCTGGACGAGACCCTCGCGGACCTCACCGGAGTTGCGATAGAGGCCGACCGTACCGGTTTCGCGGGCTTCGGCGACGATATAGGAGGCGCCGGCTTCGAGCTCGGCCTTCATGAGTTTTATCCATTGATAGGGTGGGGTGATGTGCTCCCGATCTTTATCCTTGGAGCCCACTTCACTGAAAACAGTGCCGTATTTGGCCAGTTTCTCGATGTAGCCGCATTTTTCGACATGGGGGATATCGATGGAGCCATCGGATACTTCGATGGTGGTGATGCCGTATTCCTTCAGCAGGGCGAGATAGTCGTCGAACTGGTTTCGGATAACAAAGGCTTCGAAGAGCAGGCCGCCGAAGTAGACGGGAACGCCGGCGTCCTGGAAGATGCGGATCTTTTCCGCGAGGCCCGAGGTGACGAGGGGAGTGCCGAAGGCCAGCTTCACCAGATCGACATACGGTCCGGCGCCGGAGATCAGGTTGCGGGCGTCGGCGACGCTGAGTCCTTTGTCGTTGACCATGGTCAATCCGTGGGTGCGGGGTCTTACTGTACGTTCGGGGATCTGCGTCAGATGAAAATTCATGGGTGCAAGGTAGGGAAATTAGCGAATTGCCAAAGGGCGGGGAACATCCGGGTAAATGATTTTTACGTACCTTACGAGTAAATCGATTGCCTTATGCCGCAGATGGACGCGAAACAGGCGGAAAAGATCTCGAAGGCCCTCTCCGATCCAACGAGACTGAAAATTCTCAGCGAGATCCAGAAAAAGCATGACGACTGGTTGTACTGCGTCGACCTGTATGAGAACATCAATCTTGCGCAGCCTTCCATCTGTCATCATCTCAAACAGCTTACCGAGACTTCGATCATCCTGCCTGAAAAGGAAGGGCGGAATATCAAATACACGATGAACAACGCCGTCATCGACGATTATATCGGGTTTCTCCAGGGCCTGAAGAAATAGGAAAAAAAATCCCGAAAAAAAGATCGAAATATTTAAATGTGTTGTATATTCGCGTTGGAATTGATAAATTGAAACATTTAAATGTATTGAAGATGAACCAGTTTTGCCTTAATTGTAAAGAAGTCTTCACTTCCCCCCTGCTGGAAGAAAGAAGCAAGAGTCTTGGCCGCAATTTGCTGTACACGGTGCTCGCCTTCACGGTACTCTGTATGGCTTCCTATCTGTTTTTTTAATGGTATGGTAATCTGAGCATGGCGCATTCTTGGTAGATTCGCGGTATGTCGGATTCCAGAAGAGAGTTTCTCAAAAAGTCCGCCCTTTTAACGGGCGCCCTGGGGATGGCCCAGCTATTACCCGAGTCCATCCAGCGTGCGCTGGCGATCACTCCCGAAGCGGGGAGTACCTGGCTCGATGCCCAACACATTGTTATTTTAATGCAGGAGAACCGGTCGTTTGACCACGCGCTCGGCATGCTTCGCGGGGTGCGTGGTTACAACGATCCCCGCGCGATCGATCTCCCCACCGGAAACCCCGTCTGGTTACAGGCAAATGCCGAAGGACAGACCTTTGCACCCTTTCGCCTCGATATCCACCATACCCGGGCGACCTGGATGAATTCGCTGCCGCACAGCTGGGCCAACCAGGTCGGGGCCCGGAACGACGGCAAATTCGACAAATGGCTGGACTGGAAAAAGAACAGCACCCCCGAATATTCGGCCATGCCGCTGACCATGGGTTATCATACCCGCGAGGACCTTCCTTTTTATTACGCGCTGGCCGACGCCTTCACGGTATGCGACCAGAGCTTTTGTTCTTCGCTGACCGGCACCAACCCCAACCGCCTGCATTTCTGGACGGGCACCATCCGGGAGGCGCAACACGAGGACTCGCGTGCCCTGGTATGGAACGACGACATGGACTACGGCACCCTGAAATGGACCACCTTTCCCGAACGCCTGGAAGACCTCGGCGTCACCTGGAAATGTTACCAGAACGAGATCAGCATCGACACCGGGCTTCGCGGTGAACAGGACCCCTGGCTGTCGAACTTCCAGGACAACCCCCTCGAATTCTTTGCGCAGTATAACATCCATCTGCACCCGCCGCATATCGAGGCGCTGAAAAAGCAGCATGGGCAGCTCAGCCAGGACATCGCGGATCTCGAAAAGCAGATCGCGGCCTTGCCGGCGGGCGACGCGCATCTCGATCACCTCCGGAAAAATCTCAACCAACAAAAGCAGGACCTGCAGAAACTGACCGGGCAGAAGGGTTTTACCGATACCCGGCGGCTGCAGGATCTACCGATGCGGGATCAGGCGCTGCACCGCAAGGCCTTCGATACGAATACGGGCGACCCACATTATCATGCGCTGGAGGACCTGGAATATAAGGACGGCGAGGTGACCCGGACGATGAAGGCGCCGAAGGGGGATGTGTTGCATCAGTTTCGCCGCGATGTCCATTCGGGGAACTTGCCGACGGTGTCCTGGCTGTCGGCGCCGGAGAATTTTTCCGATCACCCCAGCGCGCCCTGGTATGGGGCCTGGTATGTTTCGGAGGTGATGGATATCCTGACGCAAAATCCCGAGGTCTGGAAGAAGACGATCTTTATCCTCGCCTATGACGAGAACGACGGGTATTTCGATCATGTGCCGCCGTTTACCGCGGCTCATCCGCATAAGGCGGGGACCGGCAAAGTGTCCGCCGGTATCGATACGCGCGTGGACTATGTCACCCTCGAGCAGGAACAGGCGCGCAACGGCTTCCCGGAGAAATGCGAACAGGAATGTTCGATCGGCCTGGGGTTCCGGGTGCCGCTGATCGTGGCTTCGCCCTGGAGCCGCGGAGGCTATGTCAACTCGCAGGTATTCGATCATACGTCGACGTTACAGCTGCTCGAGCGGTTCCTTTCCCATAAGTTGGGAAAGCCCGTGGTGGAGCCGAATATCTCGGCCTGGCGGCGGACGGTCTGCGGCGACCTGAGTTCGGTGTTCCGGCCCTACAACGGCGAGCCGATTGCCCAGCCTGAATTCCTCGCCAAGGATGCATTTCTCGAGAGCATCCATAAGGCGAAATTCCGGCCGTTGCCGGATGATTTCAAGGCGATGACGGCCTACGAGATCGCGGCGTATCACCGGGACCCGAAGACCTCTCCTTATCGTACAAAGCAGGAAGCGGGGACCCGCCCATCCTGTGCGTTGCCGCATTCTTTTAATGCGGTGGGGCGGCTGAGTGCGGACCGAGAACAATTCGACATCGTTTTTTCCAACCCCGATAAACTCTTTGGCGACCGGACGGCCGGCGGCGTGTTCAATGTTTATGCCCCCGGGGAAGGCGCCCGCAACTGGGCGTACACCGTGAAGGCTGGAGACTGTTTGTCCGATACGTGGCCGCTGGCGGATTTTACCGATAGGAGGTATCATCTGCGGGTCTATGGGCCGAACGGGTTTTACCGCGAGTTCCGGGGCAGCGCCGGCGATCCCGATGTGGAGCTGGAATTTGGCTATGAGGAGGCAAAGGGAAGCGGGTATGCGCTGACCGGGAATGGGGAGTTGACGATCAATAACCGGCATTTGAAGAATTGCGACCTGGAGATCGTCGATAACGCCTATGGGGCGGCCGTCATCCGGATGAGCGTGGGAGCGGGTGGTGCGGCGAGGATGAGTGTGCCTTGTCAGCCCGGGCGCGGGTGGTATGACATTACCCTGCGGGTAAAGGGCGCGGAAGGCTTTGAGCATCGGTACGCCGGCAGGGTGGAAACGGGGCGGGAGGGCATCAGCGATCCGCAGATGGCCTGATTATCCGAACAACGAGTGTATCGAAAAAGAACAGGTTGCGGCCTTTTTAGCCGGGTATAAGCGATTGTTTTTGAGTTGATTATCGATTTGGCATGGGGTTCGCAGAATCGTGTTCAACAAATCACGTTCTATGGTGCTGAATTTCCTTAAGATCGCCTGGCGCAACGGGATGAAGAGTAAGATCTTCTCCTTTATCAATATTTTCGGTCTGGCCGCGGGGCTCACCTGCTGCATGCTTATTTCCATTTACTTAATTCATGAGGTCAGCTATGACAAATACCAGAAGGATGCCGACCGGCTCTTCCAGATGGAGACGGCTTTTTCCTTCGAACATGGTAAAGAACAGGTGATGCCGGCCACCCCCTGGCCCATGGCGCCGGCCATGCAGCGGGACTTTCCGGAGATCGAACAGTCGACCCGGGTGCTGGCGCTGGCGCTTTTCGAGGACAAGACGATGCTGCAATACCGCGAGGGCACGGCCATCCCCGTTTCCTTTTATGAGGACCGGGGATTTATGGTCGACTCCAATTTCTTCCACATGCTGACCTTTCCCTTTATCGAGGGGGATCCCAATACGGCCCTGCAACAGCCATCCTGTATCGTACTCTCCGAGGAGACCGCACACAAACTGTTCGGCACGGGGCCGGCGTTGGGGAAACTGATCCATGTCAGCAGCGCCACGTACGGCGATCACAACCTGACGGTCAAGGGGGTCTTCCGGCCGGTGAATGCGCCTTCGCATTTCGAGGCCAATTTCTTCCTGAGCATGCGGGGCGGGGATATGGAGGAGATGATCCGGCGGGCGGAGAATGATTATGCGACGAACAATATGTACGTGACGTACCTGAAACTGCGGCCGGGGACGGACCCGGCCAGACTGGAAGCCAAGTTCCCGGCCTTTATCGACAAATATGCCGGCAAGGACCTCAAGGCCTATGGCTATGCGCGCCGCCAGTTCCTGGTGCCGGTGCGCGACCTGCACCTGCGTGCCGATCTCAACAACAGCATCACGCCGACGACGAGCAAGACCTATCTCTATATTCTCGGGTCGATCGCGGTCTTCACCCTGTTGATTGCCTGTATCAATTTTATGAACCTCGCCACCGCCCGCAGCGCCAAGCGTTCGTCGGAGGTGGGGATCCGCAAGGTATTGGGCGCTGTGAGAGGCGGGCTGATCGGCCAGTTCCTGGGGGAATCGGTGTTGATGAGCGTCATCTCTTTCAGCCTGGCCTGGGCGATTACCGTTTTGCTCCTGCCGGCCTTCAGCATGATGACCAACCGCCACCTGGTGTTCAACGTGACCGAACAAATACCCCTGTTGGCGGCCTTCCTGGGACTGGCCATCTTTGCCGGCCTGGTCGCGGGCGTCTATCCGGCCTTTTATTTGTCTTCTTTCCAGCCCGCAAAGGTGCTGAAGGGCAAGTTCTCGAATTCGCTGGCGGCGGTGTCGCTGCGGAAGGGACTGGTCGTGTTTCAATTTATGATCTCGGTGACGCTGATCGTCTCGACCGTGGTCATCAACAGCCAGATGAAATACCTGCGTAACCAGGATCTGGGATTCAACAAGACGGCGCAGATCGTCATTCCGCTGCGGGGGGCGGTGGCCAAGCAGCAGACGGTTGCGCTGGAGACGGAGTTCCGGCGCAACAGCCAGGTCCTGAATGCGGGCGCCGCTTCCTACTATCCGGGGATCATGAACCCGTCCGATAACATCATGTACCGCGAAGGCGATAATCCGCAGACGGGAAAGCGGGTGCAAATGAATTTTGTGGATTATGACTATTCACCCACCCTCGAACTGAGGCCGGTGGCGGGCCGGCTCTTCAGCCGCGAGTTTACCGCAGACACGAGCGGCCGCATCGTCCTGAATGAGGCGGCGGTGAAGAATTTTGGTTATCCCAGTGTGCAAGCCGCCATCGGCAAACGGATCAAGACCGATTTCCAGGGCAGGACCGAGACTTATGAGATCATCGGGGTGGTTAAGGATTTCCACTTTAAAGACCTTCATGTGGCGGTGGAGCCCTATGCCCTGCGCTTGCAGCAGATGCAGAACGGCTACCTTATCGTGCATAGCGGGCCGGGCGACCCGGCGCCGGTGCTTGCTTCCCTGCAGGCGGCCTGGCATAAGCTGGACCCCAACGAACCGTTTGAATATTCCTTCCTTGACGAAGACTTCCAGAAGAACTATGCGGCCGAAGAGCGGCTGTCGGCGATGATCGGCTATTTTACGGTGATGGCCATCCTCATCTCCTGTCTTGGGCTCTTCGGGCTGGCCAGCTTCAGTGCGGAGCAGCGGGTCCGGGAGATCGGTATCCGCAAGGTGCTGGGTGCGAGCGTGAGCGGGATCGTCCTGCTCCTGTCGAAGGATTTCATGAAGCTGGTAGGACTGGCGATGCTTATCGCCTCGCCGGTGGCCTGGATGATCATGCACCGGTGGCTGCAGGATTTTGCCTATAAGGTGCCCATCGATTGGATGGTGTTTGCCGTGACCTTTGTCTGTACGCTGCTGATCACGCTGGTGACCATCGGGGTGCAGGCGGTGCGGGCCGGACTGGCCAATCCTGTCGAATCTTTGCGTAGCAATTAAGCCCCTCAGGGGCTTTTGGTTAAAGTCCGAGTGACGCGTAGAAATATTCTTTGCGGGTGTATTGCAGGGGGAAATCGACGGCCGGCGCATACACCGTCTTGCAATAATTAAAATCGACAAAACCCTGGTTGTGGTCGTTGGCCCAGATCTTCGTCTCGGGCTGCAGCTCGTATCGTTGGGCGACCACGCGATCGCCGGCACAGGTGAATTGAAGCCGGACCCGGAGATAGTCGGGCAGGTCGATGCGTATCTGGATACTCGTGGAGTCCCCGGCACCGTGGAGGGTATCGATCTCCATCCGCCCTTCGCGAAGGTTGTTGATCCCTGCCAAAAGCCCGCTCCGGGTCAGCGTGTCGGTGTAGAGACTGTTCAGCGTGCGCAGGACCTTCGTCACCTGGTCGGTACGCCGGCGACTGTATTTGGCGGGGAAATCCAGTTGTCCGCGGCACCAGATGGCGATGACTTCCATTTGCAGGGAGTCCATCATCCGCGCGTTGCGTTGTTGAACGGCGGTGAGTTGGGCCCGGGCCGGAATGGTGAGGCAAGCGAGCGCCAGAATACAGCAAGCGATGGTTATGCGTTTCATAACCGAAAAGATTGTCTACGGAATTTACCGCTTTTTTCCGATTTGATCAATTTTTTTGTCCCCCTTCTTCGACATCCTGCTTTTTCTTCGCCTCTTCCTCCGCCTTCTTTTTCTTTTCGCGCTCTTTTTTCTTGAAGAATCCGCGGAGCAGGAAGTTGTGCTGCGCCGCTTCCATGTTCTCGTCCAGCTTTTTGCTGCTGGTCTTCAGGTTTTTCATCGTCGAGCTGATATTCGCGGAGAGCGTGGTGTCGCGGAGGAGCCTGCCGATGGCGCCCTTGCCGTTGGTGATCCGGTTGGAGATCTCGGCCAGGTTGCTGGTGATAATGGCTGCGTTGTCGGCGGAAGTTTTCAGACTGGCCATAATGGCGTCGGTCTCTATCGGCTTAAAAGAACCCAGCGAGTCGCCGTCGTTGACGCGCGCAGAGGCCGGGGTGCCGGCGGCGATGACGATCACCTTGTCACCCATGAGCCCGTCGGAGCTGATACTGGCTTTGGCGTCCTTGCGGATAAAGCGCTGGACCTTTTTCTGGATGACCATCTCCACCTGGACGGTGGTGTCGGTGGTCAGCTGGATCGCATCCACGGTACCCACGTCGATCCCCCCGAGCCGGACATTGCTGCCGACCTTGAGCCCGCTGACGGAGCTGAACTGCGAGGTGATATGCAGGACGGAACCGAATTTATTCTTTTGTTTACCGACATAATAGATGCCGCCTACCGCGATCACCAGCGCGGCGATGGCGAAGAACCCCAGTTTCCATTTATAACTTTTTTCTTTTGGCATAATTCGTTTTTTAAAAGTTGAAGAACGATCGGATCCATTCATCCCCGGACTTTTCCAGGTCTTCATAACTGCCTTCCGCATAGACGATCCCGTCCTTGAGCAGGATGATCCGGTCGGCGGTCATCTTCGCGCAGGACATATCGTGGGTGATGGTGATGGAAGAGATGTTGTATTTCTTTTTCATCTTGCTGATGAGCTCGATGATCTCTTTGCCCGTGCCGGTGTCGAGACCCGTCGTGGGCTCATCATACAGCATGATCTCGGGCCGCAGGATCAGCGTCCGGGCCAGGCCGATACGCTTGCTCTGACCGCCGGAGAGCTTTGACGGCAGCTGATCGATGGAATCGACGAGCCCCACGTTGTCGAGCATTTCGAGGATGAGGGCATCTTTTTTTTCTTTTGTCATGTTCTTTTTATGCTGCCGCAGCGGGAAGGCGAGGTTCTCGCGGACCGTCATCGAATCATAGAGGGCGGCATTCTGGAACAGGAAGCCGACGCGGAGCCGCAGGGCGTTCATCTCCGCGTAGTTGAGCGCGTCAAGGTCCTGGCCTAAGATGCTGATCGTGCCGCTGTCGGGCCATTCCAGGCGGACGAGGCATTTGATGAGCACGGATTTACCCGTACCGGATTTTCCGAGGATGACCAGGTTCTCGCCTTTGTTGACGTAGAGATCGACCCCGCGGAGCACGTCATGATCGTGAAAAGACTTTGTCAGCCCGCGGATGACGATGACGGGTTGTTCGTCTTTCGGGGACAGGGGCTGTTCCTGGGGCTGAACGTTGAGATCGGCCGTGGGCACGGGGTCCGGGAGAGAAGGTATTTCCTCCTCTGCCACGTTACTGTCTTCTATGATCTCTTTTTCCATACAATTGTTTTACAATAGGTCGGTTATCTGGGCCGCGATCATGTCGATGATGAATACCGCCAGCGATGAGGCCACCACGGCGCTGTTGGCGGCGAGCCCAACGCTTTCCGTTCCCCGGCGGGCATGGTAGCCTTTATAGCAGCCGATGATGCCGATGACATAACCGAAGAAGAAGGTTTTTATCACCGCGGGGAAGATATCGATGAATTCGAGGTGGGCCATGGCCGCCACGAAAAAATGCCGGAGGCTGCTGCTGTCATGGATGTTCATGGCCAGGTAGCCGCCGTAGAGTGCGATGCAGTCGGCGATGATGGCCAGCAGGGGTACCATCAGGGTCGTCGCAAGCGTTCGCGGAATGACCAGGAAATGGAAGGGGTTGATCGCGGAGACCTCCATGGCGTCTATCTGTTCGGTCACGCGCATCGACCCGAGTTCGGCCCCCATTCTCGAGCCCACTTTTCCGCAGCAGATGAGGGCGGTGATCACCGGGCCTATCTCGCGGACGACGGAAACCGAGACCATGCCGGGGATGAGGGAGATCGCGCCAAAGGCGGCCATCGAGGGCCGGCTCTGGATGGTGAGTACGGCGCCCATGATAAAGGCGGTGAGGCCGATGAGAAAGGTGGATTTATATCCGACGAGATAGCATTGATAGAAGATCTCCCGCCATTCATAGGGCGGTTTGAGGACCCCCCGGAAGAAACGCAGCATAAAGGCGGTGAGGTCGCCGGCGCGATAGAGGAAGGACTTCCACTGGCTCCTTTTCTCCTGTACGCGCAGCCGGGTTCGTTGATATCGGTTAAGGATGGATTGCATATACCGGATAGGATTCAATAATCAATCCAAAATCTGGCACGCTATTTTATTCCAAAATTGTAGAAATAGTTCCACAGGTACTTACTTTAGAGCAAACCGGATTAGACTTATTTTTGGTTATGATCCTCATCGTTGACGACAAGCCTGAAAACATCTTTTCTCTCAAGACCATCCTGGAATTACATTCCTTTCCCACGGATACGGCGTCAAGCGGCGAGGAGGCTCTCAAAAAGATACTTCGTCAACCCTATGCCCTCATCATCCTCGACGTGCAGATGCCGGGCATGGACGGCTTCGAGGTGGCGGAGGCGATCAGCGGTTACAGCAAGGCGCGGGACATCCCCATCATCTTTCTTTCCGCCGTCAACACCGACAAGAAATTTATTACAAAGGGCTATTCTTCGGGTGGGATGGATTATATCACAAAACCCATCGACCCGGATATTCTGCTGCTGAAGGTGAAGACCTTCTACCGGTTGTATGAACAAAACCGGGAGCTCAACCGGATACAGGCCAGTCTGCGCAGTGAGATCGAGTTCCGCAAAAAGGTGGAAGGGGAGTTGCAAGAGGCCGTGCGGAAGCGGGATGAGTTTATCAGCATCGCCAGCCACGAGCTGAAGACGCCGCTGACGACCATCAAGGCTTATGTACAGCTGCTCGAACGGAGTATCGACGCCGGTGAGCCCACCCGGCTGTATGTCGACCGTGCACTGGTGCAGATTCGCAAACTGGACAACCTGATCGTCGACCTGCTCGATCTGTCCAAGATCGAAAGCGGGAAACTGAAGTTCAATAAAAAACCCTTTGATTTCGGCAATACGCTCACCACCGCGATCGAGATGATCCGGCAGACCTATCCCGACTACCGGATAACCCGGAAGGGCGCGGCCGATGTCGAGGTATATGGGGATGAGATGCGGATAGAGCAGGTGATCATCAATTACCTGACCAATGCCGTAAAATATTCGCCCGACCGCAAGGAGGTGGATGTCGATGCCGGGGTCCGCGCCGACGGGCGGCTTTTTGTGCAGGTGCGGGACTATGGGATCGGCATCCCGAAGGATCACCAGGAGAATATCTTCAGCAAGTTCTACCGGGTGGAGGAATCGGCCAACCGGTTCCAGGGCCTGGGCATCGGGCTTTACATCTGTGCCGAGATCATCCGGCGCCATGAAGGCGAATATGGCGTAGAGAGCGAGCCGGGGCGGGGATCGGCCTTTTATTTTTCGGTTCCGCTGAAGACTGAACAAACCTTGTAGCGCAAATGAATAGAATCACACAACCCGGACTGCTTCGAAATCTACAGATCGGCTTTGGGCTTTCCCTGTTCTTTCTCGTCATCACCGCGGTGGCGTCCTACAGCAGCATCCATAACCTGCTGATCGGCGCGCGGTGGGTGGATCACACCGACTCGGTGATCATCAAGATCGACCGGGTGGCCAATGCCTTGCGGGAGGCGGAGTCGGGTCAGCGGGGCTATCTGCTCACCGGCGACGAGAGTTTTCTGGAGACCTATAATGGGGCCGAGGACCGGATGCGGATCATCGTCGACAGCGTCGAGCAGATGACCGGCGACAATCCCCGGCAGGCGAAGAACCTCGAGGACCTGCGGCGGGTGGTCTATCTGCCGTTGGAGACCCTGAAGACCATGATCGACCAGAAGAGGGACGACAACATCTACAATACGACGGCGCTGCAGCTGGCGCGAAAGCAGATGCTGGACGCACGGGGGCTGCTCATGCGCATAGAGTCCGAGGAACGGTCGCTGATGGGCCGCCGGGTGGAACAGGTGCGGCAGTATTCGGCGTATACTCCGATCCTGATCGTGATCGCGGCGCTGCTTTCGATCGGGATCACGATCTTTTTTTACCGGCGGGTGCACCGCGACTTTCTCGAGCGTGCGTCGCTGTATGGCGAATTGCAGCAAAAGGACGCCGATGTGGCCAGCCGGATCGATATCATCGGGGATATCGCCGACGAGATCAGCGCGGGCCGCTACCAGGTGCGGGTAAGGGACGATCAGAAGGACAGCCTTGGCGAACTGGCGGCAGCGCTCAACAAGATGGCCGAGTCGCTGGAATATAGCTTTGGGCTGCTGTCGGACAAGGAATGGCTGCAGACGGGGATCGCCCGGCTCAACGATGAGATGGTGGGCGAGACGGATATGCGGGCCCTGGTGACGCATGTCATCGCGGGTGTTGCGCAATACAGCCGGAGCCGGGTGGGGGCGCTTTATGTGCTGGATTCCATCACGGGCGTGCTTACGCTGAGCGGCGGCTTTGCACTGGCGCCGAGCGAAGACCGCACCCGGATACCGGTCGGCGAGGGGCTTGTCGGGCAGGTGGCGCGGGATGGGAAGCGGGTTGTGCTCAACGACATCCGTCTTGGGGAATGGATGATCCGGCTGGCGAGCGGGGATATCACACCGCGGACCGTGGTGGCCTTCCCGTTCTTCCATGATAAAAAGATCAAGGGCGTGATCGAGCTGGGCTCGCTGGAAGGATATTCCGACCGGGACCTGGAATTCTTCGACAGCATCGGGGACAGTGTCGGCACGGCGATCCACGGCATCGAGAGCCGCGTGCGGCTGCAGGAACTGCTGGAAGAGACCCAGGCGCAGACCGAAGAGCTGCAGTCGCAGCACAGCGAGATGGAGCACCTCAACCTCGAGCTGGAGGTGCAGGCGGAGAAACTGCAGGTCTCGGAAGAAGAGCTGAAGGTCCAGCAGGAAGAACTCATGCAGACCAACCAGGAATTGGAAGAGCGAAGCCGGACGCTGGAAGAGAAGAACCAGCTGATCCTCATCCGGAACCTCGACATCCAGAAGAAGGCGGAGGAGCTGGCGCTGACCACGAAATACAAATCCGAGTTCATGGCGAATATGTCGCACGAGTTGCGGACGCCGTTGAACTCGATCCTGCTGCTGTCGCGGCTGCTGGCGGAGAACACGGGCAAAAACCTCTCGGACGAGCAGACGGAGTACGCCCGCGTGATCCAGAACTCGGGGCAGGGCCTGCTGCAGCTGATCGACGAGATCCTCGACCTGTCGCGGATCGAATCCGGCAAGCTGCCCCTGGAACATGCGCTGGTCCCCGTGACGGATATCATGGAGGACATGCGAAGCCTGTTCGGGCCGATCGCAAAAGACAAGAACCTCGATCTGCAGATCGTCGTCGAAGAAGGGACGCCGGCGCAGCTGGAAACGGATAAACTGCGGCTGGAGCAGATCTTGAAAAACCTGTTGTCGAATGCGTTTAAATTTACGCATAAGGGCGTCGTTAGCTTCCGGGCGCGGGTCCCGGCGACGCAGAAGAACTTTGTCGAATTCGTGGTGAAGGATTCGGGCATCGGGATCTCCGAGGACAAGCACCAGCTGATCTTCGAGGCGTTTCAGCAGGCCGATGGATCGACGCGGCGCAAGTATGGCGGCACGGGGCTGGGCTTGTCCATCAGCCGGGAGCTGTCGCGGCTGCTGGGCGGGGATATCCGGGTGACGAGCAAGCCGGAGGAAGGGGCGGAGTTTACGGTGAACATTCCGCAGTTCAAGATGGAGCCTGTCGCCGAAGCCGGCGGGGCCGGCGGATCGCTGGGCGGGTTTCCCGAATCGCCCTTTGGGGTTGGGGGATCGGCTTTTGGGCAGGCCGGAGTTGCCACCGGGGTTGCCGGAGTACATGGGGTTGCCGCTGCGACGTTTACTCTGTCGGAGGCGCCGGCGGAGATCCCGGATGACCGGGAGAACCTGGGGCCGGACGACCGGACCCTGCTGATCGTGGAAGACGACACTCATTTCGCGCGGACCCTGCTGGAGTTTACCCGGCGAAAAGGCTATAAGGGGATCGTGGCGGTGAGCGGCGATGCGGCGATCCGCATGGCGCGGCAGTACCGGCCGATGGGTATCCTGCTGGATATTCAGCTGCCGGTGAAGAATGGCTGGGAGGTGTTGGATGAACTGAAGAAAGACCCGAAGACGAGGGGTATACCCGTTCACATCATGTCGTCCTTCGAGGTGAAGAGTGAGAGCCTGAGAAGGGGAGCGGTGGATTTCCTGCCGAAGTCTTCGCTGGCGTTTGATAATATGGACACCGCTTTTGAGAAGATCGGGCAACTCCTGAGCCGGAGCGCGCGGAAGGTGATCATCGTGGAAGATAATATCCGTCATGCGCAGGCGCTGGCCTTTTTCCTGGGCTCGCATAATCTGCGCCTGGAGATCGCACCTACCATTGCGCAGAGCAGCGGGTTCCTGGAGAAGGAGGGGGTGCATGGTGTGATCCTCAGCCGGGAGACGGGGAAGGAAGAGGCCGACACGCTGGAGATGATGCGCAAGACCCCGGCCTTCGAG
This sequence comes from Puia sp., assembly GCF_036500295.1. Classification (NCBI taxonomy): domain Bacteria; kingdom Pseudomonadati; phylum Bacteroidota; class Chitinophagia; order Chitinophagales; family Chitinophagaceae; genus Puia; species Puia sp. Next base: position 2,456 of record NZ_DASYCH010000116.1, on the reverse strand, counting down.
AATATTCCGATCATCGTCTTCACGGGGATGAATATCTCCAAGATGGAGGAGGCGCGGCTGCGGCAGTTTGCGGACTCCATCGTGGTCAAGACGGCGCATTCCTACCAGCGGGTGCTGGATGAGGTGTCGCTTTTCCTGCATATCGTCAACGAGAGCAAGGAAGCGCCCGGCAACGGGTATAGCCGGCTTGGCGCGCTGGATGAGGTGCTCCGGGGGCGGTCGGTGCTGGTGGCCGATGACGATGTGCGCAATATCTTTTCACTGACCAAGGCGCTGGAGCAGCATAAGATGAAGGTGGTGACGGCGATGGATGGAAAGGAGGCGTTGGTGGCGGCGGAGGCCGGCGGGGTGGACATCGTGCTGATGGATATGATGATGCCGGAGATGGATGGGTTCGAGGCGATCTCGCAGATCCGCCGCAATCCGCGGCTGCGGAATCTGCCGATCATCGCGGTCACGGCCAAGGCGATGGCCGGGGACCGGGAACGGTGTATCCAGGCGGGGGCTTCGGATTATATCTCCAAACCTGTCGATATCGATCAGCTCCTGTCTTTACTGCGTATCTGGCTTTACGAGAAATAATCCATGGAAGGCTACCAACTACAAAAAGAGGAAATGCAGCAGCTGTTGAATGATATCCATACGAAGTATGGGTATGATTTTACGGAGTATTCCAAGGCTTCGTTACAACGGCGGGTGCAGCGGCTTTTTGCGCTGGACAGATTTCCGTCTTTTGCGGAGTTTAGATACCGGTTGCAGAACGATGGACCCTATTTCCGGCGGTTTGTCGAGGAGATAACCGTGAATGTGACGGAGATGTTGCGGGACCCTTCGTTCTACCGGACGTTGCGGCTGACGATCCTGCCGGTGCTGGCGACCTATCCCTTTATCCGCATCTGGCATGCGGGCTGTTCGACGGGGGAGGAGGTGTATTCGATGGCGATCTTATTAAAAGAGGCGGGGTTGCTGCACAAGTCGCTCCTGTATGGGACGGATATCAACCCGCAGGTGATCGAGAAGGCGCGCAAGGGCATCTTCCCGGTGAGTCAGATGCAGAAATATTCGGAAAACTATATCCAGGCCGGCGGGATGAAGGATTTTTCTTCCTACTATACCGCCAACTATCATCTGGCAAAATTCGATTCCTCGCTGACGGGGAAGATGATCTTTTCGACGCATAACCTGGTGTCGGATTTTTCCTTTAATGAATTTCAGCTGATCCTGTGCCGGAATGTGCTGATCTATTTCGAGCGGGAGTTGCAGACGAAGGTGTTCAAGCTGTTTGACTATAGTCTGGAGAACTTCGGGTATCTCGCGCTTGGGTCGAAGGAATCGCTGCGGTTTTCGCCGATTGCCAACCGATACCGGCAGGTGGGCCGGGAGAAGATATGGAGGAAGATACATGAATCCGAATAGACTTTTGTTGGTGGGGGGGTCTGCGGGGAGTCTGCAGGTGATCGTCTCGGTGCTGGCGGCATTGGGGAAGGATTACCCCATGCCGGTGCTGGTGGTGTTGCATCGGAATGGGGTTTTCGAGTCGAGTCTGGAGGAGTTGTTATCCGTTCGCACCGGTCGGGTGATCAGGGAGGTGGAAGAGAAGGATTTTCTGCGGTCGGGGGTCGTGTATCTCTGTCCGGCGGACTATCATGTGTTGCTGGAGCAGGACCGGAGTTTTTCCCTCGACTATTCCGAACGCGTGAATTTCTCCCGGCCCAGCATCGACGTCACTTTCCGGTCGGCGGCGGACGTCTATGGCGCCGGGGTCGTTGCGTTGCTGTTATCCGGCGGCAATGCGGATGGGGCAGTGGGGATGGAGTATGTGAAGACCTGCGGCGGGTTTACGATCGTGCAGGACCCGCATACGGCCGAGGTGCCCTATATGCCGCAGCAGGTCTTGCTGCGGATGAGGGTGGATGTGGTGGCGGGGACGGAGGACTTGCCGGGGATCATAAAGGCCCTTGGCCGTTAAAGATAACTCAGCCATTTTTTTTGTGCCTGGTTGGCGCGTTTGTAGGCGTCGAAGCGCTTGCAAAGGGGATACAGTGCCAGGACGACGGCGATCCAGACGGCGTAGACGACCCAGAGATCGAAACCATAGCCTTTTAATTGCGGGTTGCCGGTGACCCAATTGGTGAAGTTGGTCATATCCGAGGCGGGGTGGCCCTGGATCATCGCGGCTACGACGGCGATGGCGTGGAAGAGATAGATATGCAGGATATAATAGAAGAAGGGGACGCGGCCGAAGATAGCGATCTTTTTAGTGAAGGCGTTCAGCGGCTTTTCGGCAACGGAGAGGAAGAGGAAGCCCGGCCCGAGGGTCATCAGGACATAGAGCAGGGAGGGCGGGTATTTGGTGACGTTGAGAAAAGACAGGAAGGTATAGCCGGCGTTGTGTTGGGTCGACCAGGGAACGGGGTCGCCATAGAGATTGATCGCGCGGATGAGGATAAAGGCGG
>NZ_DASYCH010000115.1:0-2974 GCF_036500295.1 Puia sp. | reverse complement strand
GGCATAGGGAGGATTGGTGAACGGAAAAAGCGGATAGGCAAAGGGGTTCGTCGAGCTGGGAGCGGGATAGCTGCCATCCGCATTCTGGTACGCTGGCACATTATATTTTGCCATCAGTTCCCGCATGATCTCGTTCCAACGCAATACCCCACCGGCACTCCAATATCTTATCTTGTTCTCCTGGTCGTCGCCCGGATGGGCCTGGTAGGCCTTGATCTCGTTGAGATCGGCAATATATAACGGGTTATTGGTCGCAACAGGGGCGGCCACCGCAAAGGTATCCGGACGGGAGAGCAGGATGAGCTTCCAGTTTCCCGCATTCAGGTCCTGGCTGGCCGGAGCCAGCGGCGGCAGGTTGGCCGTCCGGTCGCTCACGTTTTTATTACAAGCGGCAAGGACCGTAAAAGCCGCGATGAACAGGTATGTCGTGCGTCTCATAATTAGTTCGTTTTAGCAGGTACTGCAGTCTTTTTTGTCTTGTGAGTAAAATCCAGGATATAAAAAACGCCAATATCAAACCCCGTCGCCTGCCCCACATTCCTTCCAGCAACGGTAGTATTGCCTCCGCCCGTGAGTGACAATCCCGCCACTGCCTTGAAATTGTATTTGAAATGGGCGCCCACCATCGTCGCATTCATTTTATTGCTGGGGAAGGGCATGTCGTTCTTCCGGATATCAAACCCTCCGATCGTCGTCATGTTGGAGAGTACCGCCTCGATGATCCACCGTTCGCTGCGATAACCCGTCCGGAAATTGAAGGCCGTCATATTGGGCATGTCCACTTTATCCGTGACGTGCAGCGCTGTCGTATAGTAGGAATTGCGATCGATGGTGATATCATCGCGAAAGGTATAGGTGTAGTTGGCCGTCGCAAAGAAATTTCCAAGCTGGTAGTCCGCCGTGATCCTGCCCGAAACCGTTCTGCTGTGCAGCCCGATCGACAAAGGCAGATAGTCGGAAATATAATTTGTCAGTGGAAGCGAGGCGCCGCCAAGCGCATAGAGCGACAGCACCCCATTGCCGATATTCTGTTCAACCGCCAGCCATTTGATCCAGGCGGAAAGATCCTGTATGCCATGCTGCCCATGCAGGGTCCCGGCACTGGCCTTTGTCTCGACATAGGGCGCATTGACAAGGATATTCAGCTTGCGGCTCACGCCATAGGTCCCCATCAGTCCAATCATTTGAGCAGTAACCGTCCCAAGGTTCTGGTTGTTACGCTTGAAGGTCCCTTCCCAATAATGGTCCCAGTTGCTACGCATATAGGTGGCGCCTACGCATAGATTTTTTTTCGACATCATGATCGCGTCTTCGTCCGTTTGCGCCCGGAGTCTCGGCGCCTGCGCCAGCAGCAGGACGAGTAAGGCGAACACGGTATGTTTGAAAAAAAGAAGTTTCATGCAATATAAGTTTAGCAGTTAGTTTTGGCCCGGTAGTCAGAACCGGATATTTGCTCCGATATTGACCGTATAGTCGGCAAAAGCGGCATCGCCCTGGGTATAGGTCCCCGTGAGCTTCGTCGTTATTTTATCCGGTACGCTCTGTGTTCGGTTGCGCACCATCGCAATGGGTACGAAGGCATACAGCGATACTTTCGGAAAGACATAGGTCACTCCCGGTTCGGCCGAAAGGATATAGCCCGGCCTTCTAAAGCCCTCGCTGCCGCCCACCAGGTCATGCACGGGAAGACATTCGTCCCGCATCCCGGCAGAAAAAGCGAAATGCCCCTCCATCACGTTGACGCCTATGCGGGCCATATACTGGTCCGGAACGCTCATGACATCGCTGGTATTCTTAACGGCGGATGCCGATGCCGTCGCCCCACGGGCAGTGGATGTGCCATTCACATCCCGCGGGCTGCTGAGATAATAAAAGTTCCCATAGATGCCAACCGTATGGGAAAAGTTGTAAAAGGCGTTTAACTCCAGCGTGATGCCGGTGCCGCCATCCCCCAGTTGTATGGACTGATCCACCGGACCCAACCGCTTGGTGCTGTCCGTCAAATGAAAATAATCCTGGTAATTCGAAGTACCTGTCGGCAGTTTAAGTCCCAACCCTATCTGTATATTGGCCCGGGGCATCTTCACGGGATCGATCACCCAGCCATAAACGGCAAACCGGATATCACCCACTCCAAAAGAATGGGTCTGGTACCGGCCCAGGTTGTTGTGCTCATACAGAGATGAGCGTGAATTCGCTTCGATCGGAACATCCAGCATGACAGACCAGCGCGGATTGATCAGGCGGTACAGGGCCATGTCCATCGTGTACTGGTGATTGATCACTTCTGTACCCAAGGTCTGCCGCTGCTTCTGCTGATTGGTGCCGATATAATGCCGGAAGGACCGAAAATATCGGTTGTTGGCGCTGAACTGCCATTTGCTGGTCGTATCGATATGCTCTTCACCGCCGGCCGAGCAGAAACCGCCGGTGCTCCGGATAGCTACGCAACCCTGTGCGGAGACTTCCTGCCTGGTGAAGAGAATGGACAGCGACATAAGCAGTAAATAGAACTTTTTCATTTCGTTAGTTTTGAATGGTTGTTAGTTGGCTACAAGATGCGTCGTCTGAAAGGCAATCGCCCAAAGTTTATGCAGATGTTGTTTTTGGAAAAAGGAGAACGCCGGGGCATACCGATACCCGGATTGGAATGGACAGGCCATTCGGCGCCAGCCAGACCTAGCAAGCTGTGCGAAGAAGGTCGGGTGGCTTTTCTGCCGTCAATATATAGGAAGAGGGGATGACGGGGACCTGCTCCAACGAAATGGGCAGGGCGGTCGGATAAAGAAGATCCAGGACGTAGAGATCGCGCTGTATATTATAATCCGAAGTAGAGAAGTTTTTTTGAACGGACGCCTTTTTCCCTTGGTTGTCCTGCTGCTGGAGGTCATTGACCTGGCGAAAAAAATCGTTGCGCGCGGTTTGAAGACGCATCGATGCCTGGTTCGGAATGCAAAGCAACTCCAGCGAGTCT
>NZ_DASYCH010000114.1:0-20424 GCF_036500295.1 Puia sp. | reverse complement strand
CTTTAGAAAAAACGCTCCATCATAGGCGATGGACGTGTTATACAGATCGGACACATGTACCTTCGGCGTCGCCGTACCGGCACACACATCCCCGACCTCCTTCAGATAATCTTTTACCTTCGCACTCCCCTCGAAGACCACCGGCGAAGCATGACCGTTCTTATGTCCCGTGCTCAGCCGCCGTAACAACGCTATCTGCCAGTCACAGCTGAAGAAGGCATCCACCAGCATCCCCTCGCCCTCCTCCGACCGTACAGTGGCGATCAGCGCCTCGGGATACCCCTCACCCAGCCTCCTGCCCACCTCCGCATCCACCACCCACACCGGCAACTGGTAGAGCCCCGGCATCCCATCATCCCCCGAGATCTCCAGCAACAGCCAAAACACCTGTTGTTCCCCCACCTCCATCACCGTGAAGTCGGCGATCACCACCTGGTAGGTATTGCGTTCTTTTGGGATGAACCACTTTGCGCGCACGAGATATCGCGGCAGGATCACATTCTCCAACTGCCGCTTCGCCGCACCCTCCAGCACCGCCGCCCGCTGCCGTAACAGCAACAGCGGCAGCGGCTTGTCCTCATCCATCTCGGGATGCGCCTTCTCCAGCACAAACCATTGAAAAGAATGCGGCGCCAGCGTAAAGAAATATCCGCCGTCCTCCCGGATCACCGGGAACCGGTTCTTGCTGAACACATCCACCGGCACAAAGCCCTTATACGCCAGCAGATCTACCTCCGCAGCCTGCGAAAACTTCGACAGGTTCACCACCACCAGCAACGTCTCCTCTTCATAGGTCCGTGTAAACGTCAGCACCTTCGGATTCTCCGTATTCACAAACCGCAGATTACCCCTGCCAAACGTGTGAAACTTCTTTCTCACCGCGATCAGTCGCTTCATATACCAAAATAAAGAAGACGTATTCGCGCGCTGCGTCTCGACATTCACCGACTCGTAATGGTATTCGGGGTCCAGGATCAACGGCAGGTACAGCTTCTGCGGATTCGCGGCGGAAAAACCCGCATTCCGGTCCGGTGACCACTGCATCGGCGTCCGCACCCCATCCCGGTCTCCCAGGTAAAAATTATCCCCCATCCCGATCTCATCGCCGTAATAGATCACCGGCGTACCCGGCAATGCAAAAAGCAGCGAGTTCAGTAATTCGATCTTCCGGCGGTTGTTATCCAACAGCGGCGCCAGGCGGTGCCGGATGCCCAGGTTGATCCGCGCCTTCGGGTCGCGGGCGTAGACTTTGTACATGTAATCCCGTTCCTCATCGGTGACCATCTCCAGTGTCAGCTCGTCATGGTTGCGCAGGAACATCGCCCATTGACAGGTGGGCGGGATCTCCGGCGTCTGATCGAAAATATCGGTGATGGGATACCGGTCTTCCATTTGCAGCGCCATAAACATCCGCGGCATCACCGGGAAATGGTAGTTCATATGACACTCGTCCCCGTTCCCGAAATAAGACGCCGAATCCTCGGGCCACATATTCGCCTCTGCCAGCAAGACCGTACCGGAAAAATTTTCGTCGAGATGTTTCCGCAGCTTCTTCAAAAAGGCATGCGTCTCCGGCAGGTTCTCCCCATTGGTACCCTCCCGCTCGAACAGATAAGGCACGGCATCCAATCGAAATCCGTCCACCCCCATCTTGCACCAGTAGTCGAGGATTTGCAGCACCTCTTCCTGCACCGCTGGGTTGTCGTAGTTGAGGTCGGGCTGGTGATGGAAAAACCGGTGCCAGTAATATTGCTCCGCTACCGGGTCCCAGGTCCAATTCGAGTTCTCGAAGTCCTGGAATATGATGCGAACGTCTTTATATTGCTCCGGATTATCCGTCCAGACATAAAAGTTCCGCTCCTTCGACCCCTTCGGCGCCCGCCGCGCCCGCTGAAACCACGCGTGTTGATCCGACGTGTGATTTATAACCAGCTCGGTGATCACCTTCAGATTCCGGCGATGCGCCTCCTTCAACAAATGTCTAAACCGGGAAACATCCCCGTACGAGGGATTGATCGTATAGTAATCGGCTATATCATAGCCATCGTCTTTCAAAGGCGACGGGTAAAACGGCAACAACCAGATCGCCGTCACCCCCAGGTCCTGGAGATAATCCAGCTTGGTCATCAAACCCTGGAAATCCCCCACCCCATCCGCATCCCCATCGCAGAACGCTTTTATATGCAGCTCGTAAATGATCGCGTCCTTATACCAATGTAATTCGTCGTCCAGCATACCCGAATGACGGCAAAACCCATGCACGCCCGCGCGGGGAAAAATTGCCCCAGGACGTTCCGCGCCGCCGCAAACCAAAGCGAAGCGGCGCGGCGGGCTCTCCGGCGTACGCGGTACTGCCGCCGATCCCTAACGCAAGCTCCATTGCGCGCCGGCATAATAACTCGCCCTTACTACCTGCCGCATGACGGTGATGCGGTCGGCCCGCTGCTGCCCCGGCAGGAGCCCCCGGGCAAAATCGGGATTTGGCGTCAGGAGGTCCACCGTCGTCACCGTATTAAACAGGTTATCGATCTTTGCAAACAGCCGCAGCCGGCTCCCGATCTTCTTCTCCACGGCCGCATCCAGCACCGTATAGCCCCGCTGCCAGTAATCCAGCCCATACCAGCCCGACACCGAATAGATCCTCCGCCCGGTATAGATCGCCGAGACCCGCCCATTCCACCCCGCCGCGGCATAAAGCAAACTCAGACTCGCCAGATGCGCAGACTGCCCCTGCAAGGGCCGCGACTCATTCCGCGTGACGGTCACCTCATCGCTGGCCGGATCACCCGGCACCGCCCTTGTCGTAAATTTTGTCGCCTGCACCACTCGCGAACTTGTGAAAGTATATTGCCCCTGCACCCCCCACCGCCCAAAATATTTTGTCGCCGCCCACTCAAGGCCGTAATCATGGGCCGTCCCCGCATTGCGCATCTGTGCCGTCAGCTCCCCCGCCGGCGTATAGGACAGCCCCCCGCTCCCGATCGGATACAACTCGTCATTCGCATTCAACAACGTCCGCTCATAGGGGTCCCGGATCTGCTTATAAAAGACTCCGGCCTGGAACAGGTCCAACCCGCCTGGATACCATTCATAGCGCAGATCGAGATTATCGGCATGCGAACGCCGCAGGAAAGGATTCCCCACCTCGCGATAGTCTTCATATTCGATCGAATAGAACGTCACGTCATAAAGCGCCGGCCGCGACAGGCTGCGGTCCCAGGAACCCCGCAACACCGTTTTATCCGTCAACCGCCACTTCACCTGCGCCGACGGCAGCCAGTCCGCGTAGTGGATACTCCCCTCCTTTCCATAACTCACCGCCGGGTCCACCGACGAAACAAATTGCTGTCGCGTGTCCTCATAGCGCAATCCCGCCTGCCAGTCGGCCCGGTTCCCTTTCCACTGAACCGAAAGATAGCCTGCCGCGATACCTTCCTGGGCATGATAGGTATTCGGATTGGCCACCGCGCCAAGCGGGTTTTGCGGCCCGTCCCCATTCGTCCATCCGGCATGGTAGATATCCGTAAACGGCTGTCCCTGGTTGGTGGTGATGGCGGGCTGAAAAATATAGTTGTTGTAAAAATTGTCGCGTTGCTTATCCCGGTAAAGGCCGCCCGCGCTCACCGACAGCACATGGCCCCTGACGCTTCGGTGATAGTCCCCATAAACATAATTCGAAAGATCCCGCTCCCGGTTGCGCAGCCAGGTACGCGTCATCCCATCCAGCAGCAGCGGCGTCGCCGTGATCCCGCCGCCGGCGTTCTCCAGCCGGGCAGTACCCGCGGACAGCTCGCTCCAGTCGGGATAGAGTCCCGTCGCCACCGACCAGGCGGTCGTCCACCGGAGGGAAAAGTGGGGGCTCAGCACATGGTCACCCCGCAGACTGGCGCTGTACAAATGCTGCAGATGGATGCGGCTCCGGTCCGTGATCGTGATCCTTCCTGTTCCGGGTTCGGTCCGGCCGAGGCTCAGACTCGTATCCACCCGGTACCGGCTCTCGATATCCTGCTGGCTCGAATACAGCTGGTATAGGGCAATGCTGTTGTGCGGATCCAGGATATAGTCGACCCGGGCGTGAAATCCCTCCCGGATAAGTGTAGTCGAATAATTATTGAGGTAAAGATCGGTCAGCCCGGGGGAATTGTTCAGCCCCGGCTGGTTGTTCTGCGGGATAAAAAAATTGGGGGCGCCTCTCTTGATATCCTGGTAATTGGCAGCCACCAGCACCCCCAGCCGCTTCCCGAAAAACCGCCGGCCCGCCGTAAAGCTACCCAGCATATCGGGTGCAGGCTGTTTGTGGGAAAAGGAGAGGTTATCCCGGGTAAAGTCGGCGCCGGTGGCAGAATATCCCGCGCCATGCGTTTCGTATGGGCTTTTATGCTGGACGACGCCGCTGTTGAAGGAAAGATAGGACTGATCGAAAAAGGTCTGGTTGTACCCGCTGGTCAGCCGCAGCTTCAAAAGCGGTTGGTCCGGCGCGTTCCGCAACACCATATTCACCACCCCGCCGATCGCGTCGCCCTCCATATCCGGCGTCAGGGTCTTATATACTTCCAGCCGCTGGACCAGCTCGGCCGGGAAGATGGAAAGGGGGATATAACGGCTTCGGTCACCCGGGCTGGGTATCTTGATCCCGTCCACGAGGGTGTAGTTGTAGCGGGGGTCCATGCCCCGGATGATGGTATGATCCGACAACCCGGCCCCATCCGTCGTCACCGAAAGTCCGTTCACGCGGCGCGTGACGTCGGCGATGGAGAGATCGGTACTGCGGCCGATCGTTTCTTCGGGCACGATATCCAGGATCAGGTTGGCCGACTTCTGCAGGCGAAGGGCTTCCCGCACCGAACCGGCATCGGGGTAGCCCCGCACCGTCACCTCCGGCAGCGAATCGCGGCGCGGCAGGGAATCGCGGTTTGGCAGGCCCAGCGTGTCATTCTTTTGCGCCGCCACCCGGAAGCAGCCGAGCAGCCCTAAAAGAGCAATATATTTAATGCTGATTCCCACTCCCGTCACTTTGGTAGGCGCCAAGATCCTTTCCCGGCGGGGTCACCTCGGTAACGCCGAATACCGCATCCTTTTTCACGACAGCGGCCACGGAGAAGGCCGTGTATCCCTTACCGATAGCCGGTGACCCGCTGGCGAGCCGGAAATTAAAGCTCCCGACATAATCGGCGGCACTGAAATTAGTACCCGGCGCCGCGGGAAGTGGATAATTGACGAATCTGGGATTGTTCGCGCCCGGCGTGGTGGCGTTGCCGCCGTTGATATCGGAGGCCTGCTGCACCGTGATAAAACCCACCGGGAGGAATTGCGTCGTAAAGTCGGTCCCGTCACCATAGTTATAGGTATAGCCATAGCGGATATTGGCCGTATCGGCGATGGGCACCGATCCGCCGCCGCCCCTGATCCCGAGTCCATAGGCGCAATTGACGAGGATATTGTTATACGCCAGCCCGCGGCCTGCCTGCTCGAAATCGATGGAGCCGCCCTCGCCCGCCTTCGCCTGGCGATAACCGGTCGTGATGACGGTGTTGTTATAGCAGATCATGCTGGCCTGTGGAGAAAGCCCGCCGGCATTCGCCGCCTTGAAGGCATTGCCCGTGCCGCCGACCACGAGATTATAGCCGATGTCCCCGGTGCTCCCACTTTTTACGTTGACACACTCGCCCGCGATCAACCCGATCTTCTCGAACGTATTGCGGAAGATCTCATATTTCCCGCCGGCCGGCCGTACCACGTCGTTGGCGCAGCCATAGAGCCAGCTGTCTTCCACCACAAAATTGGCCGAGGGGCTCTGGATGAAAACCCCATAGCGGTTCGTACCCGGCTTGGGGCCGTTCAGCGGCGCCAGCCCGCCCGTATATTCGAGATGAGTCCATTTAATGATGATATCGCCGCTGCCCACACCGCCCTGGATGCCGCCCCAATAACCTTTGAAGGCGGGGTCGGTGGAGGGGTTCTGCGGGTCTTTCGCCGGATCGGACTTCAGTGAGGCATCCGCCACCGTGAACCAATTAGGCTTATCCTTTGTCCCCAGACAGAGGAAGGTCCCGTTGACCACGATCCCCGGCGCATGATCCTGTGTTCCGATGGCCCCGGCGCCCGACGCCGGCCCTACCACCAGCACACTCACGCCATTCTGAACGACCAGCGTATCACCCGCGTTGATCGTCGCATCCGCATACAGGCTGGACAAGTAATAAGTCTTTCCCGATTGCAGGGTCCCTTTGATCGCCCGGCCGTTGCTGCCGCTCTTTGAGTTGAGCGTATCTCCCGCCTGGATAAAACTCCCGGCGCTGAATTGCTGATTCGAAACCGTTACATCCTGATCGTTGTGCTTGCCACAGGAGACAAAGAAGAGCACAAGGCCCGTAAGAGAAAGGGAGAGAATATACTTCATACCATGTAATGTTTTAAAACGCGCGTAATTTACACCCCCTCCCTTTCCGGGGAATATTAACTCTTTGTTACGCCCTAGCGGACGATCTGCAGTTCACGGCTGAGTTTCATGCCCGAAGCGGCATCGGTAAGCGTCAGGACATAGCCGCCCGGCGGCAGCCCGCTCACGCCGATGACAAACTGGTTCGCCCCCTTCTGCCACTGGACATTCCGGGTCAGCACTACCCTTCCGGCAAGATCGGTCAGACTCAGTGCGCCGCCCGAAGCCTGTGCGCTGTTCATCCACCAGGTAACACTCGTATTGGCAGGATTGGGCGACACTCTCACCTCCGCACCCGCATCGAAATTCACGGCGACGATCGGCGAATATAAATATTTCCCGTCAAGATCGGCCTCTTTCAGCCGGTAATAGTCCTTGCCGGCCAACGGCGAGATATCCATAAAGGAATAACTCAGCGACTGGCTGCTGTTACCCGCCGCTTCGACGGTGCCGATGGCCGTGTACGCCAGGTTATCCGTACTGCGTTCGATCACAAACTCCTTGCTGTTTTGCTCCTGTGCCGTCTGCCAGTTGAGCAATACCGCTCCGTTTGCCTTCTGCGCGGTAAAAGCCGAGAACTCCACGGGCAACGAGATAGCGCTATGGCTGATCCAGTTGGAAGTCGTCCCGGACAGCGAAAAATTCGCGAGGGTGGCGTGGTTATTGGCGATCGTGCCATCCACCATGGTCGTCATCCCCGTATTGGTTCCGGCCACAAGGGCTTCATCCATGCTGAACAACCCGACCAGCCCCGACTCGTTGCCGAGCATCGTCTGGTTCATGCCGGCCAGGATCTGGCCGCTTGTCCGCTGGGTATTCCAGATCCGCACTTCGTCCAACGCGCCGGCAAAGGGTTCCTGAAATCCGGTAGCCGTCAGGGCCTGGCCAAAGACCAGCGGCTGGCCCGTGGCGGTACCGAATGCACCGATCGTAGTCGGCTGTGCGACGCCGTTGATATATACCGTCGTGCTGGTGCCATTGCAGACAAAGGCAAAATGATACCACTGGTTCAGACTAAAGGCATAGCTCAGGGTCGTAAAAAGCAGTCCATTGTAGATGCCCACGGCGCCCGAGCTGAGATGAAAGCTGTAACGTCCCAGCGTGCCACCCCGGACTCCCAACATACACATGTTCACACCCAGGCCGGTGGCCCAGTTGGTCGGCATGGCCCAGAACTCCACCGTTCCCGTGCTCAGATCGTAGGCGCTGCTGGCCAGTGCGGTAGCCTTGTCATTGACCCCGTCAAAGGCAAGCGCATTGGGACTCCATTGCACCGGCGATGCCACCCAGGACGGACTGTTTACGAGTGTTCCGTTCAACCCCGGATTGGCGGTGCTGTTGGTCGCCGCTGCACCGCTGCCGTCGTTGAGTTTGTAATAGGCGATCAACCCCGTGGTCGCGGGCGACACCGTGCCGTACATCCCGGCTTTGATCTGTGCGGCGGTACGCGTAACACTCCAGACCCTCGCCTCGTCGACCGTGCCGTTGAGATAACGGGTGGCGCCCGCATCGGACCACTGGCCGATGCGAAAACTCGTACCTGTACCGGGATTACCCACGCCGCCGGAAAGCGATCCCCCGGTGGACATCGTACCCACGCTTACCCCGTTGACATATAACCGCAGAGAACCGGGCGTACTGCCGTCCCAGCTCACGGCAACATGATACCACACCCCCGTCGTCAAATTGCTGCCGGGGTAGCTGATGAAGGCAAAGTTGGTCCCATTCATACAATAAAAAGCGAGGTTTCCGCCGTAGACCAGCAGTTCGATCCCCACACCCGATATCGACCGGCTGAGAATCTCCTGGTCCGTCGCCAGGCTGTTCAGTTTCACCCAGCATTCCATCGTCCGGATATTACTGGCGTTTAAGAGGGAATTGTTGCCGCAATCCACATAACTCGAATTGGCGGGATTAAAACTCAGCGCATAGGTCTGCGCCCTGGCCGCCATAAAGGAGGCAAAGGAGAATACAAGAAAAAAAAGCCCACGTAGGCGTGTTTTCATAAATTGGATTTTATTAATATGTTTGAAACCAGTCAAAACTAATCCGCATAGCGTTTCTCGCAGGGCGCTTAGGCTTCTATTTAGATTTTTTACGTACAAATACCTACATTATCGCTTATTATTTTTGTACTTTTAACCCGATGGCTCGTGATATATCCTCATTAAAGCCGTCAGGGTTACTGCTCCTGACGTTCATACTTGCTTTTGCTCCTGCCAATGGTAGCCCCCCCTCCACCCCGGTGCTGACAGGTCAGCGGCTATCGCTACAACCTTTGTTCACCGCACTCGAAGACTCCGCCGGCTCTGCCAATCCCACCGACCTCATCCTCCATCCGAATAGCTTTATCCCTCTCGCCACCCTGCCAAAAGGAAATCCCGTCAGTGATTACTGGCTACGAACCAGCTTTCGCACAAACGACCTGGAGGACCCCGGCAAGATCCTCACCTTTCACCATCTCACCTTTGTGGATGTGTACCTCTATGCCGACAGTACCCTCATCACCCATAAAGTGGTCGGCGCGTTTCGCCCCGCAAGCCAGCTGACAGACGGGGATGGCCGGCTTTATGCGTCGCTGCCGCTGGAAAAGAACAGGGACTATACCCTTCTCATCAAGGTCCACCATACAAAATATTATCAACCCCAGTTCGATTTCGAACTGTTGACGCAGCGACAATACTTCAAAGCACTGCGGACAAAGGAATCCATCGACGCCGCTTTCTTCGGCGCCATCTGTATCTTTTTCATTTATTCCCTGCTGTCCTGGATCGTGAGCCGGTTCCGACCCTATCTCTGGCTTCTCCTGAGCATCGGCGGCATCGGCTGCTACGCCGTCAGCAACAGCGGCTACTCGATCGATTGGGTCGCTCCCAACCACCCGGCCACCGCCTGGCTCATCAACGTACATTTCCTCTATGTCGGCCTGCTGGGTATCTACCTGCTGGTCGTCGACTTCTGGCAGCTGCGCACCGATTTTCCGAAAGTATATGCCTGGATGCGCCTGGTGCCCGCCTTGCTGATCGTCAGGGCCCTGACGGCCTTCGGGATCGACTACTTTACGGGCGACTACTATCTCTCGGGGCTGATCGACCGCGCCACCCATCCCCTCATGCTTTTCATTGTCGGCTATGCGCTTTACGCCTGCTGGCCCCGGCTCAACCCGGCACGCCGTTATCTCGCCTACGGCCTCATCCTCCTTTGCGTATCGGGTCTCTTTCTGACCATTTCCATCATCGTCGGCCACGAACGGTCTTTGAACATCGTCAGCATCGTCGGCAACTGCTTCAACCTCGCGATCTTCCTGTTCTTCACCACCGGGCTGAAAGAGGAGATGCGCCAGCATGAACTGGCCAAGCAGGTCGCGCTGGAAGAGCTTAACCGCCTCCAGCAACACCAGAACAGCCTGCTCGAAAAACGCGTGGAAGAACGGACCGAAGCCCTCCGGGTCACCAACAAGCGTCTCCAGAACCAGAAATACCAGCTGGCGGAAAGGAATACCAAGATCGAACTCCTCATCGACGAACTGCACCACCGTGTAAAGAATAACCTGCAACTGCTTTACAGCCTCCTCAGCCTGCAACTCCCCATCGTCAGCGACGGCATCTCCCGCGACATCCTCAAAGGGAATATCGGCAAGATCAGGGCCATGATGCTTGTCAATGAAAAGCTCTTCAACGTTGAAAAAGGCCGCAATGTCAGTCTTTGCGAATTCATCACCGAACTGGCGGCCCACCTGCAGAAGATCTATGATACAAAAGAAAAGACCCGCATCCAGCAGGATATCCCCACGGGACTCTGCCTCAGCGACAAACATACTCTCTCATTCGGCCTCATACTTTCCGAACTGTTCACCAACACCTTTAAACACGCCTTCAAGGATCATCCCGATCCCTGTATCCGGGTGAAAGCCGTGGAAGTGAATGACCACCAGCTGGAATTCAGCTACTCCGACAACGGCGTAGGCATCCCAACCGGCGAGTCGAACGAAAAGTTCACCATGGGCATCCCCCTCATCAAGGACCTGACGCGTCAGATGAATGGAAAGATGACCATCGCCGCCGCAGAGGGATTAAGCTATTCATTCACGATCCCTTATTAAAAGCAACATGGTTAGGATTCTGATTATTGAAGATGAGATCATCATCGCCCGTTTTATCGAGCAACAACTCCGGGTGAATTTCAATTGCGAGACCCGCGTCGCGGTCAGCCGCGAAGAGGCCGGCATCGCGATGGCCGAGATGCTGCCCCATCTCCTGCTCTGCGACATCCAGATGGAAGACGACCTGTCGGGCATCGACCTGGTGACCCAGCTTCGCCGGCGTTATGCGTTCGAGGTCATCTTCATCACCTCCTATCAGACGCATGCCATCATCGAAAAGGCCGCGGCCACACATCCGGCCAACTATCTCATAAAACCCATCGATGACGACCAGCTTTTTGCAGGCGTTCATCTCGTGATCAGCCGCCTCAGCGGTGAGGACCAGGCCGGCAAACCCCTGCTCCGGACCGACAACGATTTCACCGGCACCGAACTGCGCATCCTCCGGCTGATCCGCGAAAAAAAGACCACCATCGAGATCGCCGGCACCCTCCACCTCAGCCGCTATACCATCAAAAACCACCGGCACAATATCTGCCGCAAGCTGGAGCTGGCCGACGAGAATAATGCGCTGCTGAAATGGGTGGTGCAAAACGGGCACCTTCTGAAATAAATAGCCGGGCGCCTCAACCCGAAGGGTCGATGCCACCCGGCCCGGACGACTTGCCACGTCCTACGGAGCTATCGTCCCCGTAAAGAAGTCGATCGCCTTCTTCTGCAACATCATATTGACGGATGCCTGGATCTTGTTCTGCTGCGCCTGTAACAGCACCTGCTGCGAATTACTCTCGGTGATGAAATCCGTCGCCCCCTGCCGATACCGCGCATTGACGGCGTCAAAGGCCTCCTGCGCCGCGACGAGTCCCTTGCCCACGGTCTCCATCTGCTGCACCGCATTGCGGTAATCATTATGCGCCAGCCGGATACTCGCCACGATGCCGATCTTCACATCCTCGCGGTCGATCCGCGCATCATCCCGCAGCAGGCGCGCCGCCGCCACATTCGAGCGGGTCGCATACCGGTCGAAGATGTTCCAGGTGGCATTCACGCCCAGCAACCCATAGGAGTTTTTATACAGCTGCGTGGATACCGGGGTCTGCGATCCCGGCAACTCTTCCACCCCATTTACCTTTAGGGAATTGAACCACCCGCCGTCGTTGAAAAACCCGCCCGAGGCACTCACCGTCGGCAGATAGCCGCTTTTCAGCTTGCGGATATTCCAGTCGTTGGCCTGGATATTCAGGTCCGCGCTGCGCAGGTCGATCCGCAACTGCACCCCCTCGGTCACCAGCGCGTCGGCATTGCCATACTTGCCCGCTTCGGCTTCGTCGTCGATCGGGATATCCGCGATCTCGTAGTTTCCCCCCGAGTCGATCCGCAATTTCTGCAACAACAGGATCTTGTCGTCCTGCATCCGGCTGCGGGCGTTGATGAGCAACAGCTGGTCACTGCTGGTCTGCGCCTGTTGCTGATACAGATCGGTACGCGCCGTCCGGCCCACATCCGTCAGCATCGAAAGCTGATGCTCCCGGTCGAGGGAAACGGTGAGGTTATTGCTGTCCAGCACCACGATCTTCCGGTCCAGGATCAACTGCAGATAGCTTTGCGTAATGTCCAGCTCGATCTGCTGCTTCGCCCGTTCGAGGGTGAGACCCGAGACCTGCTGGTTCAGCTTTGCCTGGTTCAGACTGCTGCGGTTGAAATATCCCGTAAAAAGATTGACGCTGCTGGTCAACTGATAATTGTAGACGCCCCGGGCCTCATTCGCCAGCGCGATGCCGGTACTTCCAAACCAGTTGTTCCCCTTGTCGTAGTTGACACCCCCCACGGCCTGTACGTTTGGCAGGAACTGGCCATAGGCCGCCATCACCTGTGTTCCCGCCAACGCCACATCATTATTTCCCTTGAGGACGGCTGTGCTCCGCTGCAGGGCGATCCCGATACAATCTCCGAGGGTCAGCACCCTGACTCCCTGCGCCATCGTCCCCCCGCCCCATACCATCAAAAACACCAATCCAATTCTTTTCATCCTACTGTAATTTTACCTTTTGATTTTCTTTTAACTCCGGACTTACGTTGAGCGCCACTAAGTCGCCCCGCTGTATCCCGCTGAGGATCGACACAAACGCCCCATCATTCTTCCCCACCGTCACCGGCTGATAATGCAGCTTATGCAGGCTGTCCACCAGCGTGACAAAATATTTGCCGCCGCGGACCACCAGCGCCTCCGAAGGAATGGCCAGCTGCCGCTGGTCCGGGGACTGTAAGTCCACCTGCAGATAACTCCCGGGGATCAGGTCCTTCTTTTCGTTGGCGACATCGATCTCCACCAGCATCATGCGGGTTTTGGGATCGAGTTCCCCCGCGATCCGCGTCACCTTCGCCTTCATCTGCCAGTCCGGCCGGTCTGTGGAAGTGATCGTCACCGGATAACCCGTCTGGACAAACGCCGCGTCAATCTGCGGAACATAGATATACACCCTGATGCGGTCCAGCTGTGAGAGCGTCACCACGGGCTGCGCACTGGTCTGGGAGTTGACGGCATTCTGAACCAATGCGCCCGGGTCCGCAAAACGCGCCGTGACCGTCCCCGCAAACGGGGCGACCAGGTTCTTATAGCCCATCTGCTCCTTCAGCGACTGCACCTGCGCCCGGGCCATCCTCACCGTCGTCTCACTCGTCTCCGCCTCTTCCTTGCTGACATACTCTTTCTTTACCAGGTTGGAATCGCGTGCCCATATCTTCTCCTTGTTCTGCATATCCGCGATGGCCGCGTTATACGCCTGATCGGTCTCGGGGGAGACGATGGTCGCCAGCAGCTGTCCCGCCTGTACCCGGTCTCCCTTGTCGACGAGGATCTTATTCATATACCCGCCCGTCTTTGCATATAACGTGGTCTCCTGGAAAGGCCGCGCCTCGCCGATAAAAACCAGTCCCTTGTCGGTGGCATTGGCCCCGGCCTTTACGGCCTTCACCACCGGGCCTTCGTTGGCTGCCATAACCCGGCTTTCGGTCTCGGCAACCAGCGCTTCTTTCTTTTTCAGTCCCATAAAGATGAATCCAAATGCGGCCAGTCCTACCAGAAGCAGCCCGCCGATCCAGATCTTCCATCCTGTTTTGTTCTCTTTCATATTATCGTATTTTCATTTTAAATTTATTCGGACTCTGTGATCGATGCATCGGGCTTGATCCCCCCATGCGGGTTATCGCCCACATGCACCTCGTCATAGCGCATGGTCTCCAGCGCAAACTGCTCATCCAGCTTATGCCGCGTCGGCTCTTTTTTCCGCAGCAGGGAATAGATCACCGGAACGACAAATAGGGTCACAAACGTTGCGACGATCAGTCCGCCCATCACCGCCCGGCCCAATGGTGCGTTCTGCTCTCCGCCGGGACCCGTGCCCAGGGCCATCGGGATCATCCCCAGGACCATCGCCAGGGCAGTCATCAACACGGGTCGCAGCCGCGTTTTGCCCGCTTCCAGCGCCGCCTCGACGGCATTCAACCCCTTCTCCACGCGGACCTCGTTGGCAAAGCTTACCAGCAGGATCGAATTGGACACGGCAATCCCCACCGCCACGATAGATCCCATCAGCGACACCGTATTCAGCGTCGTACCCGTGATCGCCAGCATCCACAGGATGCCGATAAACGCCCCGGGAACAGCAAACAAAATAATAAAGGGGTCAAGCCAGGTCTGGAACAACACCACCATCAGGAAATACACCAGCACCACCGAGAGGATCAGCCCGAGCCCCAGCGTGGTAAAGGTCTGGTTCATCACCTCCGGCTGCCCGCGCAGGAAGAAATGCATCCCCGTAGGCGTCTTGCCGATGCCGGCGATCTTCTTTTCGATATCCGCCGCTACCGAACCCATGTCCCGGCCGTCGACATTGGCCGTGATATCCATCACCCGCTGTACCGTATAATGTGAGATGACATCGTACTCATTCTGGAACTGCGCCGTGGCGATATTCCCCAGCGGTTGGGCCTGCGCGACCGGCAGATCCGTCGGCGAAGGGTTTACCTTCTGCATCAGCGAAGCATTGTTATTCGTGACGGGGGTGTTCAGCACGCTGTTCATGGAGTTCAGCTGCTTGTAGGGAACCTTCACAGCCACCGTATAGTTGACATTGTTCGCAGGGTTGATAAAGAAGGACGGCGCCACGGTGGTATTGGACGATAACGCGATGAGCATGGCGTTGGCCGCATCCCGTTGTGTAAGTCCGAGTTCCTGCGCCCGTTCGCGGTCCACGTTGATCTTAAAGGTGGGATAGTCCAGCACCTGTTTGATATTCACGTCCACCGTCCCGGGAATGGTCTTCATAGCGTCCTTCAGCAGTACCGCATACTTATAGGAGGAATCGTAATTATTATACATGATCTGCACGTCGATCGGCGCCGAGGTGCCGAAGTTTAGCACCTGGCTCACGATATCGGCCGACTGGAAATAGATGCTGCACCCCGGGAAATGCGAATTCAGGTCTTCCCGGATCCGGCGCATATAGCCGGCTGTGGGCTGATGCCCGGCATGTAGCGCGATAAGGATATCCGCATCCATACTGCTGGTATTGTCCGTTTGCACAAACCCGAGATTGTAGAACAGCGGCACCCCGATCATATCGTTGATGCTGCCCAGGTCTTTCTTCGGGATGATGAACTGGATCCGGGCTTCCGCCGAATCCACCAGCCGCTCCGTCTCCTCGATCCGGCTTCCCGAAGGCGCCCGGAAGTGGATCTTCATCATCCCCGTATCCGTCACGGGGAAGAAATCGGTGCCGATAACCCGCGTCAGCAACAGCGAGATCACCAACACGGCAAAAACGGCCGTCAATACCACGGCCCGGTTCTTAAGGCAGTTATGCAGCACCCGGCCATACCGTGAGGTAAAGCGGGCAAACCGCCGGTCGCGCCATTGGTTGAACTGCCAGGAGACCAGTTTGAACCGGCTCACCTTTTCCGGCCGCGCCGACCCATGATATTCGTTGGCCATCAGCATCCGCGCCAGCACGGGAACCAGGGTCCGGGAAAGAATGTAGGATGCCAGCATCGACACCACCACCGATAGCGCCATCGCCTGGAAGAGATATTTTGACGGCCCCGTCAGCAGCACCACCGGGAAAAAGACGATACAAATGGCCAGCGTCGCCATCAGCGCCGGCACGGCAATCTGCTGCGCCCCATCGAGAATGGCGATGGTCAGCGGCTTGTGCAGATGGATATTCCGGTGGATATTCTCCACCTCCACGGTAGCATCGTCCACCAGCATACCGATCGCCAATGACAGCCCCCCCAGCGTCATGATGTTCAGGGAATTTCCCGTCAGTTTCAAAACGATGATCCCGACGAAGATCGACAGCGGTATCGAGGTACAGACGATCACGATGCTTCGCCAGCTGCCAAGGAAGAACATGATCATCAGCGAGACCAGGATCGCCCCGGTGACCGCTTCGTGTAACACGCTTTCGATCGAGTTCTCCACAAACACCGACTGGTCGAAGTCGACTCTCAGATCCAATCCTTCGGGCGCCGTCTCTTTGATCGTCGGGATCATCTCCTTGGCGGCCTCCACCACCATCAGCGTCGAGGCGTTCGATTTCTTCAGGATCGACAGATACGCGGCGCGGTGCCGGTCCACCCGCACCACATTGGTCTGATCGGCATACGCGTCCTCCACCTTCGCCACATCGCCCATATTCACGATCTGTCCATTGACGGATTTCACCGGAATTCCTTTGAACTCGTTCACCACTTCGGGGCTGCTGTTCAGCTCCACGTTGTATTCCCGGGTGCCGATCCTCGCCGTACCCGCCGGGATGATCAGGTTCTGCGCCTGCAGCGCCGCCAACAGATCGGATGGTGAAAGCCCCTTGGCCTCCATCGCTTTTGGGTCCGCGTCGATGACGATCTCCCGCGTCTTACCCCCAAAGGGTGCGGGCGTCGCCAGACCCGGGATCGTAAAGAGCCGGATACGGATAAAGTTCAGCGCATAGTCAAAGATCTTATCCTCCGGGAGCGTCTTGCTCGACAGAGTGATCTGCGCCACCTGTACGTTGGTGGCATTGAATTGAATGATAAACGGCGGCTGGATGCCCGGCGGCATGGAGTGCAGCGAGACATTGGCCGTTGCCGACATCTGGGCAATCGCCGCCCCGATATCGGTCCCCTTTTCGAAGTATACATGCAACAACCCGATGCCCGGCTGGCACTGCGACTCTATCCGTTCGACGCCATTGACGGAGGAAGAGATGCCGCGTTCGGACAGCAGCACCACCTTTCTTTCCATATCGGCGGCCGATAGGCCTGGATAGTTCCAGATCACGTTCACCACCGGAATATCGATGACGGGAAAGATGTCCACGATCATCGATTTGATACTCATGATCCCGAGGATCATGATCAAAAACGCCATCACCGCCACGGTGTATGGTCTGCGTAAAGCAAGTCTGACGATCCACATAAAAAACAGAGAAATAAAGAATGAACCAATCTCACAGCGGGTGAGTGGCCGTTCAGATAGCAGGCAATAAATAAAAGGAAGGAAATATAAAAGGCAGGGCGCCGATGGGAGCCCGGCGAGAGGTGATGATCAAATCCTTAACTGACGCGTCCAACCGGGCGGAGCGCCCTCGACGGCGTCAAGATGCATGAAGCGTGGCGCGTTGGCGGCAAATCCATCCTTTGCCGGCCAGACGGCAGCCACAAAAAGCGCAAAAGCCTGTGGCATGACCGGGCGAATGGCCCGGATCGGCGCGAGAACGGTGTTTCCACCCGAGCGGCGGCTCAGGTAAACGATCTTGACGCTATAACTGGTGACATCTTTTTCAAGCGAGGTGGTGGCTTCTTCGGTGGCGTGAGCCCCTGCCAATGTCATCAGCAGATATTTCTTGACGGGGCAGGAATACAAAAGAACAAAACACAATCCAACGACGAGCCATGTTAGTCGCCGGCAGGTGTTTGTTGTTTGTGTAAGCCCTTGCATTTGACCACAAAGCTAAAAGAAAACCCGCTGTACGACAGCGGGTTTAATCCGAATTTAATAGATGTTAACCATCGGTTATTTGCAAGGACATTTATTCCCTACGCCGCAATATTCCTTCCCTATGCCGCAACATTACTTCCCTATGCCGCAACATTATTTTCCGAATACGCCGACAAAGAAGGTCTTCATCGCATCCCAGCTTGCGCTGTCCGCCTTCGCGTTATAGCCGATCGGCATGTGAAATTTCTCGCCGGTTGCGGTCGATGCGGGATTGGTAAAGGCGTGGGTGGCGCTGTCATAACCGATAAACGTATAGGTCGCGCCGATGGAATCCATTTGCTTTTTGAATCGGGCGACATCGGCCGGTGAAACAAATTTGTCGGCGTTGCCATGACAAACGAGGATCTTCGTCTTCAGGAGATCTTTGCGTGCGGGAGTGCCGATCAGGGTGCCGTGAAAGCTGACCACGCCCTTCAGGTCATCGCCGAGCCGGACCGTGTTGAGCAATACGCCGCCGCCGAAACAATAGCCGATGGCGCCGATATTGCCGGCATCGACATTGTCAAACTTCCGCAGGCGTGCGATGGCCGAGTCGATCCGGATCTTGGCCTTCATCGGGTTCATATAAAAAGGTTTCGCATAGGCGCCGGCGCTGTCCGGGTTGTCGGCGACCTTGCCGTCACCATAGATATCCAGCGCCATCGCCACGTAGCCGAGCTTGGCCAGCATCCGCGCCCGCATCTTTGGATAGTCATTCAAGCCCCACCATTCGGGAATGACGAGCACGGCCGGGCGTTTGCCCTTGACGGAATCGTTGTAGACGACAAAAGCGTTGAGGTTGGCGGAATCCGCCATAAAGGAGATATTTTCCTCCTTGATACCGGAGGTGTCGGTTCCGCTCGCCGGGGTCGTCGCCTCCGCGGGCTTTGGCTCATTGTTACAGGAAATAAAAAAGGCCGCCAGTAGCAGGCTGCCAAAAAGCATTTTAGGCGAAAGAGAGGACGTCATTGGAGATAATTTTTGGTGTAAACGCAAAAACAATGCTAAGAGATGCCTTACTCCGGCAAAGCAAATGCTACATATGAATCGCCGGACTTCTTGTGCAATTTGCCGCCCCCGCAGGCGATGACCACGTACTCCCGCCCACCGACGGAATATACCGAGGGCGTCGCAAATCCCGCCACCGGCAGGTCGCCTTCCCAAAGGAGCTGACCCGTGCGTTTATTGTACACATGCATCCGCGCATCACTGGTCGCCGCGATGAACAATACACCCCCAGCGGTTACGACCGCACCGCCATAGTTCTCGGTGCCCGTGTGGATGCCCTTTGCCTTGAACTCCGGGTAGTCCCCAAGTGTGTCCTTCCAGACGATCCGCCCGGCATTCACATCGATCGCCGTCAGCGTCCCCCAGGGCGGCGCCACCGCCGGATAACCTTCCTTTGTCAGGAATTTATTATACCCTGTTGCCGTATACGGCAGCGTAAAATACGGGTCTGCCGGCTTCGCACTCCGGTTCACAAACCGCTTCCCCAACTCCGCACCCTGGTCCAGCACATACGCCGCCAGGGCCTTCTTCTCGTCGTCACTCAGCTGCTTGAATGCCGGCATCATCCGCCGGCCACCCGAGATCAGCGTTACAAACTGTTCGGGTGTATATTTCTTATTCATCCCGATCAGCGTCGGGAAGTTGCCGCCGCCTTTTCGGCCGGCGCCGTGACAAACCCCGCAATTTGTCGCATACAGGGCTTTCGCCGCCTCGCCTACGCTCGGCGGCTTGCCGGTCGACTCCTTCCCTTCCACCATGCCCCGCTTTGCCGCACCGCCCTTGCCCTTGATCACCGCGTTTGCTTTCTTCGTATCCACCATCGTCAGCACCCAGGGCATCTCGTTGGCATTCACATACAGCAAACCCGTCTGGGGATCGTAGGCCGGGCCGCCCCACTCGGCGCCCCCGTCAAACCCCGGGAAGATGACCGTCCCCTGCCTCGACGGCGGCAGGTACAACCGCCCCGTCCGGTAACCCGCCAGGCGTTCCTTCAGATCGGCAAGCGAGGAATCCGGCACGAGTGGGTTCAGATCGGCTTCGGTTAGGGATTGCCGTGCAAAAACCGGCATCTCCATCGGGATCGGCTGGGTCGGCGAGAGTTTTTCTCTGGGCAGGGCACTGTCGGTCGGCACCGGCCGTTCTTCGACAGGTGAGAGGGGGATACCTGTCATCCGGTCGAGCAGAAACAAAAACCCGCCCTTCGTCACCTGCGCCACGGCGGGTATCTCTTTCCCGCCTTTCTTCACCGTCACCAGCACCGGCGCCGTCGGCGGGTCGCGGTCCCAGATATCATGATGCACCGTCTGGAAATGCCAGAGCAGCTTTCCTGTATTCGCATCCAGCGCTACGACACAATTGGCGAAAAGATCGTTGCCCTGGCGTTTGCCGCCATAGAAATCATAGGACGCCGACCCCACCGGCGCAAACAACATCCCCTTCTCTTCGTCCAGGCTAAACCCCGACCAGGCGTTGACCCCGCCGATATGCCGGTAAGCTGCTGTATCCTCCCAGCTCTCATATCCTTTCTCTCCCGGATAGGGAATCGTGTGAAAGATCCAGCGCAGCCGGCCCGTATGCACATCATAGGCCCGGATATGGCCTGGCGCAGCCGCCGCATCTTCCGCCACCCGGTCGCCGATGATGATCATATCCTTATAGATGATCCCCGGGGTCGTCGCCGCCACATACAGATCGCCCACGTCGCGCCCGAGGTCCTTGTGAAGATCGATCCGCCCGCTGTCCCCAAACCCCGCCGCCGGTTTTCCGGTCACCGCATCGATACAGTACAGCCAGGAGCCTGCGCCATAAAAAAGCCGCTGGTTCTTCTGCGCGCCGCTTCCAGCCCCGGCCGAT
>NZ_DASYCH010000113.1:0-42501 GCF_036500295.1 Puia sp. | reverse complement strand
TGCCTATGTGGTCTCTCATGACCTGAAAGCGCCCGTAAGAGGTATCGCCAACGTCGTTCAATGGATAGAGGAGGATCTTCCCGACGAGATATCCGGGAAGATGCGGACGTACCTGGATCTTATTCCTGACCGCATTCGCCGAATCGAAATGCTCATAGACGGCCTGCTCGAATATGCACGCGTAGGCCGCGATAACCCCGTAAAGCAACGCGTAGACGTCGGCATTTTGATCGATGAACTGAACGATATCATGGTGCCGAAGGACTGCCGGGTCGACAAAATGCACCTGCCTGTTTTCCGGACGGAAAAACTGTTGCTGCAACAGGTGTTTGGCAATCTCATCAGCAATGCCGTGAAATACGGCGGGGACGAGATAGCCATCTCCTGCCGGGAGGAAAGTGACCGTTACGAGTTCTCGGTCGCCGACAACGGGCCGGGCATCCCGGAGGAATACCATGAAAAGATCTTTGTCATTTTTCAAACCCTTCGCGATAAAGAGGATAAGGAAAGTACAGGCATCGGGCTTGCCATTGTCAAAAAGATCATCGATGATAAACATTGCAACATCCGGGTCGGTTCCTCCGGCAGCGGCGGTGCAATGTTCGTATTCACCTGGCCAAAAAGCTGAACATGGATAAAAAAACGATCTTATTGGTAGAGGACGATCAGTTGGACATCATCAGCGTACAACGGTCGTTGAACAAACTGGAGCTCCCATACCAACTGCACACCGCATTCAACGGCATCGAGGCGCTGGAAATGCTCCGGGGCAGCGCCGGCAAGGCCCCGATAACGCCGCTTCCGGACATTATCTTGCTGGATATCAATATGCCGAAGATGAACGGCATCGAATTTCTTAGGGCCTTACGCCGGGAAGTACGGTTCAACGACATCAAGGTCTTTATTATGACCACCTCCGGCGAACAAGCTGATCGCACCGAGACCGAACAACTCGGCATATCCGGATATCTGATCAAACCGCTTAATTTCAGCAACAACACAAAACGCGCCGATTCAATGGATGGATTTGTCCAATTCTATATCGGAAAGATCCTGCGCGAAGGCTGACCGGTGTCCCCGCGGGCCCTATTTTGCACGAAAATACCAGTTCCTATTTACCGAATGGCGAATGACGAGGACATGCTTTAAAAAGGAGAGTTTATTTTCTGAATCGAGATCTCGTAAGATGTTTCGTATTGGGAGCCCGTCTCTATGATTCATTTTGAAAATGCCTTTTTCAATAAATAATGGCATCAGCTCCTTGGCAAGGATTTCTTCGGAATCTGGGTGTTCCTGAAAGTAGTCGCGGACAACTTGATCGATCCGGCCAATTTTGTGTAGCTTCTCTTCCGATAACGGTGCCATAAGAGTCGTATGGGGTCAATCATCTATTCGTGTCGTTCGCCGGCTCGGGCGAGCAGCTGGATATTCGGCGAAAGAACTTTTGTGTGCTACAAGGTAAACCTTACCCTTCAAAAAAACCGGCTTGATTAGCAGTTGCCATACGGGTATCAGCGTCTGAAACGGTGTGCCAAACGCGACGGGTCGGGAATTTCAGCGCTTTGCCGGCGCCCGGAAGGGATCAACGGAACTCCGCTTCGATGGCTTTATAGGTCGGTTTGGACAAATCGACGCCCATACGGTGGGTGTTGACACGGTTGCCGTCGGGCCGGATCAGCGACGAGACTATATGAATATGGGGATGATTGGCATCGTTGTGACGATAAACCAGGTACGGATGGCTTTCCATTTTAAGACCCATCATCTAGCGGTCGGCAATGATGCATGGAAGGATTGCGGCGGGCGAAGATGATTGTAATGGTGAGGGCGGCGTTATGGGCGATAATCACTATAGGATAACCCCTGCAAAGCGGGGCTTCTTTTTTAGCGAGCTAGACGAAGCGCGTCGGCGAAGGCCTGGGGCAACGGGCTACCCTCGACTGCCCTGGCGGCTTTTTCAACGTCGTATTCGAAGCGGATAAATTCCACCCGGATGCTGTCTTTCCCGGTGATGCCGCTTTGGTCACTAATGTGAAGCAGCACGTAACAGCCGCGAGGATCACCGTCCTTAGGTTTCCCGACGGAGCCGATGTTGATGGCATGACGATAGTGGGGTGGGGTGTCCGGTACGGATGGCAGGATGCGGTGGTAGGGTTTGTGGGTGTGACCGAAGCACATAATATCGGCATCGGCGTCCTGCATGATGCGCAGCAGGCTTTTTTCTTCCCGGTCCTCAAACAGATATTCGTTAACGCGACGGGGGCTGCCGTGGACAAGCAACAGGGTGAGCTTGTCCTTGTTCAGTTGGAACTCGACCCGCAGATGAGCGGGTAGGGTACGGAGATAGGCGCGTTCCACATCCTTTACCATTTGGTTGGTGTGGGAAATGGAAACCGCGCCGTTGGCCTTCTCCTCGTCGGTTTTGTAAGCGCAGCCGCAGTCGTCACTGGCGCGGCCGACGCCATAGTCGTAATTGCCCGCGATGGTTGGGATCTTTCGTTGGCGCATCTCGTTGATGACTTCATTGGGCCAAATGTTGTAGCCGACGAGGTCGCCCAGACAGTAGATGGCGTCCGCCTTCTGCTGGTCGATGCTGGCAAAAAAGGCCTCAAGGGCAGGGAGGTTGGCGTGAACATCGGAGAACAAGGCAATTTTCATTTTCTTGAGTGTTATTGTAAGGCTTTGTTTACACCGACTGCTGTGACGGCTCCCATTATGGGAGCGGCGATATAGAGCCAGAGGGATTGTAGATGATGGCTGGCAATGGCTGGTCCAAGGGAGCGGGCAGGGTTCATGGAGGCGCCGCAAATGGGTCCGGCGAAAAGAGCTTCGAGTGCCACGACGCCACCGATGGCAATGCCGGCAAATAGTCCTTGTTCTTTCGGCCCCTGGGCTACGCTGACGATCACGAGCATGAGCAGGAAGGTCAGGATGAATTCAAGGATAAAGGATTGGGTATCGCTTCCGGCGGGAAGAGAAGCCCCAAGGTACAGGGAGGTAGGGAACAGATATTTGAGTAGGAAACTGGCCACGAGGGCCCCGGCGCATTGGCTGATGATATAGGGTAAGGTTTGTTTCCACGCAAATACCCGTTGAAACGCAAAGGCGATGGTCACGGCAGGGTTGATATGCGCCCCGGACTTGCTGCCGAGGGCGTAGATCATAGCCATTACAACAAGGCCGAAGGTGAGGGCGACACCGACATGTGACACGGATCCGTGGATGACTTCATCAATGGTCATAGCGCCGGTGCCGCAAAAGACGAGGGCGAAGGTACCGATGAACTCTGCGACGTATTTTTTCATACGGTTTATTTACAGCAATCCGGTCCGCAGCAGGTTTTTGCGGTGGCTGGTTTTTGGGCAAAGACGGTGACGCTGACAATACAAGTGGCGGAGGCCTTGAACTCGGCGATCTCGTCGGCGTTAAGGTACTGGTTGAGTATGTCGTCGGGGATGGTGATGGGCTTTTCCTTCTGGAGGGTGATCTTTTGGAAACCGGTGGTCTCGATCAGGCCCAGGTATTCCTCCTTTTGGATGGCTCCGGCGACGCAACCCGCGTACATCTCAGCGGCCTGTTGGATCTTTTCGGGCAATTCTCCGACCAGGACGATGTCCGAGATGCTGAAGTGTCCACCGGGCTTGAGGACGCGGTATATTTCCTGGAAGACGCCGTATTTGTTGGGCACCAGGTTCAGCACGCAGTTGGAGACGATGACGTCGGCGATATCGGCAGAGACGGGCATTTTTTCAATGTCACCCTGGCGGAACTCGACGTTGTTATAGCCCAACTTATCGACATTAACCCGGGCCTTCTCGATCATGGCTGGGGTGAAGTCGATGCCGATGACCCGGCCCGTCTCGCCGGTTTCTTTGCGGGCAATGAAACAGTCGTTGCCGGCACCTGAGCCCAGGTCGATCACGACGTCGCCGGTTTTGATCTGTGCGAACTGCGTAGGCAGACCGCATCCCAGACCCAGGTCGGCATCGGGGTTATAGCCTTCGAGCGTGCTGTAGTCGTCACTCATGATGTTGTAGACGTCGGTCGAGCAACACCCGGATCCACAGCAGGAGCTTTGGTTGATTTCTTTGTCTTGTAAGGCGATCTCGCTGTACTTCTGGCGGACCATGTCTTTTATTTGATCGGTCGTTTCCATGATATGTATAGTTTAATGTGAGGATTCGGTGGTGGGTATCCAATAGCTCAGCTGGCTCGCTGCATTGACGAAGGCTTTTATGGCCTGTTCGATCTCGTCCCGGACTTCACGGGTGTGCTGCAGGATCTCTTCGCGGCTGCCACGGAATGCGGATGGGTCATTGAAGGACCAGGCAATGCGGTTGACGATGCCTGGGAAAATGGGGCAGCGTTCGGCGGCCTCGTTGTCGCAGACAGTGATCACGGCATTGTATCGCTGGCCCTGTCGGAAAAGCTCAAAAACGGCCTGGGTGAGCTTGCCCGTCAGGTCGATCCCTGCTTCCTGCATGACGGCGACGACATTCGGATTGAGGGTGCCGGGTTCCAGACCGGCGCTTTCGGCCTCGAAAAGATCCCCGCCGTACTTTTTCAGGAAGGCTTCGGCCATCTGGCTGCGGGCCGAGTTATGGATGCAGACGAAGAGGACGCGGTGTTTGGTGCTGGTGCTCATAACTATGATATTAACATTGCGATATTGCGATGATAGCAGCCAAAAAAATACGGGGTCAACCGCAGCAGTTGTCCGCTCCTTTATAGGCGGCGAAAAGGGCGCCGAATTCCTTTTGATACAAAGCCCAGGTTTTTGGTTCGATGCAGTAGCAAACGCTGGTACCTTCGATGGTGCCCTGGATCAGACCGGCGTTTTTCAGTTCCTTTAAGTGTTGGGAGATGGTGGGTTGTGCCAGGCCCAATTCTTCCACCAGGTCGCCATTAACGCAGGCGTTGGTCTTGATCAGGTATTGCACAATGGCGATGCGGGCCGGATGGGCCAGGGCTTTCATCATGCCGGCCAACTTGTTCTGCTTATCGCTGAATATTTCAGATTTGGTCAGGCCCATATGCTTATTGTTTCATTGCAATATTACGATATAATGGTGAAATGCCAAATTTTTTTTAAACTTTCCATTTTGTTTATTCAAACTCCAGGGGCCCACTTGCCGATCGGGCAGATCGTGGAATGATTGCTTGTTAGCTCAGACAGGATTGAGTGTCCTTTATCTAAGGACAAAAGGGGGTAATACCGGAGACGGAATGACCCTTGTCGATGAATAAAACTAAAATAATTAGCATTTTGTCTATGGGATCATTATTTTAGAGGCGAGATGGGATACGTGCACATTACAATTCATTTACGTGGAGGAGGCAAGCGATGCGGAGTTAGGGCATTCGCCGAGCCGATGAATCTCGAAGATATACGCAGGCATGCCTGGCATCTCGCCGCAGAAGTATTGGGAAGAAACGCTATCGAAAATGTATCTGCCCGGGAAGTTCCGGCCGATGATCCGGCTGTAGTGGCGTTGATATTGGGGGAACAGCGGAAGAACAAGTCTACCCCCCGAAGTACTGGAGAACATCCATACATTAAGCAGCAACAACGGCGGCCCCCGAGGTAAGATATTTCATTCTGTATAAATGGACAAAATAGCCTGTGGATGCAGCCGCCGCCAGGTGTTTTAAAGTATGCCCGCTTACCGCGATGGCATGGTAGATTTGAAAATCCAACTGCTCAAATATCTTGGCGATGACATACCAGACCACGATCCAAATGAGGCTAGGGATAATTGCCTTTATGGTTGGCTTGTAATATAGCAACAGAAGCAAAGGGATGGCAAGCATAGGATAGAACTGGACCCAAAAATATAGCCGGAGATCTCCTTTGCCAGCGGTTTCTGTATAATGCCACCATAGTACGCTGGCTATGCCCAAGGCCACCAAAGGTAAAAGGAGCATGACCCCGACTTTACGGCTGGCCAATTCAGTAATGGTTGCGGCGAGAAAGGACATAAAAACGATGGTCATTGGAATACGATCCCAAACTAATCTGTCATTATTTGGATCCCAATGGTAATACGCCGATCCAAGGCCAGTTAGTAGCACTCCGACAAATAGCATAGCATAAATAGCACGGATAGCAAAAGGCGATGGTGACCTTGACACGAGCACTAACCCATAAATACCTATAATGAGAAAGGGAATATTGCTCAAAACATTACCAGCGTTTACGATGCCTAACAACGAACGGGTGTCCGCAAAATTATGAAACTCGGGAGTTTGGGCGATTGGAGGTATACAAAAGATGAGAATTAAGCTTACAAAGGTGATTGTCAGCAATATGAGGGACTTTGTCATTTTTCTAACGTAGTGATTTGGGATCCATTTGTAAAGTTAATGTTGTGATGCATTTTTGCGGTGTCTAGTCAGCGCCATGATGATAAACAATACCGCCCAAATGAGATTTAAGATAAGGAAAAAGATCAAAAAAGGGCCAGATTGCGTGATCTGACCCACTGAGATCATATAAATTCCGTATGTTCCAAAATATAGGTTGAACGTGGTCAGCAAAGTTCGAATAAATCCGATATCTCCTTTTGTTGCTCCAACCTTTTTTAGGAGAATAACTAGCGGGCTGACTATGCTGGTAATGATCCAGATCAGCAGAAAGAAAGCGACCAGATCTGGACCACCACCCAATTTCGCATTTGTCCTGTAAAATAGACCTGGGACAAATATTGTTGCTGCCAGTATTACAAGCGACCACAAAATATACGTTAGTTTCATAAATTATCTGATTAGTATCCATGTCTTTTAGGGAATTTTCAAATACGAGCCGGAAATATAGTTCAGCCACGCCTGCTGGTCCTGAGATCCTATTTCGAAGAAAGTTTTGTCTGAATCGGAATAGAAAAATCCGGCGTAATGGCTGATAATGGCTTTTCTGAGATGACCATCGGTGGTTTCGTACGACGCCAAGTAGCAACCCATCCAAACCGGATTGAGTTTGGGTAACTCCTTGCATCCGGATAAATAAATATGCATGGAGTCATCATTTAGCGCAATTCCCCCTAAGAACCTGAGACTGTCAACGGAGATCCGAACTACCCGATTGAAAGTATGCAATTTATAGATTCGCCAATTCTTGGTCGAGTCCCAGGATAGAGGACGCATGTGAGCAGGGCAAGATTGTTTATTTGTTGCGCGGCTATAAGCCACAGTACCTATGAGGATTAGGATCAGGATGTTGTATTTCATAGCGAAGCAATTTAATTACAACTGCCAACATTGGGATGGCTATTCTCTACGGTGTTTCGGGTCATATTGGAGGAGAGGGGCATATTGCGAATATCTTCTCCTAAGTCACCAGGATCATTTCCTGCCCCCCCAGGCCACGAACCCTTCGTTGATGGAAGGGTAACGCCACCTGCTGCCATGGCGTTTATGGCAAAGGTAGTGCAGTTGTTGGAGTTAAGGTTGTACAGGTATCCGGTATTATTTCCTAAAGACACATAATTTAAGATGCTGAAAAACTGGCTGCTTGACACATTGACTGTTAAATTGATATTGTACGTATGTGATTGATCGTTATTGAGGACCCCTTGACTAAAGGCACCGGAGGTGGTCGGAACGACCATGCTTGTGGGATAGAAGCCGACATTCCGTGACGTGATATTTCCTTGGTCATTTTCTGTTAATATCAAAAAGACATGCCCAACGTTAACAAAATTACTGGCGGAACTGCTCCCAACTGGTCCACCTGGTGTGAAGCCCCACGGCAGTCTCGTGCCGGGGTCTGATTGGTCTACGCATACTTGAACACTATAGGAATGGTCTGGAGACGGGCCATCCGTAAAACAATGGAAATAATCGGAAATACTAGCAATAGGGTTTCCCGGCGGGGGCACCACAACCGACTTAAATTGTCGAGTAGGGACTATTCCTAAACTAGGCAGGCCCCCACTCGGCAATCCAGGATCAGAGGAAAAGCCGAACGTCGTGCAGGTTGTTTCGGACCAGGAAAAGCTTTCATCTGGAAAGTCGGGGGAGTAGTTATATCCGACTATTTCACTGCAAACCTGGATAGTCTGAATAATATCAATTTGTTTAGCGCCGGAGGATCCGGAAACAGGATCACCACCGGTGTTTGAACTCGGTTTCCGATGGAATGGTGTCTGAACGGAATTGCCTTGCCAATCTTCTACCAAGTAAACTCCAGTCATTGAATTGATATTGATTGTTGTATCCGGGATGAATGTGACCATATATGCGTGTCGTGTTTTTCCTTTATCCTGCGTGATCACCAAGGAAGTGAGGTCGCTGAGGTCATATGCTCGTTCTGTCGCCTCATCGAAAGTTACGAGCAGGTCATTTTTGTAGGCTATTGGTGCGACGACTACATCGCCGGAGGAAAGGTGTCTTACGGTTGCCCTTTTCCAATCAACAGATTTAGGTTGTTTCGCTCGGTAGTTTTTGGCGTTTGCCCCTTTTCCAACGCCAACTATTTCCCGATTAAAGAAGGCCTGGGCTTCTGCAATTGGAGTCGGGATTTCCGAACTAGAAGAGGTAGAGGATTTCTTACAACCGATAAAGACGAAGGCGATGCTAAGGAACAGCAGGGAAAGTTTGGGTGACATAAAAGTAAGGTTTAAATATTGGTGCATTTTAACAGCCTGAATTTACTGCTGGAACGTGTTCAATCCTCCGTTCTGGCATGAATGTGACGATTATCACATCCCATTTTACTGAAGAGTATCGGACCCTCCTTAGCCAATTTGCCAGGAAATTGATATATAAGTAATATCCATTATATTTTTCATAGATGAATTTATTTAACAATAACGAATAGGTGATATGCACTCTCGGAAACTGCGGTCTAAGAGCGTTAAAATAATGTCCTGGATGAACCCATATCAAAGCATAAATTATGGAAAGGCTTTTGTCGTTGCTAAACTATATCGCCTTCTTAGAAGGATAGCCACTGAGGTTAACGGAACCATATTTTGCCGAGATGACTACGCTCGTTGAACTCTCTTTAAAATACACGGGATCGGGACAATGTCCCATTCGGGCAGGCGGCGATTTGCTGCGTCGACGGCTTCGGGCTGATGTCCATCTGGGGGATGGACGATTTTCAAAAGGTCTGTCGTGGAGAGTTCCTTGTAGATTTCAGAGAGATCGAAATCCATTTGAAGTTTAGCTATTCAACGTCGCGGCCCTGAATTTATTTTGTCGTGCGGCCGTTGCCCAATCTTTACTACCTTCATCGATTAATGGCAACCAATATGACATACGAAGAACTGATAAAAAAGCATCCAGGCTCGCTGGTGGAAAAGATCGTAACGGAAGTAGTGAATAAAGATTCTTTCGAGGTTCACTTTGAAGAAGAGGAGGACGAACAGTGGGCCGTAATAAAAGTGCATGTCTACGAAGAGGACAAGGAGATGGCGCTTCGGTTACTCTCCGACGACAAGTGGGTATTACAGTTTGGATACTATAACGACGAGGATGAATTCATCGAACTGCTTCAGCCACTCACCCAATCGGAGATAGACCTGGTTCCCAAGGGGCTTCAAAAGGTCATGCGCAAAGTTCTGGCGAGTGAAGAGGGCCTACGGCTCCCGGGGAATTTCTTATCCCGGTAGAAATTTAGCCCAGGCACGTCAGGTGCATCTAGCCCTTTTCTAAGGAATCGCCGGAGCGCCAGGTGAGATCACTTGGATCTTCGCTTCTTTTATTTTGCGTTCCAGCCTCCGGTGAAATTCGGCGGCCGGGTCCGGCAAAAGCATTCTTCTTTCCGTTTCCAACAAAGCATTACTCAATAGGTATTCGTAAAAACTGCTCTCATCGAATTGCCGGACACCATAAATGACCTGCCCCTGCTGCATCCGCATCTTCCTCGTTTCATTTTCCTCTCTAAATGCCTTTAGAAATTGCTTATAGTCGAATCCCGTCAAAACGCCATATTGCTGCATGATCCGGATCTTTACCTTGTCTTCCACCAACTGCTGCAGGGTTCTCCTCTTGATCCATTCCGCAGGCGTAATGCCGTCGAAAGGATGATCCCAGAAATCCGCTCCATTGTACGATGCATTATACTTCTGCATAAAAAAAGAAAAACAGGCGCTTCTGAACCCATTCATTCTCCATAGAAATTCGCCTTGCGAGACCCTTTCACCGTCTATTTGAACGACTGTTGAAGTATCGTCGTCACCAAATGAGGCAGCGCAT
Organism: Puia sp.; assembly: GCF_036500295.1. NCBI lineage: Bacteria > Pseudomonadati > Bacteroidota > Chitinophagia > Chitinophagales > Chitinophagaceae > Puia > Puia sp. The sequence continues at coordinate 32,304 of NZ_DASYCH010000113.1, read as the reverse complement.
GGACTCTGCGCGCCCACCTGGAAAAAGCAAAAGACAGACAGGAACAAACAGCATGTTATGTTAGGGTTGGCCATGGTCTTCTCGTTATTCGGTTACCCATATCCGGTATGTCTTGCGGCTGGTCCTTTCTGAAAGAATGGCAATGTACAGACCACTGCTGATCCCGGGCAACTTAACGGTCACCCAATTCGCACCCTTCACGAACAGCAGTTGCCGGCTGTAAGCCAGCCGGCCGGATGAGTTGTAAATTTCAATCTTTCCCTCACTGCTCCCTTTCCCGGTATTATAGATAAAACTTACCGTGCCTCCGCTGTTGACCGGCGAGGGGAAGACCCGGTCCTCGCCGGAAGAGTCGTCTTCGGGACCGGCAGCTGTTCTGCTTTCCGTTACCTGCACGGAGGCTGTTGCTGTTCCAGCACCATTGTAAGCTCCAATATTCGGTGCAGCGGTAGAAGAAACAGGGTTACCCCAATAATCATGGTCACCGTTGCCGGTCATCAGTTTGCCTGCATGAAAAGCAGGAGACCCGGGTTTTAATTTATATCCATCCACATTGCCGAAGGTGAAAACCCCGTTGACCACGCCGCCCGGGGTTCCGCTGCCGGGGGACACGAGTTGTGGATCACTCGCCAGGTTATTGTTGCCGGTTGGCTCGCCGGAAGTATGCCTGCCATAGATGACATTGTTGTCAAATACTTTTGCCCCGATATTGCTCCAGCCGGTCCACGAACCGGCAGACACGAAATAAAATATATTGTTCGTATAAGATATGCTTACCGGATATCCGTTCCAGTCGGTCGCGTATATGGGCAACGTAGCCGATCCGGCGGGGAGATAGAACGTGTTGTTATAGATCTGGACATTGTAGATGATCCCAGCCAGGTGAAAGAGCCGCATGTTGTCGTTCTGGCTTATATTGTACCGGACTATTGCGTTGGTGTTCCCATTTGGTAAAGGACTGCAAAGCAACATAAAGCCACCCGCATTATCATGGCTGTAATTGTACTGAAAAATGGTGCCGTTCTGCCCAAAATCCACGTCATACGCCTGGCCATCCACGCCTGTTTTCGATGTTTTTACGTTATAGGCTTCGTTATACTGGAACAAGGTGCTATCTGAATTCCAGGCCCAAATACCCGCATTGGGTTCCCCCGAGGTCATATTGGCGCCATTCAGTAAATTGTATTCAACGACGGCGGAAAATGTTTCCGCCGGTACGATACCATCCCCACCTGCATTTTCAACATAGTTATTGCGGATTTCGATATGGGTATGTGGTACATAGGCGGTGCCATCGGCACACCCGACCGAAGGACGGCACCCCCAGTCCGAGGCCGTTCCGATACCCGTCCTGTTTACGGTTTTGACGATGTTGTTCTCGATTTTAACCGTGTCAAACCAGGAGTGCAAGGGATGGACGCCTTTGCGGGCCGACACAAGTATGCCGAGGCTGCCATCGACATCCTTTGTATTGTCCCCCAGGACATCGTGAATGTAGTTGTTGCGGATATAAATATGAGTAAGCTTCCCCTGGTCGATGGCTTCCACTTCGATACCTCTCTTTTTTTGCCCTGAATCGACGGGATTGGTGATCTCGAGGTTGGTAATTTCCCAATATTGCTGGTTGGTCAGATATACTACCCTCAGGTTTCCGTTCCCATTGAGAATGGGCTTTGTCGCGCCGCCGCCATAGCTGCCGATGACGACCGGGTTACCGGCCGACCCGGAGCCTTTCGGGCTTAAAGTTCCCGTCCAGGCGCCCGTGCTCTTGAATAAGATGCTGTCACCTCCACTGAAATTGGTACGGTTGACCTTTTCAAGGGATTGCCAGGCATTAGCGGAAGTTTTGCCGTCGGCGGTATCATTGCCGTTGACGTTGTCAATATAGTAAGTCGTGTTGCCGGCGGAAATGGCGGACCGAACAGGGTATACATCGAGATCATCCCCGTAAGCGACGCCCGCATCCGGTTTATAGAAGTAGACCGTGGCCCGGGTATTGGTGTCACCCGTCGTGAAGTACACCCGGTACTTTGCATAGGAGGTATCGATGGCGGTGGCGTTAACCGGTGGTCCGCCATAATTCTTGACCCCCAGCAGGACCGACTGGCCCGATGCACTTACTTTAGCCCAGCCTTCAAAAGTATAATCCGTTTTGGGCACCAGGCCGGTTATCACCTGTTCGATACTTGTCTCGCCGCCCGACCCGGATATCGCATGCATTCCGGAATGCGCATTGAGGGTCGTCACCGCCGAAGTGCCGGACGGGTTCCAGGCATACCAGGGCGAAAGCCCGGCGCTTTCAAAGCCAGGATTCGAGAGTGGAATATACAGCTCAAAGTCATCGCCATATGCCTGACCCTCTCCCGGCTTGTAAAAATACAACGTGGCACTTTTACCATTGGCGCCGGTAGTAAAGCTCAATTGGTATTTCGCATAGGCTGTGTCCGAAACTGTAATATGGATATCGGAGTCGCCATAGTTCTTGACGCCGATGTTTACGGATTGCCCCTCCGCGCCCATCTTTGCCCAAGTTTCGAAAGCATAGGTAGTATTCGGCTGAAGGTCGGAAACCACCTGTTCGATGCTGCATTCACCGCCTGATTCCAACACGGCATAGGTGCCGGTATGCGCCTTGCCGCTGCTCACCGTTGTGGTGCCTTTGGGGTTCCAGGAATACCAGGCCGATAGGTTGCCGGTCTCGAATCCGCCGTTGTTAATGTGTTGTGCCTTAGCGATGTAAAAGGCTAAAAGGAAAGCAGCGAATAGTGTGATCTTTTGCATAGATTGATTTGACCATTTAAAGATCGACACGGATGTCCAATGGCTCCGGATCACTGCCCGCAGTACGACAGGCGGATCAGACCAATGATGTATTGAAAATCGCGCTAATTTGATGCCAATCATTCTTCGACATACTGGCTGGCACCTACCACTAAAGAGGAAGTTGAGTATAGTGAGGTCTCCCATTCCTTTGTTAATTCAGCGAAGGATCATTAAAGGTGTCGCCTTGTTTCATATCTCCTGTCTCGAATCCCTTTTTAAACCAATAAACCCGTTGGGCTGAGGTGCCATGTGTAAAGGCATCCGGCACCACTGTTCCGGTAGCCTCTTTCTGAAGCCTGTCATCCCCGATCGCATTGGCTGCTTTTAGTGCCCCTTCGATGTCCCCGGGCTCCAGGATACTTTTCATCTTATTTGCGTGATTGGCCCAGACCCCGGCTAGGAAGTCGGCCTGCAATTCCAATTTAACGGAATATTTGTTGTACGCTGTTTTGCTTACCTGTGACCGCAATTGTTCCATTTTTGTCGATATGCCCATAAGGTTTTGAATATGATGCCCTACTTCATGTGCAATGACATAGGCAACGGCAAAATCACCGGGAGCTTTGAACCGGTCCCGCAATTCCTGGCAGAATGAAAGATCCAGGTATAATTTTCGGTCGTCGGGACAATAAAAAGGTCCCACCGCGGAGCTCGCGGACCCACAAGCCGACTCGACCTGGTCGGTGAATAACACCAGGGTAGGATCCTGATAGGTCTTCCCCTGATCGGCAAATAATTTGCTCCAAACATCCTCGGTATCGGCCAGCACCACTTTGGCAAATTTTGCCTGCTGGTCATCTGCGGCGTTTCCGTCGGGTGTCTGCGGTGCCGTTTGGGCTTGGCCAGGCTGCTGGGGTAACTGCGGCGGCGTGCCTGTCCCTCCCATGAACGTGTATATCAGATAAATGACAAGTCCGACGACGCCACCACCGGCAGCTACATGTCCGCCTGTGATGCCACGGCGGTCTTCCACATTAGAGCTTTCCCTATCGCCCAGCCATTTCATAGTCGGTGTTTTAAGGTGTGCTATAGGCGCATAAAAAAGCGTGCCAGGTAGAGGCACACTTCTGCCCGGTGAAGTCGACCGGGAGCGGATAATTTTCGTTACATTCGGAGTGCCATGGTCAACCGGCACTTCTTCTTCCCACCGCATCCAATGCTGCGGGGTGTTGTAAACAATATCATGATCGGCCACCTCGTCGCCGATCGTAACCAGACGGGGTGGACCTTCCAGTTCCCACCTTTGCCTGAGCATTCCATTTTGTTTTATCCTTTTGACAAGCCCATCGTCGAAGACATTTTCACGGGGGAGCGGCGTTCCCTATCCGCCTGTACTGTTTCCGGCCCGCAGACCGTCCGAAATATCCTTTCATTGGGCCCAAACCATCTAATGATCAAGATCGGCTTTCAGCCGGGAGCCCTTTACCGGTTGCTTGGGACCTCCCTGACCGAAATGCTGGTCTATAAAGACTATGACGGTGAAGCAATATTTGGATCGAAGGTCCTATTGACGATCGACGCATTTGCAAACGCCGGCAATTTTGAGGAAATGAAGGGGATAGCGGATGATTTCATGTTCAGTTTACTCTCGCGGATCAGGTCGACAACGGCGATCGACCAGGTAATACCGGAGATATTGCGGTCGGGCGGGATGGTAAAGATCGAAACGCTGGTGCAAAATGCCCATCTCAGTAATCGCCAGTTTGAACGGGCCTTCAAAGAGCGGATGGGTGTTTCGGCCAAGTTTTATTCCCGGGTGGTGCGGTTTACGAAAGCCTGGCTACTGAAAGAATCAAACCCCCGGATCACGTGGACGGGAGTCGCCCACGAGTGTCACTATTTCGACCAGATGCATCTGATCCGGGATTTCAAAGAGTTTGCCGGCACGAATCCAAAGGAGATATCGGACGCATTCGAGCGTCAACCGTTTCTTGCCGTAAAAGGTATTTTCTATTGATCCCGGAATGTCGGATTCGTACTATTTTCGAAGGGGCAGGCAAATTAGTTTTGTAATAAATATTTATTATGAAACGCTTCCGTTGTACTTTCTTCTGCCTGATGCTCGTTGCGACAGTCGCCGCCCAAACCACTTCTTCCGACACAACAGAAATAAAATCGATCATCCGGCAACAAGAGGATGCCTGGAACAGGCATGATTGGGCCGCCTTTTGCAGTCATTATACCGAAGAGGCAACACTGATCAATTTTGTCGGCCAGTTCTGGGATGGGAAGGACAATATCCTCGAACACTTCAAACTGCTCAACGCCTGTTGCCTGGAGCCTACGTCTCTAAAGTTCGAAGTTAGAAAATTCCGGTCGCTGGGGCCGGATCTGATGATGGTGTTCATTGAGGAGACATTGCTGGCCGATCGGGATTATGAAGTACCGATCCAGCGGTATAAGAAGGGGCATATTGACTATAAATGGCGGGTGGATTTTTTTGTGCGGAGAAACCAGGAGTGGAAGAGCTTATCCACCCAAATGACATTGATGAATCCGGTGCTTTTTCCCCATGGGTCATGACCACCGGCGCTACCCCCGGACCGCCGTTCCCATCCTCACCAGTCCGATCCCATAAATGACCAGCCACAACGGCAGCATCACGACACCCGTGATGAAAGCGGCCATCAACATCTGATGCAGAAAATGATTGGCAAAATTTTCTGGATACTCCCTTAGCGCCACGGCCGGTATCCGGAGGGCATCCATGCTGACGAATATCCCAAAAGCGACAGGAAAAACCCCCTCGACCAATAGTCCGATACCCGCAATGACCCCCAACGCCTGCAGACCACGGGAGACGTTCTCCCGCCGCCGCAGGTTGACGCTGATAAGCCAGACCCCAAAGATGCCTTGTGGCACCATATAAAAGATGTCCGAGACGATCCGGGGAAAGGCGAGCAGCAGACTGAGGCTGGTGAGAAGCGTTGCGGCCATGCCCATGATATGAACCGGCACCCGACCGTAATGAGTGATCTTCTGTTGCAGACTGAAGAAGGCAAACACAAAAAAGGTCTGCACCAGGTACTGTATCGCGCAGATGACGTAGTGCAGCCGCCCCATCGGCGAATAAGGACCCGCCGCCCCAATCACGAGCAATTTGACAAGCAGAAAAAGTCCGGTAACCGCCAGCAGGCCGCTGATGATCGCATACCAGCCGGCTGTCCGATAACCCGCGATGGGGGGCAGATAAGAAGTAGCGCGCATGAGTTTCATTTTTTAAGGTTCTTGTTCCGGGTTCTTCGCAGCCAGCAGCAAGGCCATCGTGGCCCAGTTGCTTCCCGCCGCCGAAATGAATTGATCCTTTTCATGCGGAAATCCGCTATCGACAAAGGGAACAAACGGGAAGGATCTCGTCTTTACATGCCAGGAACCATCCTTTTCCTGGCCCCGCAGTAAAAAGCCGATCCCTTTCTGAAATGCCTCATCCGTGACGGCCAGCTGACCGGACTGATTCAGGGCATACAAGGCCTGTCCAGACGCATAGGCGTCTGTTGGCAGGGAATCCAACTGCGCCCAGCCGCCATCGCTCCGTTGTTCCGACAATAACTTTCTCGCCTGTTTGGCGATGAACGCCGTATCGCCTTTGCACCAGGTCAATCCCAGCAGCTGAAAGACGCGTTCCTCATTGGCCCTGGGAGTCGTTTGCGTCATCCACGCCCTGGCCCGCGCAACCCGCTGTTCCACCTCGGGGCGCAGAACGCCCGGTAGGTAAACCTGCATATTTTTCACCGCCAGCGCAGTCACGCTAAACGAAAAATATTCCATCGGCGGCCGTTTTCCCGGGCTGAACCAGCTCCCGTCTGCTGTCTGCATATGCATGATATTACGGGCCAGGATATCGGTCAGCTTATCGCCGGCGAAGTGATTGGCGGCCAGCCCCCATAGATCGTAATCGCCGGTGATTAGCGTCGCCACCGGATCATCATCTTCCATCAACGCGCGGGTATCTCCATTGGTGATCCACTGGTGTCTGGTGCTGTCCATCGCTTCGGCGTAGATGGTATCATTCACCTGATAACCCTTTTCCTTCGCCATAGCAAAGGTCACCAGCCCGAGCCCCTGATTATGACAGGAATGGCAGTTCACCAGCGCCTGTGCATTCTTTAGGAACAGATGACTGCCGCGTTCCAGCAGCGGCAGACTTTTCTTGATGGCAGATTCCACGGCCGCGTCCCGGTCGTCACTGGCTTTCCATCCGAAAGCGAGCAGGGAGAGCAGCCCAAAAAGGATCAGATATTTTTTCATTACAAATAATTTATTCTTTTGCACCGGCTTTTATCAGCAGGTCCACCGTGCGGGTATGGCCTTTCTTCCGGGCCCATGACAAGGCCGTGCTGCCATCTGTCGCTTTCGTATTCACATTCGCCCCTTTGTCCAAAAAAGCCTGGATGATGGCGGGGTCATCATGCTCATCCAGTGTTGCCCACATCAGCGGAGTCATGCCGGCCCGGACATTCTTCGAATTTATATTTTTTGCTTTCAGCAGAAGGAGTTTCACTACCGCCACATTTCCCGCCACCGCTGCCCACATAACGGGCGGATTATTGTCCTCATCGGGAATATTCACATCGGCGCCGTGATTCACCAGGCAAGTAACGACGTCCCAGTTGCCGGTTCTCACGGCCATATACAAAGCGGTGTATCCCCAGGGATGAGCATCGATCTCGAATCCCTTGCTGAGTAGCAGATTGATGGTTAGGGTATCGCTGAATCTGCAGGCTCGCAGCAGCGCGGTCTCGGCGTTCCATCGCCTGGCTTTCAGGTCGGCGCCGCGCTCGATCAGCCATTTCACCGTCTCATATTTTCCATACCCGGTGCAAGCCATCAGCAAGGCACTGTTCCCGGATTTGGCGGTATCATTGATGCGGGCGCCATACTGCACCAGCAGATTCATTTTGTCGCGATCGTTGGTACAAAGCATCAGTGGCCGGTGACCATATCGATTCGGCAGGTTGGGATCGGCGTGGTGCTGCAACAGCACTTCCATGCACTCGACGGAGGCATACAAAGCTGCATTGATTAAGACATTGTCACTGTCGTCATCATAGCCGTTCACATCCGCGCCGTTTCGCAGCAGCGCCTTCGTTTCCTCGAGGCTGTTCCTTCTGACTGCGTCGTTTAAGGAGTGTGATTGGGCCGATCCACATTGCGAGATCAGCAAAAAGAAGAAGATAAGTAGGTGGCAGCTTCTCATACGCGGTAGATTGATTGCTACAAAACTACTTCAGCCGCTATCCGAAATCAATCGCGAGAAGAGGTGATTTCGGCGGCCTACACCAATTTTTGATAGATGGCCTTTGCTACGGCCTGGCTCTTGGAGTGTACATGGAGTTTTTCGTAAATATGCCGGACATGCGTCTTGACGGTGTCGATGGAGACAAAGCACACTTCGGCAATCGCCTGATAGGACTTGCCCTTTACAAGCCATTCGAGAATTTCCTTTTCCCGTTCGGAAAGATCGATACTCTCGCTGGACGCGGCAGCTGGCTGGTTTCTAAACATCTGCAGAACCTTCGCCGCTACCGATCCCGTCATCGGCGCCCCGCCGTTATAGGTTTCATTGATCGCCTCGATCATTTTTGCCGGAGATGTCTTCTTTAGCATATAGCCCGATGCGCCTGCAAGCAGCGCGGCAAAGATCTTGTCGTTTTCCTCGAAGACCGTTTGCATCAGTACCCTGACCACAGGAAATTGCTCCGATATGATCTTCACCGCCTCGATACCCGACGTTCCGGGCATATTGATATCCATCAGGACGACATCGGGACTCGCTTCCTTCATATGAAGAACGAGGTGGTTTGCATCGGCGAAGGCGCCGGCGCATTGCATATTGACCTGGCTGTCCACCAGCTGCTGCAGACTTTCTCTCAGCGGTTTACTGTCCTCGAATATGGCCACCTTTATCTCCATCAGTTTATCTTAAACTTCATTTTAACCCTCGTCCCCTCCGCCAGCCGTGAATCGATCAGGTAACTCGCGTTGATCTCCTCAGCCCGTTTTTTCAGGCTTTTCAATCCATTGCCCGCCGATTGCTGGGACGCGTCGAAGCCCTTGCCATCGTCTTCAATGCTCAGTTCGACATGGTGACGGCTCCGGACGATCCGGATCACGATCTGCCCGGCGTCGGAATATTTGGTGGCATTGTTCACCGCTTCCTTGAAAAAAAGGTACAGATTCTTTCGTTGTTTCATCGTCAGCCGCACGTTGTTCAACGACTCATCGCTGGAAAACTCGAGCTTTATCTTCTTTGCGTCGAGGATCTCCGTTGCGAAAAGGTTCATCCGCAGGACGATATTTTCAAAATGGTCGTTGCCTGGATTGACGGCCCAGACGATATCGCTCATATTCTCCTGGATGGTCGCCGTGTTCTCGCCGATGGAATTCAAAAGGGGTAGGGCCTCGGGGGACTTTGCCTTCGCCAGTTCGTTGATGATGCGAATGCTGCTGAGGGTAGAGCCGATATCGTCGTGGAGGTCGTCCGCGATATTATTGCGCATCTTTTGAAGTTGTCGCTGTTTCCGGTTCCGGATGCCGATCCCTGTCACCACAAATGCGGCTATCAGCAGGGCCAGGATAAAATAAAACTGATACCGGCTCTTCAATTCGGCAGTCGCCGCCTCGATGGCCCGCTGCTTTTCATTCTCTTTAAAGAAAGCGCTTTGAAAGGCCATTATTCTCTCCCTGTTGTAAAGACTGTCTTTCAGTCGGACGGCCATGTGAAGGTATTTTAGGCTGCTATCAGGGTTGTGCTCTCCTTCATAGATGGCAGTCAGGATATCGGCCGCTTTCTGTTTGCTTATCGGATAGATGACGGAAGACCCCTGGAACAATATTTTCCAGGCATAGGACTTTGCCGAATCATTCAGATGCTGGTCCCGGAATACGGTCGCCAGTCCGAGATACGCGGAAAGCATATTGTATTGCATATTGACCGCCTCGCTGGCCGGCAAACTCAGCCGGTAATAGTATAAGGCCGAATCATTCATTTTGCTGGCTGCAAAGGCATCGCCACACATGGTATAGACGTTGGTCGCTGACCATTTTGTGTCCCAGTCGTTATTGGTAAAGAAGGGACTGTTGATGAACATCACATAACCCGTTTTGGCGTAAAACAACGCCGAATCGTACTGTTTCAACCCCACGAACACCGGCACCAGGAGACTATATAGCCGGTGCAGTTCGGGCACCTTCGCCGCGATACCTTGTTTAAATGCTTCCCGGTAGTATTTCAGCCCCGTAGCAAACTCGCCTAGGTTGATATAGCTATCACCTACCGCCCCGAACGAGTAGCCTCTGGCATAGACATCATCCATTCTTTTTGAAAGGGGTAGCAGTTTGAAGGCGTAATCAAGTTCCAGATTGTAATTCCCCATGGCGTACAAGGCCCCGTTGATAGAGATCAGGGAATAAAGCCTGCCTCTGTCGTAATCAAGTTTCTCGGAAAGCTCGTAGGCCTGCTTTCCATACACGAAGCCGGTATCGGGATAACTAAAGCAATAGGCATCGGCAAGATGGATCAGCGTCTGTACTTTATTCGTGTCCTCTCGTTGTGTGGCCGCCACATGCTTCACCGAATCGTACCACCCGCCCTGGGCAGACACTCCTATCCAGGCCAAACTGTAAACAGTCACCAGCAGTATCGTGACGCTTCTCATCATCCAACCCCATAAAGAAAAGAACATCGGCCGTGAAAACCTATCACCCGATTGGGTGATTTACATATAAGGTACGACAAAAATGGGTGTGGCCAGACCTCAGTCCGCTATCGCGGCCGTTGGTTTTTTGTCTTCAACCGCTTAGGCAAGCGAAGCTTCCCCCGCTACTGACAAAAAACCCCGACTAACGTCGGGGCGCTTGTGCCCGGGACTGGCTCTTATTGTCCTGGGCATCAATTATTTACCTGAAAAGTGTGTCGATCCTTTTTTTCAGTCAGCTCGCGCGTCTCCCGAATAGGTGCGTTTTATTTATGCCCGGCGAGGTATCCCCATCTTAGGGGACATTTCGAAACTCTCCTGCCGTCTAAATTCGTGTCTTAAAAAAATACAAATATGGCTGTATATCAGCCTATTTTCCATTTAGACTTCTTAATGCACGTTAAAATGTATTAATCTTCCCTACTTCTGTTCAATTCCGTCTGAAATTGGCTATCTAACTTTGACTTATCAATTAAAAGATAAAAACAATGGCAAAGTCAATTTTTATAACAGGGGCCTCACGTGGATTCGGCAGGATTTGGGCAGAAGCATTTTTAAAGCGAGGCGATAAAGTAGTGGCTACCGCACGCGACTTAAACACGCTTAACGGCCTTGTAAACAAATATGGGGAGAATATATTACCTATCCAACTGGATGTAAATGACCGTACAGCCGATTTTGCGGCGATCATAAAAGCAAAAGATCAATTCGGCAGTATCGATGTATTGATCAACAATGCCGGATATGGTTTATTCGGCAGTGTTGAAGAAACAAGCGAAAAAGAAGCCCGCGATCAAATTGAGACAAACTTCTTCGGTTTGTTATGGCTTTCACAGGCTGTAATACCCGTAATGCGCGAACAGGGCCATGGTCATATTATTCAATTATCGAGCGTGCTGGGCTTAGTTGCCATACCTGTACTTGGTCTTTACAACGCATCCAAATTTGCAGTTGAAGGCTTAAGCGAAACTTTGGCTGCCGAAGTAAAAGGTTTTGGTATAAAAGTAAGCCTGATCGAACCGAACGGCTTTAGTACCGATTGGGCAGGGCCTTCTGCATTCCATGCCCAAAGTATGCCGGAATATGATAAAGTTAAAGCCGATTTCCATGCAGGTATAACTGATGATGAATTCGGTGATCCTGTGGCGACAACCGATGCAGTATTGAAACTTATCGACAGCGAAGACCCTCCGTTACGTTTGTTTTTAGGCAAAGTGGCATATCAATGGGTAAAACAGGCATATGACGGCCGTTATGCTGAATGGGATAAGTGGAACGAAGTAGCTACTGCCGCGCACGGGCACTAATTTTTAACTATTTCATCATGAAGCATTTCAAGTCATTAAGTGATCTATGTAAAGCAAATGGGTTCCCTCTGCCTGACCATCCCCTCATCGCCTTGCACAGATGCAATGGTACCAGTCCGTTGATTGAGCGGGAATTCACTGGCGATTTTTATGTGATTGCTTTTAAAAGGAAGATAAAGTCAGGCGTCATACTATATGGCCGGACAAAATACGATCATGAAAACGGATCAATGATGTTTATAAAGCCCCGCCAGGTGATTGAGTACAAAGACCTGGAATTTGAAGAGGACGGCTTTTTAGTTTATATCCATGAAGACTTTCTAAACGGCTCTATTTTACACAAGGAGATACAGAAATACGGTTTTTTTGACTACGAGACTAACGAGGCTTTACATTTATCACCGCATGAAGAGGAGGTAATGTGGGATCTTTACAACAAAATTGAATCTGAGTACAAAAACAATCCGGACGAATATAGTCGTGAAATTATGCTCACCCATATCGACTCTATATTGAAATATTCGCAACGTTTTTATAAACGCCAGTTTATTAACCGTACCGAATTGTCCGGAAAAATAGTTTCTAAATTCAATGGTGCGTTATCCGAGTATTCTGGTCAAGGTTTATTACAGACAAAGGGGTTGCCTACAGTAAATGCAATGGCGGCACGCTTGAATTTATCGCCGCGTTATTTAAGCGATCTGTTGAAACAAGAAACAGGCAAGACAGCTATAGAACTGATCCATATTTACTTGGTTAATGAGGCTAAAAACCTTTTAAAGGGCGAGAATCAAAGTGTTTCTGGGATAGCCTATATGCTTGGCTTTGATAACCTGTCCTATTTTTCAAGACTTTTCAAAAAGGAAACCGGATTAACCCCAATTCAATTTAAAAAGCAATCGATAAATTGAAGTTTCGCAACAATTTCCTTTGACCATTCCGGGCGCGGGATATTGGTGAAAAATAGAATTGTTTATACAATTAAACTGCATTTATGAAAGACATGAAGAATGGCCCTATCGCTGTAGGGCCGCAGGACGGCCAAAGCCTGTCGGTGATTGGCGGCGCGTGTCGCATATTGGTTAACGGCAGGGATACCGGCGGTGCCTATGCCACAATTGAATTGCTGGTCCCGCCAGGCGGTGGGCCACCTCCCCATTCGCACCCCGATTTTCACGAAACTCTTTTTGTTATGGACGGGGAAGTAGAAGTAAGATCTGAAGCAGGCGCCTACACGGCCAAAAAAGGCTCTTATGTAGTTATACAAAAAGACGGCATAATACATAATTTTAAGAATAAAAGTGATCAAATGGCCCGCTTGTTATGCACTGTTGTACCAGCCGGGTTGGATGAACTTTTTGAGGAGATAGGCAAACCGGTAAAATGGGGTGAGTTCTTACCTCCTCCGCATATGGACCGTGAGGGCATAGAAAAATTGGCCGGGATCTTCGAAAAGTACGGTCAGAAGATATTCCCGCCTGATTATTTAGGATGATAGAACCGTCCGTTATCTGCTTCCGGAAATCTCAACGCGACCATTCCCCTCATCAGCTGTCATCCGGCGTCCACCGTGATACATTTGTTATATTTAGGGAACCCGCGGCGTAAAGGCACAATCGGAACCCGTAAAAAAGCCGGGGTGAACACCCCCGCCGCTTATCACATGGGAAAACTAACTACCTTATTTTTCGGGCATCAGCTCAAAACGGATCAATAATAACTTTCCGCAGACGTAAGCCCTTTCAAATTTGGGGCCGGTGGCTTATTGTCGCATATTTGCAGAAATATTTAAAGGATTTGAGCCAGGATCCTACTACGTAAATAAACACAAGTACACATGAGCTTTGAAAACAAAAAAATTCTGATTACCGGTGGCTCGAGCGGCATTGGTAAAGCGATTGTCTCAGAACTCTACCGTCGTGGGGCACGTCAGTTCGCGGTCATGGGTAGAGATTTAAAAAAAATGCAAGCCCTGGGAAGTGAATTTCCGGAAGCTAAATTCTTTTACCTGCCCGGCGATGTCGCCAAATCGGAAGTGATCGAAAAAGCGATAGGCAAACTGCGAAAAGAATGGGGCGGGTTGGATATCCTGATTAATAATGCGGGCGTCGTAAGTGCCGGTGCGTTGGAAGAGATCAGCGATGAAGACATTATTGCCCAGCAAAACACCAACATTACGGGCCCCATCCTATTAACGAAACACGCTCTCCCGCTATTGAGGCAGAGCAGTGATGCCGCGATCATGAATGTTTCATCCGGGTTGGGTTTAATCGGTATGGCTTTTTATGCGCCATATGCCGCTTCAAAAGCTGCCCTGCGCCAATTTTCTGAAGCGCTTCGCCGGGAACTTATCGGTCAGGGTATCCATGTGATGACGGTGTATCCGACTGCGACCGATACACCGATGATGAAAACAGCCAACACAACCGGAATGGACACACCGGAACAGGTAGCCAATCGTGCAGTCGACGGTTTGGTCAACAGAGAAATTGATGTTATTATGGGAGGTGAAAGAATGTTGAAAAACAGGAAACTGAATTTCGAAGATCCGCTGCAACTGGATGAAATACTCAAGGCAAATTACGAAGCAATGGCCAAACGCGCGTCAGGCCACCGCTCCATGTGACGTGGCCTGCTTGCCGCAATAATCCCCTTATCTTAATTGACGGCAAGCAGATCTACTTAAGACCTTCTGGTTTCCGGCTAAAGATCAACCGCGACTGGAGCGAGTATAGGCGGTGTGCTTGAGAACCGCGATTTCAGTTTCAGGAACGGTTTTTCGATGACGTATCGTGAAAATAGCGAAGCCAAAGCGATGCAAATAATATTTTGAGGGAAATGGGTCACCCACCAGTCTCTCTTGATGACAAAGAATTGTTGCCATAGATAAATGCTGTAGGACAGCACCCCAATATAGTTCATGGGTTTTGAATTGAGAACCCGGAACCACCTATTACGGGGGCCAAAGACCGAATAGAGGATGACAAAGGCAATCACAAGATTGGCCAATGTGCCGAAATAGGTACCGATGGAGATCATTATAACCCCCAATACATTGCCCTTCCCGAGCATGGCCAGCCAGGGGATCGAGCACAGAACGGTGAGGCTAAACGCGAGCAAGACATTCCAGCGCCCCTCACACTTCCGGACTAAATCATCTTTAAACAGGGCAACATAACAACCAAGGGCAATAGAATCGATCCGGACAAAAAGCGATAGGATGGTTATCCAACTGACAGGGTGTACGTAGAACACGAAAAAACGAATAAACGGAACTACAAGGAAGAGGAATTTGGCTGTGTTCTTTCGCCATTTGTTCCCCAGTAGAAAGATGAGGGGCCAAAGGAGGTAGAAATTCTCTTCGACACTCAGCGACCATGCATGGTCGGTATAGTATTCTCCGACGTTGATCCATCTCATATAAGTGAGCGTTGTCACCCACTTCGATAATGGAATATGAAGAAAACCGGCTCGTTGGAGAAACCAATAGACGAGGAGCAGGAAATAATAGGCCGGGAAAATGCGCAGGACGCGCCGCATATAGAAATGCTTCAGTGAAATACTTCCAGCTGCCTTTTCCTCCTCTAGCAGCAGGGTGGTGATCAGGAAACCTGAAATGACAAAGAATACGTTTACCCCAAATCCTCCATCGAAAATGGGAAGGATATCCAATCGGGAGCCGTGGCCGAAATTTAAAGTAATTAAGTGAAAGGCGAGAACTATAAAGATGCTGATCGCTCTGAGTCCGTTGAGGCTGGGCAATTGTTGCACGTCGGATTATATTTCGGGCAACATTACTATAAAAGTTTCAACACAACAAGTCTTGGCGTCTATTGATAAGCGGTTGTGATACACGAATTTCGTTGAAAGCGACACATCCATCAGGGATTTCGACACGCTGATGGTACATTTTGACATAGCGCTCTTTTCTGCAATTTTTTTCCAGTCAGTTGCTAGTGGGCAGCACGCATTTTGGTGTGTCATTTGATGTGTCAAATTTGTGTCAGAAATAGTGGTAGTAAGCGGGAGAAAGCGACACTTTTTTGACACACCCCAAAAGAAAAAACCTTGAAAGTCAACACATTCAAGACTTCATATGGTGCCCAGGACTGGATTACGTCCGCTTCGCTCCCGTGATCCAGGCGACTCCTACGAGGGGCGTACCCGACGACCCCAAGTCCGCTATCGCGGCCTTTGGTTTTTTCATTTGTCCACTTACGCGAGTAAACTCGCGCCGCTCCCAAACGAAAAAACCCCTCAGCAAAGCTGAGGGGTCGTTGTGCCCAGGACTGGATTCGAACCAGCACACCTTACGGCGCTGCTACCTGAAAACAGTGCGTCTACCAATTTCGCCACCTGGGCCTAAATCAGGTCAAACCCGATTGTTACTAGATGCTTTCCCCTTTCGGGGGTGCAAATATACGGAAAGATGATCTTTGCCCAAAAAAAAGCCCTGTTTTTCTTTGACGCCAGGCACCCCCGGCCATCTTATCCGTAGGAACTAGCGTACTTTTGCCGAATGGTACTGACCTCAGACTCCGTAAAGGAAATGCTCTCCCGCCTCCGCATCGATGAACTCAACGAATTACAACTCGCCGCCCTCGAAGCCGGCCGGCAAAACAACGACCTGATCCTGCTGGCCGCCACCGGTTCCGGCAAGACCCTCGGCTTCCTTCTGCCGGTACTGGCCCTGATGGACGACCAACAGGCCGGCACCCAGGCCCTCATCATCGTCCCCTCCCGCGAACTGGCGATCCAGATAGAGCAGGTATTCAAAACCATGGGCACCGGCTTCAAAGTCACCTGCTGCTATGGCGGTCACCTCCGCGAAACGGAAGAAAATAATCTCATCGAAGCGCCTGCACTCATCGTCGGCACCCCCGGTCGGCTCGCCGATCACCTCCGCCGAGGGAACATCCGCCCCGGCGGCATCAAGACCCTGGTGCTCGACGAATTCGATAAATCCCTCGAACTGGGCTTTGACGAGGAAATGTCCGCCATCATCGGCGCCTTGCCCGCACTGACAAAAAGGATCCTCACATCCGCCACCGACGCAGCGGAGATCCCCCCATTCGTAGGATTAAACGTTGTACATACACTGAATTTTCTTACCGGCGAGCCCACCGAGCGCCTCGCCCTCCAACAGGTATTCAGTCCGGATAATGACAAAATAGACACCCTGTTCCGCCTCATTTGTTGGTTCGGCAGCCGCTCCGCTGTCGTATTCTGCAATCACCGGGAGTCGGTCGAACGCACCAGCGCCCTGTTAAAGGAAAAAGGCATCGTCAATGTCTTTTACCACGGCGCCCTGGAGCAGCCCGAACGCGATAGCGCCCTGGCCAAGTTCCGTAATGGCAGCGCCGACGTACTAGTCACCACCGACCTCGCCGCCCGCGGCCTGGATGTCCCGAACATCCGCTATATCATCCACTACCACCTGCCCAACACTACGGAGGTCTTCACCCATCGCAACGGTCGGACGGCAAGGATGGAAGCCAGCGGAACGGCCATCCTCATCCTGTCCCCCGAAGAGACCCTGCCTTCCTTCATAACCACGGTCCCCGCCGTTATCGAGCTGCCGGCGACGGCGACGGTACCCGATAAGCCAAAATGGACGACTCTGTTTATTTCGGCGGGAAAAAAGGACAAGGTCAATAAGGTCGATATCGTGGGATTCTTTACAAAGACGGGCGATATGAAGAAAGAGGACATCGGCCTCATCGAGGTAAAGGACTTCCACTCGTTTGTCGCCCTCCGCAAGTCGAAGGTGTCCCACACCCTGCAGTTGATAAAAAATGCAAGGCTGAAGAATAAAAAGCTAAAGATCGATGTAGCCAAATAGAGGTCCTTTTAATGCCCCGCCTCCGCTTCGACCTCCGCGGCCGCCTCGGTCTTCCGCCCCTTCCAGCCAACAAGCAACACCCCCACGATCACCAGCACCGTCCCGATCACCTGCTCCGCAAAGATGGGATCACCCAGCAAAAAATGCGCTTGCAGGATCGTGGACACGGGCCCCACACTCGTCACGATCGCCGCATTGTTCGGACCGATGATCTTCATCCCCGCCGACAGCATAAACGACGGGATCACCGTCGCTACCAACGCCAGCAGGATGCCGTACGTCCACAACGTCGAACCGCCTGAATAGGGTAGGAGTTCATCCCCCCGGATCGTCTGCCGGAGAAAATAGTGCGTAAGGATCGCCGCCGTTGCCGACAACATGCTGTAGGTCGTAAACTTCGAAGCGCCGACCACCCCCACCATCCGTCCCGTCCCGGACAGATAAAAGGCATACGTGATCGCGCATAAAAAGATCAGCAGGCTTCCCCAGTAGAAATTCGGGTTCCCCGTGTCGATCCGCAGCTCGCCACAAAAGGCGATCCCGATCCCCGCATACGTCAGCGCCAACGCCCAAAACTGTATCCGGCTGATCTTCTCCCGGAAAAGAAACGAGTTGATCAGCACCGAAAAACTCGGATAAAGGAACAGGATCAACCGCTCCAGCCCCGCCGAAATATACTGTAGCCCGATAAAATCGAAAAAACTGCTCAGATAATACCCCAGCAACCCCAGCAGCACCACATAAAACCATTGGCGTTTGCTCATGCGTACATTACCTTCTTTGCGGCTACCCCAAACCGCAATGAGCAGATAGAAGGGTAGGGACAGCAACATCCGCAACATCAGCAGAGTCAACCCATCGGTATGGGTATGCCGGAATGCCAGTTTGACTATTATAGCTTTCGTGGAGAAAATGATGGCTCCTGAAAAGGAGATCAGGAAGCCCTTCAATAAGGTCCTATTCGTAATATTCATAAAAAAAGCCGCCCGGTAGGCGGCATTCCAATCATCTATACTGATACATTAAAATCCCGCAAGGCGTCATTCAGACTCGTCTTCAGATCGGTACTCGGCTTTCGCTGCCCGATGATCAGCGCGCAGCTCACCCCATACTCACCCGCGGGGAATTTCTTCATATAACTTCCCGGGATCACGACGCTCCGCGCAGGCACCCGGCCCTTGTATTCCACCGGCGACGACCCGCTCACATCGATGATCTTCGTCGACTGGGTCAATACGACATTGGCTCCCAGCACCGCCTCTTTCTCCACGATAACGCCTTCCACCACGATGCTCCGGCTGCCAAGAAAGACGCCATCCTCGATGATCACCGGCGCCGCCTGCAAAGGCTCCAGCACTCCGCCGATCCCGACACCACCGCTCAGGTGAACCCCTTTGCCAATCTGCGCACAACTGCCGACCGTCGCCCAGGTGTCTACCATCGTTCCTTCGTCGACATAGGCGCCGATATTCACATAGCTAGGCATCAGCACGACGTTACGCGCCAGGAACGCCCCATAACGGGCAACTGCATGCGGCACCGCCCGGACCCCCAGCGACTTATAATCCTTCTTCAGCAGCATCTTATCGTAAAATTCAAACGGGGCAAGATCCCAGGTCTGCATCTGCTGGATACCGAAATATAGCAATATTGCCTGCTTCACCCATTCATTCACCGTCCAACCTGTTCCCGCGGCCAGAGCAGAGCCCCCCGTGTCTATCGTCGGTCCTCCAGCAGCCTGCCCGCTGCCACCTGCGTCTGTCGCCAACTTACCGGCGCCCGGCGCGGCGACCCGCAGCCGTCCCTTGTCCACCTCCTCGATAACCGCCCGAACCGCGTCGGCATATTTACTATCTTTCAATAACTCCCGGTTTCCCCAGGCTTCCGTGACCAGTTGTTTCAAATCCATTGAACCGTTTTTTGAAGATGCAAATTTACAAGTATTTTCGCACCTTCTACCATGAACTTCGACACCGATATCGACCACTCCCTTTCCGTCCTCCGGTCCGGCGGCCTCCTCCTGTATCCCACCGACACCATCTGGGGCATCGGCTGCGACGCCACCGACCCCCAGGCCGTCGCCAAAGTCTATGCCCTCAAACAGCGCGAAGCCGCCAAAAGCCTCATCGTCCTGGTAGCCGACAAGCGCGATCTCCTGAAATATACCAGCCAGCCCGATCCCAGCATCTTCGACTTCCTGGCCACCGTTCAAAAACCCACCACCGTCATCTATGAGGGCGCCATCGGCCTGGCGCCAAACCTCGTCAATGAGGACGGCACCATCGCCATCCGCCTCGTCGACGACCCCTTCTGCCGCCATCTGATCAAACGCTTCCGCAAACCCCTCGTCTCCACCTCGGCCAATATCTCCGGCGATCCCGCCCCCGCCTTTTTCAGTCAGATCGATCCCCGCATAAAACAAGGCGTCGACTACATCGTCCAACATCGCCGCGACGACGAAACACCCCGCCAGCCCAGCGCCATCATAAAATGGAATTCCGGCGCCGCCCCCACTGTCATCCGTTCCTGAATGTGTCATAAAAACGGGATTAATAACCCGTTAAACACGGATTAAAGGTTTGTCCGGCTATTGACATCTCCGCCGTCGCAGCGTAATTTGAGGGTATGCGAAGACCCCTCTATTTCCGCTTCCTCATCGCCCTCCTGGTATCCCAGGCAATCGCCGCTTCAGCCCAAAAAGGACCCGAACCATTCAGCCGGCAGGAGGGTCGGGTATCCCTCTGCGCGGCATATACCCGGGAGTTTGACAACTATGACAACGAAAACATCGTGGTAAGAGAGATGAAACTGCTAACCTTCGGGAATTCGGTCAATATCCCGATATCCCGCCGCCTTTCTTTTCAGTCCAGTCTGGTAAAATTCATAAACGGCCGATATGGCACCAACCTCAGGGAAAAGGATATCAAGAACAAGAATCCTATCCGGCTCATCCTCGACAAAGAAAACCAACGCCGTGACACGCACGTCGCAAAATCCGGTTAAATTTGCCCCGTGCAAAAATTCCTGGTAATACAAACCGCCTTCATCGGCGACGTCGTCCTCGCCACGGCCCTCATCGAAAAACTCCACGCGTTCTATCCCGACGCCCGGATCGACTTCCTCGTCCGAAAAGGCAACGAAGGCCTCCTACTCGGTCATCCCTACCTGCACGAAGTCCTCATCTGGGACAAAAAACAAAACAAACAAAGGAACCTGTTCCGCCTCCTCCGTCGCATCCGCGCCGAAAAATACGATACCGTCATCAATGTCCAGCGTTTCTTCGCCACCGGCCTCCTCACCGCCTTCTCGGGCGCAAAGCAAACCATCGGCTTCGACAAGAACCCGCTCAGCCGCTTCTTCACCCGCCGTATCCCCCATATCGTCAGCGCTCCGCCGCATCCGGGTGGTGCCCCCCAATCCGGCGCGCCAAAACACGAAACAGATAGAAACCAGGCCCTCATCGCCGCCCTCACCGACGACAAACCTGCAAAACCCCGGCTCTATCCTACAACCGCAGACGAAGAAAAGGTCAAACCCTATAAAGCAAAACCCTATATCACCATCTCACCCGCCTCCGTCTGGTTCACCAAGCAGTACCCGAAGGAGAAATGGGCCGGATTCATTCAAAAACTCCCCCCGCATCTGACTGTCTACCTCCTCGGCGCTCCCTCCGACAAAGACCTCTGCCAGTATATCCTCTCAGCCGCCCAAAACTCATCCGCGCAGTCTCCCCCGCAGCAAACTCCCGCAACGCAAACCTCCCCCGCAACGCAAACTGCCCCGCAAATCCCGTCCCCCGCGCAAACCTCCCCCGCAACGCCAAATGTCATCAACCTCTCCGGCGCCCTCACCTTCCTCCAATCGGCCAACCTCCAACAGGACGCCCTCATCAACTTCGTAAACGACTCCGCCCCCCTCCATTTCGCCTCCTCCGTCAACGCCCCCGTCACCGCCATCTACTGCTCCACCATCCCCGCCTTCGGCTTCGGCCCCCTCAGCGACAACCGCCATATCGTCGAAATAACCCAACCCCTCGACTGCCGCCCCTGCGGCCTCCACGGCTTCAAAGCCTGCCCCCGCGGCCACTTCAACTGCGCCTATAAAATTCAGGACCAGCAACTTCTGGATACCCTGCCAGGCTAGAACCCATCGTATCTGCCGCATATTCAGTAAGTTTGCGTGCGGAAGCGACCCCTAATGGCCGCCTCCTGCCGACGGTACAAGTATGGACATCAACTGCACCCCAAAAGAACTCTTCGTATTCGATAAGATCGCCCGGGCCGCCGCCACCCTCGGAGCCCCGGCCTACCTCATCGGCGGCTTCGTCCGTGACAAACTCATCGACCGCCAGACAAAAGACGCCGATATCGTCTGCGTCGGCGACGGCATCGCCCTCGCCCATAAAGTCGCCGAATCCCTCAAACCAAAACCCTCCGTCTCCTACTTCAAGAACTTCGGCACCGCCCAGATAAAATACGAAGACTGGGAGATAGAATTCGTCGGCGCCCGCAAAGAAAGCTACCGCGCCGAATCCCGCAACCCCGAGGTCGAACCCGGCACCCTCGCCGACGACCAGCTCCGCCGCGACTTCACCATCAACGCCATGGCCATCAGCCTCAACGCCGGCGACTATGGCAAACTCATCGACCCCTTCAACGGCCTCAGTGACCTCGAAGCAAAGATCATCCGCACCCCCCTCGACCCACTGCGCACCTTCAGCGACGACCCCCTGCGCATGCTCCGCGCCATCCGCTTCGCCTCCCAGCTCGGCTTCACCATCGCCGAGCCCACTCTGAAAGCCATTGCCGAGGACGCCCCACGCATCGCCATAGTTTCGCAAGAACGGATAACGGACGAGATAAACAAGATCATCCTCAGCCCCAAACCCTCCATCGGGTTCGATCTGCTCTATAAAACCGGGCTCCTCAAGATCATCTTCCCCCAGATGGTTGACCTGGAAGGCGCGGAATACATCGACGGCATGGGCCACAAGGACAACTTCTATCATACCCTCCAGGTCCTCGACAACATCAGCCGCAATACAGCCGACCTCTGGCTCCGCTGGGCCGCCATCCTCCACGATATCGGCAAACCCGCCACCAAAAAATTCGAGAACGGCCACGGCTGGACCTTCCACGGCCACGAAGTCGTGGGCGGCCGCATGGTCCCTAAGATCTTCACCAAACTCAAACTGCCGCTAAACGACAAGATGCGTTTCGTCCGCAAACTCGTCGAATACCACCTGCGTCCCATCAGCCTCACCAGGGAGAATATCACGGACTCGGCCATCCGCCGCCTCCTTTTCGACGCCGGCGACGATATCGACGCCCTGATGACCCTCTGCGAGGCCGATATCACCAGTAAGAACAAACAAAAGGTCAAACGCTTCCTGGAGAACTTCGAACTGGTCCGCCAGCGTCTCAAAGCCGTCGAAGAGAAGGACCAGATCCGCAACTGGCAACCCCCCGTCACCGGCGAGATGATCATGGAAAAATTCGGCCTCCCCCCCGGCCGCACCGTCGGCATCCTCAAAAACGCCATCCGCGAAGCCATCCTCGACGGGATCATCGATAACAACTATGACGCCGCCTATGCTTTTATGATGGAAAAAGCAGCAGGATTGCATTTGATCCCCGTCAAATGATGCCGCCGCAGCTCCCCGCCCTCATACAAATTCCATTTTTGGACAATTTCTGTATCTTGTGAACTCAAAATTGCATTGTAGCCATGGCGATATTGAAATTCAGGGTATATTTCGAAGAAGACGATAGCATTTACCGGGATGTGGTGGTACGGCACACGCAATCCTTTTTGGTGCTGCACCAGGTCATTCTCAAAGCATACGAGTTCGACAGCAAGCACCAGGCCACTTTTTTCCGCAGTAACGACCACTGGCAGCGGGGCCGTGAGATCTCGCTGGAGAAATATGACAGGCAATATAAGGTGGACCCCCTCCTCATGGAAGCCACTACCATCGGTTCGGAGATCCGCGACCCGAATCAGAAATTCATCTACGTCTACGATTTCGTCAAGAATTGGGGTTTCCTCGTCGAACTCATCAACGTCACCAAGGAAGCCGACCCGAAGATGGACTATCCCTCCGTCATCAAATCCGAAGGCATCGCCCCGTCCCAATATGGGACAAAAGGCCTCGTCGGCGACAAACTCACCGAAGTCGAAGAGAAGTACGACCTGACCAAGGGTACCGAAGGCTTCGGAACCATCGGCGCCTCCGGTGAAGCCGAAACCGAAGAGCAAAGCGAGAGCGAAGAAGGCGAAGAAGGCGAAGAAGAAGGCGCCGCCGGCGAGGAACAACTCTAAACAAGGCGAACCACCGTAAAAGGACCTTATGGCCCTGTCCACACCAACCGTCATCATCCTCGTGGGACCGACCGCCGTCGGCAAAACGGCCGCCGCCCTGCGCCTGGCCCGGCATTTCAAAACCCGCATCATCTCCGCCGACTCCCGCCAGTGCTACCGGGAACTCAATATCGGCGTCGCAAAGCCGTCCCCCGCCGAACTGGCCGCCGTTCATCACTATTTCATCGACTCCCACAGTATCGAATCCGAGGTCAACGCCGCGGGCTTCGAACAGCTGGCCCTCGGCTGGGCCGAAGACATTTTTCGAACTTCCCCCGTCGCCGTGATGGTCGGCGGCACCGGGCTCTATATCCGCGCTTTCACCGACGGCCTCGACAGCATCCCGCCCGTGGATCAGTCCATCCGTAGCCGGATCCGCCTCGACTACGAAGAGCAGGGCCTCGCCTGGCTGCAGGAAGAGATAAAGAAATATGACCCCGAATACTATGCTGCCGGGGAGATCCAGAACCCCCAACGCGTCATGCGCGCACTCGAGGTCAGGCTGTCCACCGGCCAATCGATCCTCTCTTTCCGTACCCGCGAACCCCGCGGCCGCCCCTTCGACATCAAAACCATCGGCCTCCAGCTCCCTAAAGAGCAGCTCCACCAGCGTATCCATGACCGCGTCGACGCGATGATGCAGGCCGGCCTCCTCGAAGAGGTAAAAAGCCTCCTTCCCTGGCGCCACCACAATGCGCTGCAGACCGTCGGCTACAAAGAGCTCTTCGATCACCTCGACGGCAAAACGACCCTCGCCGAAGCCGTCAACGCGATAAAGACCAATACCCGCCAGTACGCCAAACGCCAGCTCACCTGGTTCCGCCGCGACCTCTCGGTACGTTGGATCGATGCATCCGCTCCCCCGGAATCCTTCTTGTAAAATTCTCCCGTAATTCGTACATTCATCGCCAAAGCCACCGATTGGGGCACACAACCACCAAAACATGTACCGAATCCTGTCAACAGCCGCCCTCACCCTTTTTCTGATCCAGGGCCAGGCCCAAAAGATCATCGATGTCACCACCGCCGACGGTTCCGGCGCAACAGACTACAACACTACCTCCGCCGTTCTCGGCCAGATGTACACCGGGATAAAATATGTCCGGGTCACTGCCGGCACCCCCTTCTTTAAGGAACAATTTATGAAAGGCGTGTTGTTCGACGACGGTGGCGGCCGGTACCGGTGTAATGCCGTTCGCATCAACCTCCTCGACAACGAGATCAACTTCCTCGGCGCCGATGGCAAAGAGATGGTCTCCAGCTCACCCATCCGGCGCATCGTCCTCGCCGATAGCACAACCGGCGATAAATATTATTTTGTGTGGGGTTGGGAACTGACGCCGGCCGACAGATCGCTCGAAAAAGTCTGGTTCCAGATCCTTGTCAACGACGAGACCAGCCTCTGCCGCCAGATAAAGAAAAAGATCCACGAAACGCCCGCATATGGCACCGCCACCACCGACGAAGATATCCTCTCCATCGACGCCTGGTATCTCCATAAGCATGGCGCCCTCATCCCCGTGAAAAACTGGCAGGACCTGCAGGACCAGCTCCAGGATCAGAAGGCCCTGCTCACCCAGTATATCCACGACCATCACCTGAAAGGGAAGTCGGCCGACGACTTCACCCAGCTCGTCACCGCCTACAACGCCGCAAAAAAATCCTGATAACCGTGTGCCCTCACCCCGCCTGTAACGCCGCCCTAACGTTAGCCCGCGTCCGCGTCCGCCTCCCCAAAAGATAACCCAATAGTAATATTGGGTTAACATCCTTTCATCCGAATATTGCACACCGCAAATCTTCCAACGATTGGTCAACCACCTGTATAAGCTGTCAGCGAGGGAATTCGGCGATGATTTTCAATGGGGCGTGGCAATGGCCGCTGCACAGAATGAAGGGGCCTGGAACACTTACGGCAAAGGACCCTCCATCTGGGACACGTTCTCCCGCCGCCAGGGCAAGATCAAAGGCGGTGGCAAACCAACCGTCGCCTGCGACTTCTACCACCGCTATAAGGACGATATCCTTTTGGCAAAAGCCCTCGGCTTCTCCGTTTTCCGGTTCTCCCTCTCCTGGGCCCGCCTCCTTCCCGAAGGCATGGGCCGCGTCAACAAAGAAGGCGTCGCTTTCTACCATCGCGTCATCGACGAATGTCTCAAACTCGGGCTAACTCCCTATGTCACCCTCTATCACTGGGACATGCCCACCGCCCTCGAAAAAGAGGGCGGCTGGACCAGTCATTTTATGGGCAAATGGTTCACCCGCTTCGTCACCCTCTGCGCCGAAGAATATGGCGACAAGGTGAAAGACTGGATAGTTCTCAACGAACCCTTCGGATTCACGAGCCTCGGCTACATGCTCGGCCGCCATGCCCCCGGCAGGGTAGGGCTGTCTAACTTCCTTCCGGCCATCCATCATGCCGCCCTGGCCCAGGCCGAAGGCGGGCGCATCCTCCGGCAACTCGTCCCCGGCGCCCATATCGGCACCACCTTCTCCTGCTCCGAAATCGTCCCCTATACCAACAATCCCGAAGATATCCAGGCCGCCCGCCGCCTGGACATTCTTATCAACCGCCTGTTCATCGAACCGGTGCTCGGCCGCGGCTACCCTCGCGAAGATTTTAAATTCCTCGAAAAGCTCGAACTCCACAACCGCAGCTGGAAATATACCGAACGCATGACATTCAACTTCGACTGGATCGGCATCCAAAACTATTTCCCCATCGTCGTGCGGTACAACCCCCTCATCCCGATCGTCCAGGCCTCCGAAGTGAAGGCCTCCACCCGCAAGGTGCCCCACACCGCGATGGGCTGGGAGATCAACCCCGACAGCTTCTACCGCATCCTCAAAAGATTCTGGCTCTATGGCGGCGTGAAGGAGATCATCGTCTCCGAAAGCGGCGCGGCGTTCAAGGATGCCGTCGTCAATGGCGCCGTCGACGACCAGGCCCGCATCGAATACTATCAGGGCTATCTGCTCGCCCTGCTCCGCGCAAAAAAGGAAGGGGTGAATATAAAGGGGTTCTTCGCCTGGACCCTCATGGACAACTTCGAGTGGGCCGCCGGCTACGACGCCCGTTTCGGCCTCATCCACGTCGATTTCGCTACCCAGCTGCGAACGATAAAAAGCTCCGGCTACTGGTTCCGCGACTTCCTCCAGAAAAAATAGGTCGGCTTCCGACAACCGCAGGCCCCCCCTTTTCGTTCATGTGTATACAAAACTATGCTACGCCATCTGCGCCGCCACGCCCGCCGCAACGGTATCCTCCTTTCCCTCGCCCTGCTGATCTGGGGCGCAAACACCTTTTGGCTCACCCCCGCAGAACTCGCCCAAACTCCCCAAACCCCCGACCACGCCGCCTGCCTCTCCTGCCACAAACAAATCGTCCAATCCCACCTCCACACCGCCCACTGGCTCAGCTCCTCGGCGGCCAGCGCCGCAACCATAAAAGGCAGCTTCCGCAACGGCCGCAACCGCTTCGTCTATAACGACAAACTCGAAGTCGTCATGGAAAAAAAGAACGGCATCTGGCTCCAATCCTCCTACTTCAACGGCAACCTCTTCGAAGCCGAAGCCTTCGACATCGTCATCGGCTCCGCCCGCAAAGGCCAGACCTATCTGTATTGGGATAACAACCGGCTCTTCCAACTGCCGATCTCTTACTATACCCCCGCCGACGCCTGGTGTAACAGTCCCGGCTATCCCACCAACCTCGCGTATTATAGCAAACAGGTCCCGGGGCAATGCATGGAATGCCATGCCACTGCTGCCGAACTCTTTACCGACGATCACGGCTCCGTCACCTATGACAAAAACAGCCTCATCCTCGGCATCGACTGCCAGCGCTGCCACAGCGACGCCACGCAACACATCGCCTGGCACACCGCCCATCCCGCCGACAGCCTCCAGGGAAGATATATCGTCGACGCAAGGCACCTCAGCCGCCAGCAACGCCTCGACGCCTGCGCCCTCTGTCATTCCGGGTTTCGCAAGCAGTTCACCCCGTCGTTTACCTTCCGCGTCGGCGATACCCTCGATAAGTTCTCCACAGCCGTGTACGACAGCGCGGCCGCCGCGAACGCCGAACTCGACGTCCACGGCAACCAATACGGTCTGCTCACCTCGAGCAAATGCTTTATAAGATCGGGAAATTTAGACTGCTCTTCCTGTCACAACGTCCACGTCGACGAAGCCGGCAAAATGGCCGTGTTCTCGCAGCGCTGCATCTCCTGCCACAACCCGCTGCCCCCGCACCCCGGCCAGGACAGCACCCGCCTCGCCGCCAACTGCATCGACTGCCACATGCCCGCCCTGCCCTCCAACAAAATACTGTTGCAGCTAACCGCCGGCGCCTCCCCCGTCCACGATCTGGTCAGGACGCATCACATCGCAATATATCCAAAGGCAAAATAGGGGCGTTCCCCTTCGGGTCGCGCTCTACGCTGTAGTCCTCGGCCTCCCCCGCTATCGCTGGTCGGCCTCCGGACTGTCGCTCCGATCCGCTAACGCGCGCTCTAATGAAAATCGCGGTTGATCGCCGCGCTAAACGTCTTCAGACTCCACCCGCCTCCAACAATGATCCGGCGAATCGTCATCAACGGATCCGTAGGATCCATCTTGTCCGCCAGCTGAAACGCCATCAGAAAATCCCGCTTGCGGATCTCCGGCAACGCCTGGCGATTCCATAGCCCAAAAGGATAGGCAAAATATCTTATCGGCCCGCCGGTAACGGCTTCCAGTTTCTTCGTCGGCTTGTCGATCTGCACCTCCCAGTCCTTACCCTGGTACTTCTTTACACTGTGATGATCCCAGGTATGACTGCCGATCACATTCCCCGCCGCATGCAACTCCTTTACCTGCGCCTCCGTCATATAATGCGGCTGGCGGTTCAGACTCACCGTCATGATAAAGAACACTCCCTTGAACCCATATTTCTTCATCTCCGGCCAGGCCACCGTATACTGATCTTCATCCGTATCGTCAAAGGTCAGCATGATCGGCTTGCTCGGCAGCGCAGCACCCTTCGTCAGGTAAGCATATAATTGATCCGGGAGTATGGTATGATACCCGCTGTCATGCAGCATCTTCAACTCCGCCCGCAGATCGGCCGGCGGCATGATATAATCTTTCGAAACTTTGGAATCGGTCGCTTTCCAATCGCGAATCTGATGATAACATAAGATCGGCACCTGTTTCCTTCCCAGGATCACCGAAGCCGGGGGCACATGATCATCATTCAGCGGTGCCGCCGTCGCAGTAAGAATAAAACCCACAAAACCCAAACAAAGCAAATGTCTTTTCATATTAGAGATTAAAATAGTATTGTCAGTAACGAGCCAGCTTAATTATTATTGTTTACTCCCGGTATCGCTTTCACCACCTCCTCCAACCACCGGGCATCCTCCTCATCAAAAGCACTTATTTCCGCACTGTCCGCATCCAGCACCCCTACCACCTCGCCGCCCAAAAAAATCGGCACCACGATCTCGCTCCGCGAAAGGCTGCTGCACGCGATGTGCCCAGGAAACAACTCCACATCCTCCACGATCAACGTCCTCGCCTCCGCCCACGCCGTACCGCAGACTCCCCGGCCCCGGCGGATCCGCGTACACGCCACCGGCCCCTGAAAAGGCCCGACGACCAGTTCCCCCTCCCGGACAAGGTAGAACCCCACCCAAAGCCAGCCAAACTGCTCCTTCAGGGCAGCCGCAACATTGGCCAGGTTGGCCGTTCCATCGGGCTCGCCCTCCATCAGGGCGATTATCTGGGGTAACAGCGAGCCGTACTGCTCTTCTTTCGACCCCCTCGCGATCTGTAAGTCTTCTGACATGCCCGCAAAATTACAATAACTTAACTTATATTCGGTTATGCCCAGGTTCACCATCGACGCCGACATCGCAAAAGCAAAAACCCCCGACACGGGTCTTTATACCGATCCGCAACTGTTCCGGGAAATAAAGGAAAAATGCTTCGCGGCCTCCTGGCAGTTCATCGGCCATACCCAACTCGTCCCCGCCCCGGGCGACACCCATCCCTTCTGCCTCCTCGAAAACTACCTCGACGAACCCCTGGTCCTCGTCAACGATGAAGGCACGCCTGGACTCTTATCCAATGTCTGTACCCACCGCGGCAACCTCGTCGTAAACGAACCCTGCCGCCTCACCCATCTCCGCTGCCGCTATCATGGCCGGCTTTTCAACCTCGACGGTTCCTTCCGCAGCATGCCCGAGTTCAGGGAAGTGGAAGACTTCCCCACGGGATCCGACAATCTCAAACAGCTTCCCCTCAAGACCTGGGGACCCTGGCTCTTCACGGCGCTAAACCCCACGCTGCCCTTCGAAGCTTTCTGGGGCGATATCCAAAAACGTCTCCCCTGGCTGCCCTTCGAAAAATATGTCTTCCGGCCCGAACTCTCCCGCGACTTCACCGTCCGCGCCAACTGGGCCCTCTACTGCGAGAACTATCTGGAGGGATTTCATATTCCCTTCGTTCATGCCGGTCTCAACACCGTCATCGACTTCGGCAACTATACCACGGAGCTCTTCGCCCACTCCAACCTCCAACTCGGCATCGCAAAGGACGGCGAAGACGTCTTCGACCTGCCGCCGACCTCCCCCGACTATGGCAAAAAGGTCGCCGCCTACTATTTCTTCGTCTTCCCCAACCTCATGTTCAACTTCTATCCCTGGGGCCTCAGCGTCAACATCGTAAAACCGCAAACGCAGAGCGAGACGATCATCTCTTTTCTTACGTATATCTGCGACGAAACCCGGTACGACAAAGGCGCCGGCTCCGGCCTCGACACCGTCGAACTCGAGGACGAAGAGGTCGTCGAAGCCGTTCAGAAAGGGGTCCGCTCCAGATTTTATACGCATGGCCGATATTCCGTCACCCGCGAACAGGGGACGCATCATTTCCATCGACTCATCGCCCGCTTTCTCGACTCACCCCCCGCCCACTAAACCCCTCATGATGTCCACCACGCTAAAAAAATCCCTCGGCCTCGGTTCCGCCATCTCCTTGGTCATCGGCAGCATCATCGGCGCCGGCATCTTCATGCGGCCCGCCTCCATGGCCGAACGCCTGGGGTCACCCTATATGCTCTTCCTCGTCTGGATCGTCGCCGGATTTATTTCGATCATCGGCGCGATGATCTATGCCGAACTCGGCACCATGTTCCCCGATACCGGCGGCCCGTATGTCTATTTGCAGAAGACCTACGGCGATCTCGTCGCCTTCCTCTTCGGCTGGGCCAGCAATATCGTCATCAACACCACCGCCATCGCCTCCATGGCCTTCGTGGCCGCCCAATACCTCGGTTTCTTCGTCCATCTGCCGCGCTTCGACTCCGCCGTCGAAACTTCGGTCCGGCTGCATATCCCCTTCGTCGCCGATATCTATCCCCTACAGGACATCGGGGTAAAGGCCGTCGCCGCCGGCATGCTCGGCGTGCTCATCGTAGTCAATTATTGCAGTACACGCGGAGGCAATGGATTACAAGTCCTCGCCACCGCCGTAAAAACCTTCGCCCTCGTCCTGCTCATCGGTGGCCTGCTCTTCAGCGGCAAGGGCCACGTCGCCAACTTCGTCACCAACAGTCCCGGTTATCATCCCGGCGGCTGGCTCCTGCTGGTTGCTTTTATGGCCGCCACCTCCGGCGCCTTCTCTTCATACGATGGCTGGTATAATATAAATATGGTGGCCGGCGAACTCGAGAACCCGCAACGAAACATCAGCCGCAGCCTGCTCATCGGGGTAGGGGCCTGCATCACCATTTATTTGCTGACCACCGTCGCTTATACCTATGTGTTGCCCGTGGAGAAGATGGCCCATTCGCCGCTGGTCGCCGCCGATGCCATGGAGAATGTCTTCGGTCATGCCGCCGCCGGCCTCGTCTCCGCGCTCATCGTCCTCACCGCCTTCGGCTGTGCACAGGCCAATCTCCTGGCGCCCTCCCGCATCGTCTTCAAGACCGCGCAGGAAGGCGGCTTCTTCGCCTGGACCGGCAAGGTCCATCCCCGCTTCGGCACCCCGGGCAATGCCGTCATATTTATGGGCGTCATCAGCATCCTCTTCGTCTTCAGCGGCAGCTTCGATATCCTCGCCGATATGTTCGTCTTCCTCAGCTGGATCTTCTATGGCCTCACCGCCTTCGGCCTCTTCCTGCTTCGCCGTCGCATGCCCGACACCCCGCGGCCCTGGCGCGTAAAAGGCTATCCCCTCCTTCCCGCCTTCTTCGTCGTCTTTACCGGCTTCTACCTCGTCGCCACGCTCT
>NZ_DASYCH010000112.1:0-37803 GCF_036500295.1 Puia sp. | reverse complement strand
TATCGCCATCGTGGGCGGGTTTGTAGTGGCTTTCCCGTACGTTTTCTGGGAGCTTTGGCGGTTCATTAAGCCGGCACTCTCCACTAAAGAGTTGAAAAGCAGCCGCGGGGCCATTTTCTGGGTGAGCTTCTTCTTCATGCTGGGGGTGGCATTCGGCTATTTCCTGCTGGCGCCCTTCACCTTTAGCTTCCTGTTCAACTATCAGATCGGCACTTCCGGCGCGATCAAGACCATCCCCACCCTGGATGACTACGTAGAGAACCTGGTGGATATCATCCTTGGGGCCGGTATCGCCTTTCAGCTGCCCCTCGTGAGCTATGTCCTTACGACCATCGGGCTGATCACGCCGAAATTCCTGCGCACCTATCGCAAGTATGCCTATGTGGCGATCCTTTTTATAGCGGCGATCATCACGCCGTCCCCGGACTGGATGAGCCAGACGATCGTGGCATTGCCGCTTATCCTCCTGTATGAACTCAGTATCCGCGTATCTGTCCGCGTCTTCAAGCGCATGGAAGCCAAGGAGAATGAGGAATGGAGCTAAGAGGGATCATAAAGGGACCTAAAAAATCCCTTTATGAATTAGTATTAGTATGTTTCTGAAAGATCTCCGTCTTCATCTGGCAGCGTTCGATATCCTGCCGGTAATCCTTGATCTTTTCGTCGTTTTGACTGGCGAGGATGGCCTTCTCGAAATAGAAAACGGCCTGCCCGTAGCTTTTCTGCAACTCTTCGGCGAGGGCATACCGGCCGTAGACCCAGGATTTATCGATGGTGCGGATCCGCAGACACCGGTCAAGATGCTGCCTCAATTCATCGAACCGTTCCATATCCATCAGCAGCGCCGAGATATGGAAATAAGAATGGGGATATAACGGATCACATTTGATGGCGGTGAGGAAGTGATTCTCCGCCTTTGCATAGTCATCGAACTGGGTCTTGTACAGCCAGCCCATCGAGTTATGCGCCGGCGCACTGTCGGGCTCCTCATAGAGGATGCTTTCGTATTTCTTAAATGCCTCGGCGTAATTGTTGTTCTTTATGTCGGCCTCGGCTTCCAGGTACAATTCTTCGGAATTCGCGTTCATAGTGACATGCATTGTGATTACCAGCCAAGCACCCAGGCGAAGATGAGCGGGGCGACGATGGTGGCATCGCTTTCAACAATAAATTTCGGGGTATGGATATCCAGCTTTCCCCAGGTGATCTTCTCATTTGGAACGGCGCCGGAGTAGGAGCCAAAGGAGGTGGTGGAATCGGAGATCTGGCAGAAATAGGTCCAGAACGGAACGTCATGCCATTCCAGGTCCTGATACATCATCGGCACAACGCAGATCGGGAAATCACCGGCGATGCCGCCACCGATCTGGAAGAAGCCAACGCCTTTGCCGCCGCTGTTCTCCCGGTACCATCCTGCTAACCAGGCCATATACTCGATACCGTTTTTGACCGTGCTTGCCTTTAGCTCGTTCTTTATGACATAACTCGCAAAAATGTTACCTGTCGTGCTGTCTTCCCAACCCGGAACGACGATGGGGATGTTCTTTTTTGCCGCGGCAACGATCCAGCTGTTCTTTGGATCGATCTCATAGTATTGCTCCAGGTCGCCGCTGAGAACGACCTTGTAGAGAAACTCGTGGGGAAAATACCGTTCGCCCTTTGCTTCCGCGTCTTTCCACACCTTTACGAGGTGCTTTTGCAGCCGGCGGAAGGCTTCTTCTTCGGGGATACAGGTATCGGTGACGCGGTTGTAGTGCTTCTCCAGCAGATCCCATTCATCCTGGGGGGTAAGGTCCCGGTAGTTGGGCACTCGTTTGTAGTGACTGTGGGCCACAAGATTCATGACATCTTCTTCCAGGTTGGCGCCGGTACAGCTGATGATCGCAATCTTATCCTGGCGGATCATTTCGGCCAGGGAGATGCCTAATTCGGCTGTGCTCATCGCACCGGCGAGCGTGACCATCATCCTGCCACCTTCAAGCAAATGAGTTTCATACCCTTTGGCGGCGTCTACCAATGCGGCGGCGTTGAAGTGCCTGTAGTGATGCTCAATGAATTGCGAGATAGGACCTTTATTCATGATAAATTCGTTTGAAAATGGTTCATATTTGAGCCGCGAAAATAGACATTTTCCTGCAAAAGCAGGATGCAAACAAAGAAGCCGCCCGTATGGGCGGCTTCTTGCCAACTAAAAACTAACCTCGAAAAATTTATAGTGACCGATCCTTTTTTTCTTTCTTGTATTCGTTCCAGAATTCCGTGCCCTGTGATTTCAAAACAATCTTTTTATCGCTGTTCTCGAGAGTTACATAGTAGCTTGTCTGATCGTCGGACACGATCTCGAAAAGATCGGAGATCCAGTAGCCGTCATACGCCTTCTTCAGCGAAGAGAGCAGGTTGATCGGCAGCTGATCAGAAGTGATATTCCTTACCACGGCCTGAAGGTCACCGTTATTATTGTAGTAGGCAAAAAGAACCTGCCCGTGGAGGGAGAAGGTAGCCTTCGTGTAGCTGTCCCTTTGCTCCCAGATGATATTGCTTGCGCCGGTGAAATCTTTTTTGAAGGATTTTACGGCTAATTGATTGACGACACCGTCGTCATTTTTCCCAGCGAAGGCGCTGACACTGACACCCATCATAAGCATGGTAGCGATGGATAAAATGAACTGTTTCATAACTGTATTTTTGTAAGTTTTTAAAAGTCTTTTCTTTTTTGTTCTATATATAAGACGCAGGTTTTTGAAGCATGTTGCAGCTGTTTAAAACTTTTTTTTCAGCACTGCGTCGTCGTTATAAAAAGAACTCCGATCTATTTGACGACGCAAAGCTATCATAGGTTACATCGGCGTGCAAGCCAATATGGACAAATGGCGACTGATGTTATCGAATGGTAAACAAACAGGTTCCACGGCAAGAACCGCTGATTTTGCATTATTGCTGAAACACGCTGTCAGCCTGTACTTGCGCCGATTTCTTAATAAAACTTTAAAATAGTCTTTGAAGGTGTTAAATTGTAAGGATGAATTATCTCGCACACGCATATCTCTCTTTCGATCTACCTGAAATAGCGGTCGGCAACCTGATCAGTGATTTTGTAAAGGGAAAACAGAAAGACAGTTATCCGCCGAAAATCCGGCAAGGCATCATGTTACACCGGGCTATCGACGGCTTTACCGACGCACATCCGGTTACCCGCAAGGCGAAATCTTATTTTAGGGAAGATTACGGATTGTATAGCGGTCCGTTGACAGACATTATATATGACCATTTTTTGGCAAACGATCCCGTTATTTTCCCACCAGGGGAAGTAGGTAGTTCGCTGAAAACTTTTGCCCGTAAAACGTATGAGCAGGTGGGCGAGTATGAGGCCCTTCTGCCCGAACGGTTTGCCCGGATGTTTCACTATATGCGGCGCGAGGACTGGCTGGCGCATTATGGTCATAAGGAGCTTATTTTTTCCAGCTTTGAGGGCCTGGCCAGAAGGGCGAAATATATGCCCGGGGCGGAGGCTGCAAAACGGCTTTTTGAGGCTCATTACGCCGATCTGGAAGCCTGTTATCTTGAATTCTTCCCGGAGCTGAAAGATTTTGCATTGCGCACGTTGGGACAGCTTCAAATGTGATAATTTTGGTCTATGAAGAAGTTTGTTCTTTTCGTGAGTATGATCCTGGGCCTGACCCTGGCAAAGGCGCAACCGCCGGCCTCCTCTTCCAACCTGGACAGTTCGCCGCTGGATATGAGCTACTATCCTGTCGATTACCCGGTTTTGAAGATACAGGACAAGGTGTCGGAACCCCCTGTAGCCCGGGTTGTCTATAGCCGGCCGCAGAAACGGGGAAGAAAGTTGTTTGGCGACCTGATCGGTTACGGGCAGGTGTGGCGGCTTGGCGCCAATGAGGCGACGGAGATCGAGTTTTTCAGGGATGTAAAAATCGACAACAAAGTGATCAAAAAGGGGCGGTACACGCTGTACGCGCTTGTGAATTTAGACACGTGGGTGCTGATCCTGAATAAAGAGACGGACACCTGGGGTGCTTTCCGGTATGATTCTTCCAAAGATGTTCTACGAACAACCGTCCCGGTAGAAAAACGGCCTGATGTTGCGGAAGCCTTTTCCATGGCCTTTCAAAAAGCAGGAAAGGGCGCCGAATTGATCATCAGCTGGGACGACGTTCTCGTAAAGCTTCCAATAAACTGGTAGATATTTATGTGCGGTATTGCAGGCATTCTTTCAGCCGATGCGGCAAAGGTCACTCCACAACGGCTGAAGAATATGTCGGCCGCTATCGCGCATCGCGGCCCGGATGGCGAAGGCTGCTGGACGAGTCCCGGCGGTCTGGCGGGCCTGGCCCATCGCCGGCTGTCGATCATCGATCTGAGTGCTGCCGGCGCCCAGCCGATGCACTATCTCGAACGCTATACGATCATCCACAACGGCGAGATCTACAACTACCTCGAATTGCGTCGCCTGCTGCAATCAAGGGGTTATTCTTTTTCCTCCCGCACCGATACCGAGGTCATTGTCGCGGCCTTCGATCATTTTGGGGAGGACTGTCTCCGGCAATTCGACGGGATGTTTGCCTTTGCCATTTGGGATGAACGCCT
Organism: Puia sp.; assembly: GCF_036500295.1. Taxonomy (NCBI): domain Bacteria; kingdom Pseudomonadati; phylum Bacteroidota; class Chitinophagia; order Chitinophagales; family Chitinophagaceae; genus Puia; species Puia sp. The sequence goes on along the minus strand of NZ_DASYCH010000112.1, from coordinate 33,198 downwards.
GCAACGGTTGTTTATCGCCCGGGACCGCTTTGGCGAGAAGCCGCTTTTCTTTTATCAGGATGAGCAGGAATTCCTCTTTGCCAGCGAGATCAAGGCCCTCTGGGCCGCCGGGATAAAAAAGGAGAACAATCCCCGGATGATCTTCAATTTTCTGACGATCGGGTACACCCAAAATCCAGGCAATGGCGCGGAGACCTTTTTTCAGAATATCTCGCGGCTGCCGGCCCGCTCCTTTCTCGTCTACCATCCGGCTTCCGGGAGTCTCGAGATCTCCGCCTACTGGGATATCGAGGTGGGACAAACTCAATCCATAAAGGAAGAGGCGGCCATCGAGCGGTTTAGCCAGCTGTTCCATGAATCCGTTTATCGGCGGCTTCGCAGCGATGTCCGGATAGGTACGAGTCTAAGCGGGGGCCTGGACAGTTCCGCGGTTGTCGCCAGTGTTCTCCAACAACCCGACCGCCCTGCCGACCTGTCCACTTTCTCGGCGCTGTTCCCGGGCTTTGAAAAGGATGAGTCAGGATTTATTCAGCTGCTTACCCAACGGCTCTCCCTGACCAATTATTCGTCGACCCCCTCGGCGACCGATCTGATCCGGGATTTCGAGCGGCTTGTCTATCACCAGGAGGAGCCCTTTCTTTCTTCCAGCATCTATGCCCAGTTCAACGTATACGGCCTGGCGGCCCGGCATTCCGTAAAAGTCCTGTTGGATGGACAGGGCGCCGATGAGGTGCTGGCTGGATATCACAAATACTATAGCTGGTACTGGCAGGAATTGTACCGCAGCGATAAAAAGGCCTTTGCCTTCGAACTGGAGGCGGCACGGGAGTCGGGAGTCAGCGACCGATGGTCATGGAAGAACCGCCTGGCGGCCCATTTGCCGGTATATGCCGGCATTTTCCTCAAGAAGAAGCGGTCGGCACAGCAGCGACGGAGCAGCGATCTCTCACGGGATTTTATCCAGGAGTACGGCGTGTCGTATTATGATATCCCGCATATTGATAAGCTTAGCGGCATCCTTTACTACAACACGTTTATGAACGGCATGGAAGAACTTCTGAGATACGCCGATCGCAATTCCATGGCCCATGGGATTGAAATAAGGCTTCCCTTTCTCGATCATAGCCTGGTTGAATTCGTTTTCTCACTTCCTTCTCATTTTAAGATCCGGGAGGGTTGGACAAAGTGGCTGTTGCGTCAAAGCATGGAGGGACTTCTTCCAGATGAGATCGTATACCGGCGGGATAAGACCGGATTTGAGCCGCCTCAGCGCGTCTGGATGCAGGATGCCACCTTACAGGAGTATATTCATGAGGCGAGACGAAGCCTGGTAAAGAAGGGTATCCTGGTTCCCGGCGTACTGCAAAAAAAAATTCAGCCGCAGGAGGCCCACGCGGCTGAAAACCATGACTGGCGATATCTGGTTACTGCGGCTTGTATTGATGCATAGAGGCGCCGTTGATCAACTGGCCTTCTTATATTTTTCCACTACCTGCATAATCCCATCGACATTGGATTTTACGGTGATCCAATTCTCGGCATCTTCGAGTTTGACGTAATATTCGACGGAGGCCTCGGTGGTCACTTCGGTGACGCCAAACACCTTTTTGTCCGCATATTTCTTCTGGAGGCGGCAAAGGATGTTCACGGGCAGGTTCTTCTCTGAGTAATAGCGCAGGGAGCTTACGAAATTGCCTTCCTTATCATACTCAACTTTTGTAAGGATATCTCCTTGTTTGAAGTTGACCATGTACCGGTCTTCCGTCTCCGCCCATTTTACCTGCTGAGCATCGGGGAAAGTCCTGTTGAAGGCCTGTAATAATTTATCGCTGATGGTTCCATCCGGGGCTGCAAAGGCTCCCATGGAAAGCGTAAGGAGACAGCAAGCGATGAGTAAACTTTTCGGGGAGAAACGGCGTGTCATGGTGTTTTATTTTTAATGATTTTTAAAAAACGATTTCATTTCGATAGAGTAAAGCTAGCGGGTAATAGAAGTCAAGTCAAGCAATTCTACACTTCCGGCGAGCCCTCTGCAGAGTGGCTAACGGTGGGTTATGAACGGGTTTGACCAAAGGGTGTAAAAGCTCTTTTTAAACCGGCGAAACGATGCTCGAAGCCGCAATAGTCATGTTGCTCGGAGGGGGTTAAGCTTTTGTTAAACTGGATGAGTCGTTTTCGATTCGTATCTTTAGTGAATGAAACTCTCTACCAAACTTATACATGCAGGCGTAGAACCCGATCCTTCGACGGGCGCCATCATGACTCCCATTTATCAGACCTCGACTTATGTACAAAGCGCTCCGGGTGTTCATAAAGGCTATGAGTACGCCCGTTCGCAAAACCCTACCCGCGCGGCGCTGGAGTCGGCTATTGCCCAGATAGAAAATGGCCGGCACGGGCTCTGTTTCAGCAGCGGCGTAGCGGCTACCGATGCGGTCCTCCGGTTGCTTGTGCCCGGTGACGAGGTCATCGCGGCGAATGATATGTATGGGGGGACTTACCGGCTGTTTACGAAGATCTTTGAGAAGACCGGTATCCGGTTTCATTTTGTCAATATGCAGGATGCGAATGCCATTCGCCCGCACATCAACGCCAATACCCGGCTTCTTTGGGTGGAGACTCCGACCAATCCGCTGATGAATATCATGGATATTGCGGCGTTGGGGGCCATTGCCAGGGAAAAGGGGATCCTGCTTTGTGTTGACAATACGTTCGCCTCGCCCTATCTGCAGAATCCGCTCGATCTGGGCGCCGATATCGCTCTGCACAGCGCAACCAAATACCTGGGCGGCCATAGCGATGTGATCCATGGCTGTCTGGCAATGAACAGCGACGAGCTGCGGGAAAAATTGTTCTTCATTCAGAAGAGTTGCGGCGCGGTACCGGGGCCGCAGGATTGCTTCCTTGTGTTGCGGGGGCTAAAGACCTTACATGTCCGCATGGACCGGCATTGTTCCAACGGTGAGGCCATTGCGCATTGGCTGAGGGCCCATCCCAAAGTGGGAAAGGTTTACTGGTGCGGGTTTGAGGATCATCCCGGCTATGCCATCGCCAAAAAGCAAATGCGGGGTTTTGGCGGGATGATGAGCTTTACGCTGAAGGACGATAGTCTTGAGGCCGCCAGAAAGGTATTGTCCTCGACCCGGCTGCTCGCGCTTGCCGAGAGTCTTGGCGGGGTGGAGTCGTTGATCAACCATCCGGCCAGCATGACCCATGCATCCATTCCACGGGACGAACGGTTAAAAAACGGGTTGAGCGATTCATTGATCCGGCTGAGTATCGGGATCGAAGATGTTGATGATCTTAAAGCGGATCTGCGTGAAGCCATCGGTTGATCTGCGGACTTTCCTGGACAAGAAGGTTGCCGAGTACAACCGGCCTTCCTTTGTTCCGGGCGATCCGATCAGCGTTCCACACCAATATACTCTGCAACAGGATATCGAGATAGCCGGTTTTTTTGTGGCGATCTTTTCCTGGGGGAATCGCACGACGATCATCCGTAAGTCGGAGGAGCTGATGCAGCTGATGGACCGGGCGCCTTATCAATTTATCCTGCATCATACGGATAACGATCTGAAGAAGCTTCTTGGATTCAGGCATCGGACCTTTAATGCAACCGATCTGCTGTACTTTATTGCCTTCTTCCGCCATCATTACAGTCATTATGATTCGCTTGAAGATGCGTTTTTGCGGCCCTGGGAGGAGCGGGGGCCGGCGGCGGAGGGCTGGCAGGCAGAGCGGGCGCTATCGGCATTTTACCATTACTTTTTTTCTTTAGACGAGACTCCACCCCGCACACGCAAGCATATCGCCTCGCCGGAGAAGAACTCGAGTTGCAAACGGATCAACATGTTTCTGCGATGGATGGTCCGGCGCGATTCCAACGGCGTCGATTTTGGTCTCTGGCGGCGGATCGGCCCGGAAAAGCTTATCTGTCCGCTGGACCTGCATGTTTCCCGGGTTGCCAAACGCTTCGAGTTGCTGACCCGGGTGCCCACGGACTGGCTTGCGGCCCTGGAGCTCACGGAGCGACTGCTGGCTTTTGATCCCGCGGATCCGGTGAAATATGATTTTGCCCTTTTTGGATTGGGTGTAATGGAGAAATTCTGATGTTTATGGAAGCCAACGCCCTGATACAGGATCTCAACAAAAGCTATGAGCTGGGGCTTCGGGATGTCCCGACCCTCGCGGAGCTGGAGACGCTGCTGGCAGAAAGAGTCAACGGGATGATCCGGCAGGATTTCGGGGCGCTGGTGCAGCTGCTGTACCGGATCGATGTAAACGAAGCGCGGCTGCGAGGATTATTACAGGAGAATGCGGGGGAGGATGCCGCCCTGGTCATTGCAAGGCTGATCCTGGAAAGGCAGTGGCAGAAGATTGAAACACGCCGGCGATACCGGCAGGACCCGAACGGCGAGGGTAACCGCCAGGACCCTGGCGGTGGCGAAGAAAGATGGTGATCAATACATCAGTTCCTTTACTTTCTCTTTATCTTCTTTTTCCTTTTTAAGATCGAACATGGTGCCGAAGACCCGGTCCCAGATGGTGCTGCTCACGCCAAAGCCTTTGTGCTCGTCCTTGTAGTGATGGAGGTGGTGATTGCGCCAGAGGGGTTTCATCCATTTAAAGGGAGGGTTCCAGGCGTGGATGGCGTAGTGCATGCTGCCATAAAGCAGATAGCCAAGTATAAAGCCCGGGAAGAACATGAAGACATGGGTTCCTATAACCAGCCACATCAGGAAGAAAAGGGTGGAGGAAATGATCAGGCTTGGGACGGGGGGCATAAACAGCCGTTCTTTATCGCGGGGATAGTGATGGTGATTGCCGTGCAGGGTATAGACAAACTTCTGGGCACGCTCGCTTTCGGCGATGGCGTGAAAGGCATACCGGTGCATGAGGTATTCGAAGAAGGTCCAGAAGAAGATCCCGCCAAGGAAGACAAGAGCGATGCGAACGAGGGGATAACCCAGATCGGCCCCTGCATGATAGAGGAAATAGCTGATTACAGGCAGATACATCCCCCAAATGACGAGGGGGTGTGTTTTCGTCAGCATTTCCAAATACTGGTTCTTAAATAACTGTGCCTGTCCTTTATTATTGATCTTTTCGAATTTCATGGTTTCCGCTACTAGGGTACAAAAATACGAAAAGCATGGAGATCGGGCGCAACTTTCCGGGGCCGGGAGAGCTCATACCGGTAAAGGATCTCCCCTACCTCTTTGAAGAAGGGGTACCCGATTTCTTCGTAGTCATATTTATCGTCATTCAGCACTCCGTCGCTATTGGTATAGATCGTTCCGGCCAGCATGAATTCCACTTTGTGCTCAAAATCGACTATATAAGCGATATCGGTCAGGAAGCCATAGGACCAGCCGGGTTTGTTAAATATGCGGATATAGGGAGGGATGGGGCGGTGACCGGCCTTAAACCAGAAGAATTTGGTGTAGCTGTCGAAATATTCGGCTGTGTCATACCGGGGGTGTTCCGACTCTTTTGGCAATTCACACATATGCCGGTATAGAAAGCGGTAGTCGTCGGGGCTGAGATGAAAGCGGCGGACGGGCGGGACCGAGCCGGGGAAGAGTACCGATTGCAGGATCTGCCGGGCATCTGCTAAGGGGAAATTATTATGCCGGGTAAAGTCCATCGGGGCATGGATCAGGGAGTCATGGCGGTCGTAATAGGCGTTGCCATAAAAGTAAGGGTGGCTGAAGTCGAACTCGAAGTGGCTGGTGGCCGGCTCCTGCCGATAAAGCGTCCGGCCGTCGCGGACGAACCGGATAGGGTTGGTATGGCGATTTTCCTCCTCGCTCATGGGAACGAAGCGGCGGGTAATGCGAATATCCGGGTAGCCGAGCTCCCCGAGCCGGCGGTTGATATATTCCTGACCCAGGAATTCATACAGCCGGTTGTAGGCATCGTTGTCGCTGACCAGGAAGATCTTTCGGATATACTGGGCCACGGAAGGCAGGCCGTCTGCCGAACTGGTATCAGTATGCGCAGGGGTCTGGCCGCTGTAGGCGCTGTCCGTCAGCATCGGCGTTTCCTTATCGATCCCATAGCTGCGCAAGCTGTCCAGTTTCTCGAGGGCGAGAAACGCCAGGGGCATCTTTACCGTGGAAGCGGGGTTGAAATAGTCATTTGCATCCAGTCGGTAGTAGAAATTTTTAAAATGAGGCCGGTTGTTTTTGTCCCGGTCGATCCGGGTATAGATCAGCTGATAATGGAAGGAGTCGGGTTTGTCGAGTACCCGGAGCAGGGCAGGCGAGGCCTGCTCGCGCAGGAGGCGGACCAGGAAGTTGTCCGACCGTGGCTGGGCGGATACGCTGAAGCCTGTTACGAGAAGCAGGCAATAAAGGACAAACCGTAGCATAGGGTGCAAAATAATCATTTATCTTGCGACTATGAAGCTTACAACCTATCTGAAGGGCGAACATGAGCAGCTGGGCGTCCTTGTTAACGGCCTCCTTTATGACATCGAACGTATCCATCCCGATATCCCCAATACGATGAATATGTTCCTGAATTATTGGGATGAGCTGTATCCGATCGCGCAGGCGGGTGTTGAGGCGATCGAGGAGGGCAGGCAGGGTTGGTCCAGGGCCCTGCCCATCGAAGAGGCGACGCTACTGGCCCCTTTGCCGCTTCCGGGGTCCTGCCGGGATGGCTATGCCTTCCGTCAGCATGTGGCTGCAGCCAGGCGCAACCGCAAGGTTCCCATGCTCCCCGAATTCGATCAGTATCCCGTCTTTTATTTTACCAACCATCATAGCATCATGGGTCCCGGTGAGGTCCGTTGTATGCCCGATCATTTTGAAAAGCTGGACTTCGAGTTGGAAGTGGCGATCGTCGTCTCCCGGTTTGGCCGGAATATCCCGGCGGCGGAAGCCGATGACTATATTGCCGGGCTGATGATCATGAATGATCTCAGCGCCCGGACCCTGCAGCTGGAAGAGATGCTGCTGAACCTCGGACCTGCCAAGGGTAAGGACTTTGCAACGGCAACCGGTCCCTGGTTGGTGACCCTTGATGAATTGCAGGAATTCGAAACGGCATGTAAGGAAGGTCATACGGGTAAGAGCTGGAATCTGCGGATGCAATGCCGGGTCAACGGAGTGCAGGTGAGTGACGGCAACCTGGCCGATATGGACTGGACCTTTGCCGAGTTGATCGAGCGGGCTTCGTATGGAGCCGATCTTTATCCCGGGGATGTGATCGGCAGCGGCACGGTAGGAACCGGCTGTTTCCTGGAGCTCAACGGAACGGGCAAGGGGAATGATCCGAACTATTCCGAGCAGTGGCTGCAGGAAGGCGATGTCGTGGAGCTGGAAGTGGACGGGTTGGGTGTCCTCGCCAATACGATCATCCGCGAAGACAGCGACCACTCGCTTCTTGCGATCAAAAAACGGGGATCATGATCGTCGATCTGGATACCCTGAGTGCGATGGACCGGCAACATTTTTTGCAGACTTCCGTCGCTCCGCGGCCGATCTGTTTTGCGAGCACCATCGATTCGGCGGGCCGGGTCAATCTCAGTCCTTTTAGTTTTTTCAATCTCTTCTCGACCAATCCACCCATCCTTATTTTTTCTCCCTGCCGCCGGGTACGCGACAATACGACAAAACACACCTGGCATAACGTGCTCGAGATACCGGAGGTCGTTATCAATATCGTCGATCTTGCGATGGTCCATCAGGCGAGTCTTTCGAGCTGCGATTTTCCGAAGGAAGTCAACGAGTTTGTCAAGGCCGGTTTTACCGAGGAACCGGCTACCCTGGTGCGGCCGCCGATGGTGAAGGAAAGCAAGGTCAAGATCGAGTGCCGGGTGCTGGAGACAAAAGTTTTAGGCGACGGCGCCGGGGCGGGCAATCTGGTCTTTTGTGAGGCGTTGCGGATGCATATCGACGAGGCTATTCTCGACGACGACAAGAAACATATCGATCAACGCCGGCTGCACCTGGTGGCGCGGCTGGGCGGGGATTGGTATTGCCGGATCGGGGAGGAGAATCTTTTTGTCGTGGAGAAACCGAATACCCGGCTGGGCATCGGGATGGACGCCCTCCCCGCCCCCATCCGTAACAGCAAGATCCTCAGCGGTAACCACCTGGGGCAACTGGCCAATGTCCACGAGCTGCCCGGAGTGGACCCGGCATATGACGACGACCGGCTGAAGAAGATCTTCCAATATTATGCGGTTAGTCCGGACGAGATGGAGAAAGAGCTGCATGCCTATGCGGCCTCGCTGCTGGATGCCGGGAAGGTAAAAGAGGCCTGGCAGGTCTTGCTGGCGCTCGCCTAGATTGGCGCCTACGGCGACCGCGAAAACAAGCCTTCGGCGCCAATCAGCTAATTTCGGGGAATGACCCTGGTCATTCCGGCCCGCTTGGCGCCTCACGGCGAATGAATTATCTTCGCGGGACTTTTTACGTATGAACACAGGAAATTTATCGGAACAGGAGTTGATCCGCAGGGACAAACTGGTGGAACTGACCTCGTTGGGTATCGATGCCTATCCGGCAGCACTCTACCCGGTTAACACGACCGCAGCAACTATCAGGGAGAATTATAAGGACGGCGTCAACAACGCCGATTTCGTTGACACCTGCATCGCCGGCCGGCTGATGAGCCGTCGCGACATGGGCAAGGCTTCTTTTGCCTCGCTGCAGGACAGCACCGGAAAGCTCCAGATCTATATCAAGCGGGATGAGATCTGTCCCGGCGAAGACAAGACCCTTTATGATAAGGTCTGGAAGCATTTGCTTGACCTGGGAGACATCGTCGGGGTGAGAGGCAATGTCTTTACTACGAAGACGGGCGAGATCTCCATCCATGCAAAGGAGTTTACCGTACTGACGAAGTCGCTGAAGCCGCTGCCGGTCGTCCGGGAAAAGGAAGGCGAGACCTTCGACGCGGTGACCGACCCGGAGTTCCGCTATCGTCAGCGTTATGCCGACCTGATCGTGAACCCGCAGGTGAAGGAAGTTTTTGTCCGGCGGACAAAGATGATCAATGCGATTCGCGCCTTTTTGAACGAGCGCGGCGCCCTTGAGGTGGATACGCCCGTGTTGCAAAGCATTCCCGGCGGTGCGGCGGCAAGGCCGTTCATCACCCATCATAACGCGCTGGATGTGCCGTTCTACCTGCGGATTGCCAATGAGCTCTATCTCAAACGGCTTATCGTCGGGGGATTCGACTGGGTTTATGAATTCAGCCGCAACTTCCGCAACGAAGGGATGGATCGGACGCATAACCCCGAGTTTACTGTACTGGAGTTCTATGTCGCCTATAAGGATTATCTGTGGATGATGGAGACGACCGAGCAACTGCTCGAGCGGGCCGCGCTCGCCACCAACGGCAGCACCACCGTGGAGGCAGACGGAAAGACAATCGACTTCAAGGCGCCCTACCGGCGGATCTCCATGTATGACGCAATAAAGGAATACACGGGCATCGACATCAGCGGAATGGACGAAGCGGCCTTGCGGGAGGTGTGTCAGCGGCTGCAAATCCATGTAGACGCAAGCATGGGGAAGGGGAAGCTGATCGACGAGCTGTTCAGCTCCAAATGCGAAGAGCATTTTATCCAGCCGACGTTTATCATCGACTATCCCGTCGAAATGAGCCCGCTCACCAAGAAACATCGCAGCAAGCCCGGTCTCGTCGAGAGATTTGAGCTAATTGTCAACGGGAAGGAAATTGCCAACGCGTACAGTGAGCTGAATGATCCGATCGACCAGCGCGAACGATTCGAGGCGCAGCTTCAGTTGATGGCGCGGGGTGATGACGAAGCGATGTTCATTGATCATGATTTTCTGCGTTCGCTCGAATATGGCATGCCGCCAACCGCAGGCATCGGATTTGGTATCGACCGGATCGTTATGCTCATGACCGGCCAGCCCAGCATCCAGGATGTGTTGTTCTTCCCGCAAATGCGCCCCGAGAAGATCGGGGACCCGGCGGAAGCACCCGGAGAAAACGCCTGAACAGACGCTGGAAGAGCCCAAAGCAGCTATTTACTATACTAAAGCCGCAATTTCGAACCTATAAGCGGCCAAACTATCGGCAACGGTCATCCCTGTGCATAAGTTATCCATTGCTACATGGCAATTTTTTGTTATATTAGAAGTAGCTAAAACGATTGTCATATGGATAATGCAACCCTCTCCAAGATCGGGACGATTTTCTATGCCCTCGTTATTGGTTTTTTTGGTATCAACCACTTCGTGTATGGTACCGGCATGCAAAGAATGGTTCCCTCTTTCCTCCCCGGCGGTGTCTTCTGGGTCTATGCGACCGGGACCTGTCTGTTACTGGCAGCGATAGCCTTTCTTATCGACAAACAGGTACGGTTGGCCGCGTTGCTACTGACCCTTTTCCTGCTGCTGATCGTATTGACGGTGCATCTTCCGGCGGTGCTGAATGCGCCGGACAACAATGCGAGGCGGTTTCCGCTGACGAACCTGATCAAGGACACGGGTCTTGCTGCCGCGGCCCTGTTGTTGGCGGCGCGCCGGTCCTAGGCAGACAGGGGTCCCCATAAAAAAGCTCCTCCCGTGCTAGGCGGGAGGACGGTTGCTTTTTTTACCCAAGGATTAAAATGAAAAAGAATTGAGTCTTCTATGCGTTAGAGGAACAGGTCGTTCATGAGTTTTTGATCGGGATTGATGGCGTATTTGCCAAAATCGGTTATCCCTTCCTGATGAAGAACGTCTTCATCTATAAAAAAATTGCCTGTCGTTTCAAAAGAAGGTTTCTGCAAGATATAGAAGGCCGCGTCTGCGACGATCTCCGGGGTCCGGCTGCGCTGGATCAGGAAGTCGCCTCCGAGCAGGTTTTTGACGGCTGCGGTGGCTATCGTGGTCTTTGGCCAGAGCGCGTTTGCGGCTATCCGGTATTGTCGCAGTTCTTCGGCGAGGCCGAGGATGATCATACTCATCCCGTATTTGCTCATCGTATAGGCGAGATGGGGTGCAAACCAGCGGCTATCCAGGTTAAGGGGTGGGGAAAGATTGAGAATATGCGGGTTGTGGGCCTGTTTAAGGTGAGGGATGCAGGCCTGGCTCATCAAAAATGTGCCTCTGACATTTATAGCGTGCATCAGGTCGAAGCGCTTGGACTCCGTCTGTTCGGTGGCGGAAAGATTGATGGCGCTGGCGTTGTTGACGAGGATATCGATCCCGCCAAAGGTTGCTACCGTCTGGTCGACAATTGCGTGGATCTGGTCTTCAAAGCGAATATCGCCCTGGATGGGCAGGACGCGGCCACCCCCGGCGGCGGCTATCTCCTCTGCAGCCGTATAGATGGTTCCGTCGAGCTTGGGATTGGGTTCGGCCGTTTTGCTCGCTATGACGATATTGGCGCCTTCCCGGGCCAGGCGCAGGGCGATGGCCTTTCCTATTCCGCGGGTGCCTCCGGTGATCAGGGCGGTTTTATTCTCGAAAATCTTCATGGAATATTTGATCTAAGTCAAGTAACTAACTACAAAATAGGCTAATTTATGATGTATCCCAAAAAATCACGGGTCAATACCATATCCCTACACGTAATTCTACGAATTGGACAGTAAATTCAACAACAACGAAATCTAGCACTTCTTCTCTTGCGCCCATACCCACTCTGTAGTATGTTTGTCTTGTTAAGTATGATCGATAAGCGATTCCAATCCAATGTCCGAAGAGAAGCCAACAGAATGAATGAATGAAAAAATCCAAAGAAAAACCAAAATCCAATTTCCGAGAAAAAACCAAGATCCAAGATCCTTAACAAAAACCGACAACGAATCCAAATCCAAGGAAAAGCCCTTGAATCCTTAATCGATCAGAACTTATTCTTAAATCCAAAATCCACGTTGATCCAAATCCTAAGAACAAGCCGAATTAAAATTTGTACCTATTGATGGCCGAGAACTGTTGGTTAAGTATCGTACAAAAAATTGAAAAGTCCTGAAGAGATTCAGGACTTTTCTTTTGCATGGACTTGTTGGTTTGAGCTGTCGATCCGGTTGCCTTTCTGTTGGTTCTTTTTCCTATCTAAAAGATGTTAGTGCGCGTCGACGGGCATTGCCACGGGTTTTTTACTGAACGGCTGCAGGAAGATCAGCGGGACGCAGAAAAGCGTGAATACCCCGATCATCAGGTAGATCCCGTCGTAGGTCGTCAGCATAGTCTGTCTTGTCACGATGCCCTCCATGGCCTGGTGCGCCATCTGTTGTGCCTCTTTGAGGGGGAACCCTTTCCCGACAAAATTCTGGATCATCTGGTTGTTCCGGAGGTTGTAGGCGCCGTTGTAACTGTTGATATTTTCCAGCAGGATGTTCCGGTTCTTTCCCATGCGTACATGGATGATCGTGGTCATGATGGCGATCCCGAAAGACCCTCCCAACTGGCGCATCATATTATTCAAACCGGTGCCCTGGCCGATCTCGGGCCCCCGCAAATCGGCGATAGCCAGCGTTGTCAGGGGTACGAACAGGATCGCCATTCCGATCCCGCGGACGATCAGCGGCCAGAAGAAATTGTTGGTGCCCGACTCCAGTGTCGCACTGGAGAGCATCCAGCAAAAGATGAAGAAGAGGATGAATCCGCCCGCAGAAAGGATCTGCGCCGGGAAGCCCTTCTTTAGCATATTCCCTACAAACGGCATCATACAGATGGTCGCCAGGCCGCCCGGGAAGAGGATCAGACCCGTCTGTTCGGCGGTGAAACCCAGGAGGTTCTGACAAAACACCGGGAAGATAAAGGTGCTTCCATACAAGGCCACGCCCAGTACGAAGGAGGTAAAGATGCCGATAAAGAAACTTCGGTGCCGGAGGATCTTGAAATTGACGACGGGGTAGTCGATGCTCACCTCCCGCCAGACAAAACAGATGGCGGAAATGATCGTCGCCCAGATGAGCGCGGTGATCCACCAGGTTTGTGTCCAGTCTTTGTCCTCGCCTTTTTCCAGTACGACCTGCAGTGCGCCTACGCCGATCGCGAGGAAAAGGATCCCCCACCAGTCGACGCGTTTTCCCTGCCCATATTTTGGGGATTCCCGGACAAAGGTGGACACGCAGAAGGCGGCGATCGCGCCTACGGGGATATTGACATAGAAGATCCACTGCCAGGAGAGGTTATCGGTGATAAAGCCACCGATGGTCGGGCCGACGGTCGGGCCGACTACGGCGCCGAGGCCGAAAAGGGCTGTCGCCATACCCACTTCAGTGGGCGGCCAGGTCTCCAGCAGGATCGCCTGACCGGTAGAGATAAGCCCACCTCCGGCAAGCCCCTGGAGGAGCCGGAAGGCGATGAGTTCTGTCAGGCTGTTCGCATTACCGCAAAGGAAGGACGCGACCGTAAAAACCAGGATCGAGGCAAGGAAGTAGTTCTTGCGGCCAAACCGGTCGCCCAGCCAGCCGGACATCGGCAGGATGATCACGTTCGCCACCGCATATCCCGTCACGATCCAGTTGGCATCTTCCAGGGTGGCGCCCAGGTTACCCATGATATTCGGCAGTGCTACGTTTACGATGGTCGTATCGATCAGCTCGAGCAGTGCGGCCGTGATGACGGTAAACGTGATGATCCACCTTCTAAAGCCATATTCTGCCATAAAAAGTTAATTAGTGTGATCTATTTGGTATGGACTACGACGTCGACGCTCATCCCGGGCCGCATTTTTCGCAGGACCGAAGTGTCCGCGTCAATGTGGATACGGACAGGCACACGCTGAACGACTTTTACGAAGTTGCCCGTGGCGTTATCCGGAGGCAGGAGCGAGAACTTAGCACCCGTTGCGCCGGAGAAAGATTCGATCGTACCGGGAATTACCTGTTTGTCAAATGCATCCACGCGGATATCCACTTTCTGGTTGATCGCAACATCGCTCATCTGGGTTTCCTTAAAGTTGGCGGTGACATAGATGTCCTCATGGACGATGGAGAACAGCGGAGAACCTGCCTGCACCAGCTGGCCGATCTGGATATTCCGTTTGGAAATGATGCCGCTGGCGGGAGCCGTGATCACCGTATAGGTCAGCTGCAGTTTTGCATATTCAACATCGGCTTTGCGGGTATCGACCTGCGAGCTGCTGGCCACGGTTTGTACGCGGCTGACATTTACGCGGGTATTGATGACCGGGACCTGGCTCTTGGCGGCGTCGAGGCCGGCCCGGGCGGCATCGCGGTCGGCGGTCACTTCGTCCAGCTGCGCCTTGGTGATGGCGTGATCATCGTAAAGATTCTTATAGCGTTCGAAGTCCTGTTGGGCTTTCCACAGTCTTACCTGTGCCTGTTCGATATTCGCTTTCTGCACGGCAAAATTGGACTGGGCTTCATTGATGGCGGCGCCGGCAGCGGCAGCCGTCTTCTGTGCCGCGGCCTGAGCGGCGACGGCCTGATCCAGCTTGATGCGATAGTCACGATCGTCGAGGATGACGAGCGTGTCGCCCGCATGGACGTATTGGTTGTCTTTGAACCGGATCTCCTGGACATACCCTGACACCCTTGCGATAACGGGGCTGATGTCCCCATCCACCTGTGCGTCATCCGTCTCTTCGTGCGACTGCAGGAACACATATTCCTTTATTGAGAAGAACAGCGCTCCGACCAGGACTACCCCCAGGATGATCGGAAATACGAGTTTTTTACGCGGCTTTTTTGTGTTATTCTGTTCCATATACTTTAAAAATGATCTTGTTTGAATTGTTTTGGTTGACTCGTTTAGATATGCACCTTACCGGTGGCTTTCAGGACATCATAGTAAGAGATCGTAGCGTCGGATTTTGCCAGCTCCAGGTTTACGCGAGCCTGGTACAGCTGGGTTTGAGCATCGATGCGGTCGGTGGTATTCACCAGGTTGTTGCGGAATTTGGACTCGGTGATCCGTTCGTTCTCCTGTGCCTGGGAAACGGCAACCTCCAGCACTTTTATCTTCTCCAGCGCGCTTTGATAGAGGATGAATTGTTTGTGTACATCCTGCTTGATGTCGTCAAGGGTCTGGTCGCGGGCGGTGTTCAGTTCGCGGCGCTGGACTGCGGCTTCCCTTTCCTTGTTCTTGTTGGTATAAAGGGTACCGATATCCCAGGAGGCGCCGATGCCGAGGGTGACCGGCGCGATAAGATTATTACGTGTCGGAATGACCTGGCCCGTGGGGTTGATGTAGTACATCCCGCCCGATGCGGCAACCGTAGGCAGACGCTTGTCATGGATCTGCTTAACATTGATATCGGCCAGTTTTGTCTGGTAGCCGATGTCCTGCAGTTCGCGCCGATTGGTTTCGGCTGTCTGCAGCAGGTCGGTAAAGACCAGCTGTTCGTTCACGCGGTACGTGACGGGAGGCAGCATGATGGTCGTGGTATCGGGCAGACCCAGGATGATGTCGAGGTTATAGTTGGCGATCTTGCGGTTGTTCTCCAGTTCGATCTCGGTCAGTTGCTGTTGTGATTTCTGCAACTGATAGCGCAGGACATCGTTCTGGGTGGCGAGACCCTGGCTTTCGTATTTGGTGATCTCTTCCAGTTTGCTCTGAACGTCCTGCATGTTCTGCGCGACGATCAGCATGTTCTGAAGGATCTTATCATAGTTGAGATAAGAGGTGATCACGAGGTACGTGATATCATCCTTGTCTTTGTCGGCATCGAGACGGCTCAGTTGCACCATCAGATCGGCTGACTGCTTCGCATACTTGAACTGATTGCCGTTGAAGATCGGTTCGGTGACCGACAACGTACCCATGTAAGCGGGGAAGTCGAAAGGGAGCTTGATGGGATCCTTTGTCACCCCGGGGATCTGGATAACGCGGGACAACATTAACGCGTGAAGGTATTGAAAGCTCACTTTTGCGTTGGGGTACTTCAGGTCCCTGGCCTGATCCAGTCTGGTCAGGGCTTCATCGATCTTGTCCTGTGATCTTTTTAACTGTTTGCTGTTCTGTAAACCCAATTGCACGGCCTCATCCATAGTGAGGGTTCGCTGTGCATCGGATGCCAGGATTGTAAAAAGTAAGAAGCATAATACTCCTGCTAACTTTTTTTCCATGTTGTTCTTGTATTTTACTTTCGGTTCAATTAGTTCATTACGCTGACGCTTAGCTCTGAGCCGGGAGCTCGTTCCGGATATCCAGATGAGCCCGCAGAAGGTGCTTTAGATGGACCTTCAGGCGGGGACCGAGCTTTGCACGGTAGGCCAAGTCATCCACGTCTTCTCGTATGGCAAGAATGCTACAGCTATAGTGCCGGGATTGGGTATAGGATGAGATGGTTCCCATGATGGTGCCGACCGTCATAGGGATGTCCACCTGCCGAAAAAGTTTTTTTTGCTGACCGTCGGTAATGATCTTGGTGATCTGTTCCAGATTGCGCATCTTGATACCAATGACCCGGCCTTTGATCTCCTCGCTTCGAACCGCAATGGATTCCTGGTACATGATATTGTGGAACCGGAGGTTGTTGAGGATGCGATCGACATAGAAATCCACCAGCCGGTCGATCTTATCCCAGGGACTCAGGGATTGATCCTTGTTGAGCTCTTCCAAAATGCCATAGGCATATTCGGCGCGGAAAACGATCAGGGCTTCGAGCAATTTCTCTTTCGAGCCAAAATAATAAGAGATCATCGCCAGGTTGACGCCTGCCTTTTGTGCGATATCCCGCACCGAAGTGCCGTCAAACCCTTTTTCTCCAAAAAGGTCCTCCGCTATGACGAGGATATGTTCTCTTTTATCTGACATGTAAATTGCGAATTGCTTCACAAAGTTAAACAAACGTTTGAATTAAACAAACGTTTAATTGACTTTATTTCAGCAAAAACCCCGCTCGAGGCGAGGCTTTCAGGATAGTTTATTGTTTTTCAGTTTATTGGCTCGGGAGATTGCTGCCGGCGGTGAGGACGGTACCCGTGAGCTTGGTGATGGTATACCAGCGAAAGTTCTGATCGGCTTCCATGCCCGTTCCGTAGAGGATCTTGTCCGGGGTATAGATGCGTACCGAGTCATCCGTATAGAATCTTTCGGTATGTTGATCCCACCACAGATGTTTGCACCGGAGTGTATCGCCCTTTGCGATGTTCTTTACAACGACCGAATCCCGCAGATAGACCTTGTCCTGGTTCTGCAAATATTTTCCATAGCGGGCGTCGAGCTGGCTTTCCGTTTTCAGGGTATCGTTGTAAAAATCCACATGCAGCGAACGGGGGAATTCTGCATACGGGGAATCGGCCAGTTGATAGCGCAGCATATACGGCGCCGTCAGTTTCCCCTTCACCTTTGCGGTCAGCTTTCCATCGGGTCCCATCACGGGTTCACTCATCATGCTGCTGAGCGTGTCCACCTCTTCCGGGACCACCTTATGCGGACCGGTAGTGACTGCCGGTGCGGCAGTCTTGCTGTTGCAGGCCGCACTGAGCAGGAGGATGGCCAGCAACGCCGGAAGGACCTTATTGATTGAACTCACTGATAGCATACAAACCTTTATAGATCAAATATGGGTCCGCAAATATCTTCTTTTTCAGGTGACGGGTAAAGTAAACGGCGTCCCCACCGCTTAACAGCACGTTAAAGTTGTCATATTTCTCCTCATACGCTTCGATCATGCCATCCACTTCTTTCGCCATTCCGAGGATCACCCCGCTGAGGATATTGGTCCGGGTATCATAACCTACGAGGGGAAAATTCCAGTCGGCTTTTACAAGGGGAAGTTTGGCGGTGAAGGTCTGAAGGGACCGGAGGCGCATTTCCATCCCGGGTGAGATGCCGCCGCCGATGAACTCCCTGTATTTATTCACATAATTATACGTCACGGCCGAGCCGAGCCCGATGACGAGGTTGTTCTTTCCGGGGAAAAGGGTTACCGCGGCTACGACAAGCGCAAGGCGGTCGGCCCCGATAGTCTCCGGTTTTCCCACCGGCGTGGTAACCGGCAATTTGGACTGGTGCCCCAGCTTGTGAAAATGGGTATGTTCCTGCAGTAAAACTTCCAGGCCGGGGTTGTGCCCGATGACGGATGACAGGATGGTACGATCGGGGTGATACCGGTCAAGAAGCGCGTTGATCGTCGGGTCGCTGTCATCCGGCAGCACCTGTTCATTTGCAAAGCTTCCGTCGACAAAGACGGCGCATTTCATCCGGGTATTGCCAAAGTCAAAACAGAGGGTCGTAGCCATGGCTAATCTTCAAATTTGAACGAAGATAGGTTTTTGAAATGTCCGTTCAGTTTTACCCGTTGCTTCAAGGTCTCCATTTCGGCGATCACCGGCAGCACTTTCCCGAGGTGGCGCTTGATGTATTCCTGGCGCTGTTCTTCGCGGAGCAGGCCCAGGAGTTCGTATTCCTGTTCGAGGGAAAGACCGATGTGATGGGCGATATCATAGCTTGCCAGCTCTTCATCCGGCTTTTTGAAGTCTTTTTCGATATTCAGCATCTTGTGGAGTTCGTGGATGGCGTTGACCACCCGTTGCATGAGGTCCCTTTTCCCGGGGCCTTCGATATTATCGGGGTAGTTGACGATGGCCCCGCTGAATAATTTGTCGGGGACGGATTTGATGAGTTCGAGCACCCGGAAGACCCGAAGGCCCTGGGTACGGATGTCCATCTCGCCGTTGTCGTGAACTTTTACCAGTTCGGTAATTTTTACGAGCGTACCCATTTCATTCAGCCGGTTGTCGATCACGGTGGGGATGCCGAAGGGCTTTGCCTCGGCATAGCATTCGTTTATGAGTTGTTTATAACGCGGCTCGAAGATGTGCAGGTTCACTGTTTCTCCCGGGTATACAATGATGCCCAGGGGAAACACGGGTATGAAGTTCGTCATAGGCGCAAAAATACCGTTTTTTGAAAAAGAGACTAGCGGCTAATGATGGCCCTTCGGGCAACGGGCTTCCAGCCCGTTCTGTCGTCATAGGCGCAAAAATACCGTTTTTTGAAAAAAGTGGCTACTGGTTAAATGGGTTCCCGGGTTTTGGCCGGCCGCCAATGGGCAGCAGTGAAACGAGATAATCCCGCAACTGGGTCGCCTGGATGCCACGGATGCAGGTGCAATTCCCTGATTCGCGGCAATCCTCACATTCTCCTTCTCTTACAAAGACTTTTACCCTTGGGCCGATCGGCGCCCAGCGTCCCGGATGCATGGGGCGGATTGGGGGATAGATACCCAGGGCTTCGGTTCCGACAGCCGCTGCCAGGTGCAGGGGTCCGGTGCTGGCCGCTACCAGGCCATCCACGCGGGAGAGAAAGGTCATCAGCTGGCCAAGCGAGAGCTGGCCGGTGAGATCGGTGAGGGCAGGAAATTCTTTGAAAAGGGACTTTAAGAGCTGCCCTTCCCTCGAGGTTCCGGTGACAAAGATCCGGAACTGATCCTGCGGCAATAGCCGGATCAGCTCCCGGAAATTATCAAGGCCCCACTCCCGGGCGCTGCCACGGGATTTGGGGTGTAATACGAGATTGAACTTATTTCTATCGGGCAGCGCGGCAAACCCGGCGGGCAGGGGCGCCAGCCGGGTCAGCCCGTAGTAGTTACCGATCTCTTCCAGCGGGTAAAGCTCTTTTGCGCCCAGCGGCTTTAGCAATTGGAGGTTGAGTTGCGCTTCATGCAGCGGGGAATGGCGGCGTGACAGCTTTACAAGCCGGTTACAGGTCCACCAGTGATAGATGCGGTTGGTTGTGCCGATCCGTTCTCGGATACGCGCCTTTCGCGCCAGCCGGGCGATACGCGGATCGGGGAAGACATGGATGATGGTATCCGCGCCGGTTGCCGCCATCGTCTTTGCCGCTTGTGCCGGCGGCTGCTTCTTCAAATCGTCCCAATCCAGGAATTCGTCGATGTATACCGAGGCTCTTACCACTTCTTCCGTATAAGAGCGGCCCAGGAAAATGACGCGGGCTTCGGGGTAGAGTGTTTTCAAAACGCCCGCCATCGGCAGGGTGAGGACCACATCCCCAATGGCGTCTATGCGGCTGATGATAAAATTCCTGCGGCTCATTTCTTTTCTTTCGTTCCACTGAAGAATTTCCCCAGCCGTTTGCGGGCCCTGCGAAACCGAACTGCTGCGGCCATGAGCGAGAGCTCCAGCTTTTCGGCGCCGGTGACGGCGAAGACGCCTTTCTTATAAAAAACGATATCGGTCTTGTCCATATACCATTTCTCATACCCTTCCCGTGTCATCCAATCGGCTATTTCGGTATAAAAGGGATTCAGATAGCTTTTCCCATGCATCTCGACCGAAATGACGCGGGGCCGGCTTTTGAGATATTGGATGACATACCATTCACTGCCTTCGGTGTCTACGCTTAACAGATCGATGGAGCTATCGTCCAACTCATCAAAGCGTCTGCATTCAACCGTGAACCGGTCTTCCTGCCGGATATGATAGTTGTCGTTCACCAGAGCCGGGCTATAAGGAAGGGTGGAGACAAATGTAGAGGCATTGCGTTGTACGAGATCAAGCGTTCCATGATGGTCGAAGGCCGCGTAGGGCAGCAGTCCGACATTGGGATAATCCCGGAAATAGGTACGAATCGCGGCAATGCTTTTTGGATCGGGCTCTACCAGGGTGGTTCTTACCTTGTCCTTTATGATAAAATCGAGGATATTGGACATCTCCGGAAGCCAGACCCCGACTTCGCATACGTGTTGTATGGCGAGGTTCTTCGATCGGATCTTTGTGTAGAGTTTTTTTTCTGTTCCGGCTCTCATGGGGGCGAAAATAAATTATATTTCTTCAATTTTTCGCTGCAAACCTATATTTGTGGCGATATGGCTATAGCGGTACAACTACTGGCTGATTTGCAACGGGGCGACTTCCGCGCCCTGGCCCGCGCCATCTCCTATGTAGAGAACGGCGTCCATGACTTCGCCGATCAGCTCTCTGCCGGAACGGCCGCCGACACTCCGGTGATCGGGGTTACGGGACCGCCGGGAGCAGGAAAGAGTACACTGGTCGACGCACTTATCGGTCACTATGTACAGCAACAGAAACGCGTGGCGGTGCTTTGCGTCGATCCTTCCTCTTCGTTGTATCATGGCGCCCTGCTTGGGGACCGGATCCGCATGAGTGACTGGTACAATCATCCGGCGGTATTCATCCGCAGCCTCGCCACCCGTGGTTCGCTGGGCGGGCTTCATCCCCGGATCATCGAGATCGCCGACCTGGTCAGGCAGGCTCCCTTTGATCATATTCTTGTCGAAACGGTTGGCGTTGGTCAGAACGAGATCGAAATTGCGGGTCTTGCCGACACCACGCTTGTCGTGCTTGCGCCGGAGGCGGGCGATGATATCCAATCCATGAAGGCCGGATTGCTGGAAGTCGCGGATATCTTTGTCGTCAACAAAAGCGACCGGCCCGATGCCGATCTGTTTGTCCGCAATCTCCGATCCATGCAGACCCCGGCTTTCCGCCGGGAGGGAAGGGATATCCCCGTCATAAAAACCATTGCTTCGCAAAAACAGGGGATCGGGGAGCTGGCGCAGCTGATCGAACAGGATCGCAAAAAAGCGCATTCTTCCCATAAGCGCTACCGGCTCCTCGCCGAGCAGGCCTATTTGCTGATCCAGCAACAGCGGATGAAAGGGGTCGACCGGGAGGAGCTCGAAGCAGCCATCGAAGCGCTTTTCAAGGCAGGCTCCTTTAATCTTTACCGGTTTGTAAAAGACCGGTCTATTTGATCTTTACGAGCATCTTCAGGCAGAACAGCCATTTTCTCGGCGTAGAGTAGTTTTTCACAACCAGCAGGCGCTTATAATTGGCGAAGAAGAGGATCATCCGCCGGAGGTCGTTACCAGGGGCGAAGTTCCGATAGCTGCGGACCAGCGCCCGGAGGAGTTTTTTTTGCGGAACCAGCTGGTCGGGGCAGGCATCGCAATAGGCTTGCATGCGGATGCGGATACGTTCCAGCTCGCGTTTTTTTCTTTCGGACCTTTCCCGGGGATCGGGCTTCTTTTTTCGCCCGACGACGCCAAAGACATTACCGGCGTGCTGGCGGTACTTGACAAGGACCTCGGCGAGATAGAGCACCCCGCCATAAAGAGTCGCGTGGTAGGCCAGCCAGCCATCGTGCGGGACTTCTTTCAGAAAGGGTTGCGACCGTTGGAACAGCCGGTTGGTGATCAGCGTGGCGTGACCATACATCCGGGAGAAGACACAAAGCTGCCGGGGATCGTCAAAGGATTGATAGTGTACCAGGTCGGAAATGCGGTTGCCCAGGGGCTGCAGGTTTTCGTCGCAGAGAATGGAGTCGCAGTAAACCATCTCATGGTCGCCGATGGCTTCTACCATCTTTTCGATCTTTTCCGGCATCCAGTAATCGTCCTGGTCGCAGAGCGCGATCCAGCGACCCGTAGCCAGGGTGCATCCTTTTTCAAAATTGCGGATGAATCCGAGATTTTGCGCGTTGACGACCACCTTCATCCGGGGAGTTCGGGCGGCATATTCGTGTAAAATGGCGACAGTGCCGTCCGAGCTGCCGTCGTCGATGGCGATGATCTCCTGTGGAAACACGGTTTGTGCGAAGATGGAATCCAGCTGTTCCCGTAAATAGGTTTCCCCATTGTAGGTGCCCAGCACGACGGAGACAGACAGTTCTTTACTCATGGTCTTCGCTCTTCCACCAACGATAGCCGAGGACCCCGAAAATCGCGAGGGGGGTTACGGCCAGATAGATGATGCCTTTGTTCAAGGCTTTGGCCGGCCGTTCGCCCAATTGCTGGGCCGTGCGGGTGCAAATGGAGCACTGCGCACGTACCGGTAACGCCGCCGCCGACAGCAGCAGGGAAAGAATGAAGATAAAAACAAGACCTCTCTTATTCATAGACGGCCATATTAGACTTCAAAGTTACGACTTATCAGCTAACCTGCTCCGTCTTCATCGTCCTGGCGATGCGCTTCCGCTCTTCCTCATCCAGGATGGATTTCCGAAGCCGGATCTTTTTGGGCGTCACTTCGATGCATTCGTCCTGCTGGATATACTCCATGCATTCTTCCAGGGTCATCTGCTTCCTGGGAACGATCCTGACGGAATCATCGCTGCCGCTGGCCCGCATGTTGGTCAGTTTCTTTCCTTCTGTAGCATTGACGATAAGGTCGCCCGGCTTGATATGTTCCGCAATGATCTGACCGGCGTAGACCTCTTCGCCTGGGTCGACGAAGAAAGTGCCGCGTTCTTGCAACTTATCAATAGAATACGCCGTGGTCTTGTCCTGGTTCTTGCTGAGGAGTACCCCGTTGTTACGACCGGGGATGGGACCTTTCCAGGGTTTGTATTCCAGGAAGCGGTGAGCCATGACGGCTTCACCCGCCGTGTTGGTGAGCATATTGCTGCGCAGGCCGATCAGCCCGCGGGAGGGGATCTCGAATTCGAGGTGTTGCATGTCGCCCTTGCTTTCCATGACCAGCATCTCGCCTTTCCGTTGGGTTACCATGTCGATGACCTTGCCGCTGAACTCGCCGGGAACGTCCACGACCAGGATCTCATAAGGTTCGTGCTTCTTGCCGTCGATCTCTTTCACCAGTACCTGGGGCTGGCCAACGGTGAGTTCGAAGCCTTCGCGGCGCATGGTCTCGATAAGGATACCGAGATGGAGGATACCGCGGCCGTAAACGAGGAAGCTATCGGCGCTGTCCGTATCCGACACTTTCAGGGCGAGGTTCTTTTCGGTTTCCTTCATCAGCCGGTCGCGCAGGTGACGGGAGGTGACGAATTTGCCGTCCTTGCCGAAGAAAGGAGAGTTGTTGATGCCAAAGAGCATGCTCATCGTCGGTTCGTCGACGCTGATGACCGGCAGGGCTTCCGGGTTTTCCGCATCGGCGATGGTATCGCCAATGTTGAAATCTTCGAGGCCGACCACGGCGCAGATATCGCCGGCTTCCACTTCGGTCGCCTTTTTCTTGCCCATGCCCATAAAGGTGTATAATTCTTTGACCTTGGAGCGCTTGATCACGCCTCCGGCCTGCATCAGGGCGATGGATTGTCCCTCTTTAATGGAACCGCGGGCAATCTTTCCTACGGCGATACGGCCGAGAAAGGAGGAATAGTCCAGAGACGTAATCTGCATTTGCAGGGGCCCATCGGCCACTTTCGGTTCTGGAACATATTGGAGGATACCATCCAGGAGGGGGGTGATATCGGCACATTGTTCATTCTTGGTATTGAACCAGCCATTCTTACCGCTGCCATAGAAAGTGGGGAAGTCCAGCTGATCTTCGGTGGCATCGAGGTTGAAAAACAATTCGAACACGGCGTCATGCACTTCATCGGGGCGGCAATTGGGCTTGTCGACCTTATTGATGACGACGATCGGCTTCAGGTTGAGATGGAGGGCCTTCTGCAGAACGAAACGGGTCTGCGGCATGGGGCCTTCAAAGGCATCCACCAACAGGAGCACCCCATCGGCCATCTTGAGGACGCGCTCTACCTCACCGCCAAAGTCGGAGTGGCCGGGGGTATCTATCACGTTGATTTTAACACCTTTGTATTCAACCGCGGCGTTTTTGCTAAAAATGGTGATCCCGCGTTCTTTTTCGAGATCGTTGTTGTCCATGATCAGCTCTCCGGTCTCCTGGTTGTCACGGAATACATGGGTAGCATGTAAGATCTTGTCTACCAATGTAGTTTTACCGTGGTCGACGTGGGCGATGATCGCTATGTTTCTGATTTGCATATATTTACTCCTTCTCAAAAAGTGGGCCTATGGCCCCTTTCGGGGCGCAAAATTACGACTAATCACCGGGATTTCCTAGCCTACCCCGATCGATCGGGGAGAAATAACATAAAAACCATAAATTCAGTACAAAATTTATCTCATGCGCAAAAGATGGTGGCTGCTGATCGTTCTCGTTTTGCTCGTCTTCCTTTACCTTTTGGGTCCGCACCCATCAAAGCCTGTTTATTCCATTACCCAGCCGGTCGTGCCGGCGGCGCCGGCGGCCCTGGAGAACTATATCAGCAGCCGGGAGGCTGTTCACCGTCTTAAGCCCGATAACGAGGCCCGGATCGTCTGGGCCGACTCCTCGCGGCGGAAGACCCCTTTCTCCATCGTCTACCTTCATGGCTTTTCCGCTTCGCAAGGCGAAGGGGACCCGGTGCATCGCCTTATCGCGAGGAAATACGGCTGCAATCTTTATCTTTCGCGACTTGCCGAACACGGCATCGACACGACGGAGCCGATGGCCAACCTCACCGCGGACAAGTACTGGGAATCGGCACAGGAGGCGTTGGCGATCGGACGGCAGCTGGGAGACAAGGTGATCCTGATGGGTACCTCTACCGGCGGCACGCTCGCCCTTCAACTGGCTTATACCTATCCCGGAGAGGTAACGGCTCTCGTGTTGCTTTCCCCCAATATCGCCATCAATGACCCCAATGCCTGGGTGGCGAACAATCCCTGGGGATTGCAGATCGCCCACCTGATCACCGGCTCCAATTATATCATCAGCAAGGACGACTATGGACCGTTATACCGGCAATACTGGTATCCCAAATACCGGACAGAGGGGGTGGTGGCGTTGCAAGAGCTGCTGGAGACCACGATGACGAAAGAGAATTTTGGAAAGGTGACGCAGCCGGTCGGGCTGTTCTATTTCTACAAGGATGAAAAACACCAGGACAGTACGGTCAAAGTTTCGGCGGAATTGGAGATGTTCGACCAGTTGGGTACACCGGCCACGCTGAAATATAAGGAGGCACTCCCCGAAGCCGGGACCCATGTCATCAGCAGCGGGATCCGGTCGCATGATATTCCGGGTGTTGAAAAAGGTGTCATGCATTTTCTGTCGGACATCCTGCATCTTCCCGCGGCGACGGATTCGGGTGCGGTTACACAAAATTGATGGATATTTGCGCCGCGGAAAGGAATTATGGCCAGAAATATCATCTATCTCATCAACCCCATCTCAGGCACTCGCGGCAAGCAGTCGCTGCAGGAGACGATCCGGCAAAAGACACAGGAGAAAGGAATTGCGTATAGCATTTTACCCACCAATCCCGAAGGTGATTATGCTTTTTTGATCCCCTTCATACAAAAAGCCGCGGTTACGGATATTGTCGTTTGCGGCGGTGACGGAACCGTTAGCGCCGTTGCGGCGGCCCTGTCGGGCGAGGATGTCCGGGTCGGTATTATCCCGATGGGTTCGGGGAATGGACTGGCCTTTGCCGCCGGCATCCCCAAGGATGTCGAAAAGGCGCTGGAGATCGTCTTCGCCGCAAAGTCCGCGCCTATCGACGGCTTTCTGATCAACGGGCAGTTCTCCTGTATGCTTTGCGGCATCGGGTTCGACGCCAAGGTGGCGGAGGAATTCGCTGAGCAGCCCAGGCGGGGATTGCAAACGTATATCCGGGTGACCTTAAGGAACTTCTTTGGCGCCCGGCATTATCCTTTCACGCTGCATATCCCGGGCAGCAACGGAACAGAAACCACCTTACGGGAGGAGGCTTTCTTTATCAGCATCGCCAACGGCAACCAGTTTGGCAACAACTTCACCATTGCGCCGAAGGCCAGCCTCCACGACGGGCTGCTGGATATCGTCATCGCGAAAAGAACGAACCGGCTACGCTTTCTGCTATCGGTGATCCGCCAGGTGCTGGGTGGTTATCCGGTGCAATCGCAACCCGAAAAAGCGGGAAGGGGGAGGATGATTTATTTTCAGACGGCGTCGCTGGTGATCGAGAATCCCGGTGAGGCGCCGCTGCATATCGACGGGGACCCCAAGCCATCGGCAAGCGAGTTTCATATCGGCATTGTACCGAACGCGATCCGGCTTATCCTTCCCTGATCGAGCTTGCCCCGGATCGGGCTGGCCTCTGATCGGGCTTGTCCCTGACTGGCCGCTAACGGCCGTTTTGATCCGTGGGCCGGCAGGACTGTCTAAAAGCCTGGAACGCCCGCTGGTTGTCTGAATTATCCAGCGCGCCGGTGATATTCAATTTTTCCTGCTTAGTCAAATGGAAGTTCAACGCGGCATCGGCATCTTCGGTCCGCGGAACATATTGAAAGACCAGTTTGTGGAAAGGGAAGCCCATTCCGTTCTGTGCAAGGCTGAGCAGATCGTCCTGATTATATTCCTGCATCTTATACCAGTTGTCCTGCAAGAGGAGAAGCGGTTTTGTAATGAGCTCGGTGATATCGTTCGATTCATAGGGGTTCTCCCAGCCGCCGGCCTTGCGGTCGCGGATCTGCAACAGCACTACCCCACTGGTGTTCTCCTGGATCCATTCGCGGAAGGCGTTGAGAAAACGGATCGCGTTCATCTCGCCGAAATTGTCGCGGAAGCCGGCGTCCATTACGTCGATAACGGGACGGCTGGGCAGCCATACATTAGGTAAGACATAGGGAAAGGTAGCATTCATCCGAAGCGCGGTAAGCAGGCGGAGATTCATCGGTCCCTGTTTGGCGAAGAGGGCGCCGAAATCGACGGCGTCAGGATCCATACCGGGAAGTCTGCTGCTGTCGAAGCGGGGGCGCATCAGGAAGCTGACCGGCTGGGTGGAGATGACGAGCGCCCTGCTGTCCCGGGAGATGACGGGGTTGAACAGCAGAAGCGGCATATGAGCCATTGCCTCGTCGTGGGCAAGGTCTTTTAACTGCTGGTTGAGGATACCATGGGTATTCTCGTTGAGCTTCTGTTCGAAGGCAAAACCCCGGTCTTTGACGTATTCATGATCACTGACGACGAACTTTTGAGCCGGGGACGCGAGGTCGCGGGCTACAAAAGAGGAAAAGAGGGTATTGAGGAGGTCGCCGGAGATATCCTTGACATAGCGGCGGTCCTCCAGATGAATCGCCGTGTCGCCGGCATCGCGGCGGCGTGACAGTTCGCGGAAATAGGCAGCGCCCAGCATCCCGCCGGATGCCCCGGTAATGAGAAAGGTCTTTCGCATCAGCTGGCCGCCGCTAAGGCTGTCCAGCCGTTGAAGGATGCTAAAGGTGAAGGTAGCGCTGCGGCTGCCGCCGCCACTGGTATTGACAAGAAAAAGGATCGGCCTGGGCGAGTTCTGGCGGGCCTTCCACCGATTAAGGATGGCCAGCATATTCTTATCGTCCCGCCGGACAACAGAGTCGGAGCAAAGCTGCAGCAGGGTCTGCTGGTCATAGAGGGGCCGGTCTTCCATCGCGGTATAGCTGAGTCCGTAGGCCTTGTTCGTGGGGTCGATGACATTGTATTTGTAGAGCAGGTTGAGAATGAAGAAAACAACCACGAAAAAGGGGATGCTCCAGGATTGGAGGAAATAGGAAAATGCCCCCGAGAGCGAGATCAGGATGGCGAAGAAGATAAGGATGCTGGCCGCCGCGGGCAATTGAAAATAGCGGCTGTCCATGAAAAAGCCGATACAAATAAGCGAGATGAAGGCGACGAAGATGCAAAGGACGGCAGAAATATGATGCCGGTTGAAGATGCTTTCGATAAACGCCTTGCTGTAATGCGCGACATCCCGGGTCTTGCGGATCGTGGTGGGGGAGTTGAGATAGTATTGAACATGCACGAGCCGGCTTTCGTTGAGCTTTACTTCTTCCTTCGAGAACTGGGATTTGAAGAGCTTGGGGTTGCTGATGACCGGTGTCATCCGGCGGATGATCGTCTTGTCGGCACGAAAGAAATACAGGAGGGAAACGATGATGAGAAAACTGAAGCCGAAGAGAAACCCAAAACAAAGCCAGACGATCGAGGTAACGGGCAGCAGTTCCCGGTTGAGGTTGAACTGAAGGGCCCTTACAAAATAAAAGACCAGGAAGATGATGGGGAGGATGGAGTTATTGATACAATATTTGAGAAAGGGTTTTGTCGTTGTTGCCAGGAACCGGAAATGCCGGCAGAAGATGATAAAGGTGGTGATATTCCAGCTCATGATAAAGATCCCGGCGGCCACGCCGACGATCGCGGTGCTGATGGGGCTGACATCGCCCATGTATTCCGGCGAAAGAAAGAGCGCGGCCGCTCCGTATGTCTGCATAAAAACGCCGTCCAGGGTGCTGAAAAGGATCAGCCAGAAGATCAATAACACCTGGAATTTTTTTATGTGTAATAACAGCAGCTGTACGGGAAAGAAAAAGTAAATGGTTTTAAGGATGCGCATCATACGGTGACAGAAGTTGCTGCACGTGCAGGTATCACAAGATACAACATCCCGATCATTGTGAGTAACAATAACAGACCCGTCGTCTGGTGGATCAGGGCCAGCCAGTCAAAGGCTACCCACTGATGGGCGATGATGCCGGGACTGGTGAGAAGACTGCTGATACCGAGGAGTATCTGGATGACGACGGCCAGCAGGGGCAGCCAGCGCACCCTTTGGAAGGCGGTCGTTGCGGGGCGGACCCGCAGGGCTATGACCGTCCAGATGACGATGGCAACGAATATCGTATATGCGAGGGTTCGATGGATAAATTGTACGGTGAGAGTATTGCCCACCAGGTCCGTCAGGAGGGGATGTTGGCGGAACAGGCCATCAGGCACCCACGAACCGTTGATGGTCGGCCAGGTGGGTGCGACCGCCGCCGCTTTATGTCCTGCCATGAGGGCGCCGTACAACAGCTGGAAGAAAAGCAGCCCGATGATTGCCCAGGTCCAGCGCCGGAGCACCGTTAGCCACTGGTTGGAAAGACGGGCGGCCGGCGCGACGGAAAGATCCAGTGCGAACCAGAACGCGTAGACGATCAATCCAAGGGCGAAGACAAAGTGAAGCGCCAACCGGGTCGGCGCCACGTAGATGGCGTCACCGGTCAGTCCGCTGGCCACCATGACCCAGCCGACGGCGCCCTGTAAGGCGCCCAGCAGGAACAGGATGATCAGTGGGCGGATCATTCCGGGCCGAAGCCTTTTTTTCCACAGCAGTCCTACGAACCCGACCAGGAATACGACTCCGACCATCCGGGCCCAAAACCGGTGAAACCATTCCCAGAAAAAGATGAACTTGAAATCCGGGAGGGTAAAGTCGGAGTTGATCAGGCGGAACTGCGGCGTCTGGCGGTATTTATCGAAGACATCCTGCCATTGCGAGGCATTCAGGGGCGGGAGCGTGCCCGTGACGACCTTCCATTCGGTGATGGAGAGGCCGGAGCCGGTAAGGCGGGTGATCCCGCCGAGAATAACCTGGATGAGCAACATGATAACCCCGGTATAGACCCAGATAGCCACCGGACGCGAGAAGGAACGGGAGGAGGATTGCATAGCGGCGTAAAGTTCCCGATTTTTATCCAGATAGGGATGTTCAAACGGGAAGGATCGTATTTTTGACCAATGGAGAATCCGCTGAGATGCCATTACCAGGAGGAGCTGACGGAAGCCGGTTGCGATGAGGCCGGTCGTGGCTGCTATGCCGGACCCGTCTTCGCGGCGGCCGTTATCCTGCCGGCGGGATTCTTTCATCCCCTGCTCAACGACTCCAAGCAGGTGACCCCCGAGAACCGGAACGAACTGCGGGGTTTTATCGAGATCAATGCCCTGGCCTGGGCCGTCGCGAAGGTGGACCATGACGAGATCGACAAGATCAATATCCTCAAGGCTTCATTCAAGGCGATGCACCTGGCCCTCGATCAGCTAAAGCTCAGGCCCCGGCTGCTCTTGATCGACGGCAACCGGTTCACGAAATACAAACGTGTTCCCCACCGGTGTATCGTAAAGGGGGATTCTATCTTCGCTTCCATAGCCGCGGCCAGCATCCTCGCCAAGACCTGGCGGGACGAGTACATGCAGCGATTGCATACCGAGTTTCCCCATTATTCCTGGGACAGCAACAAGGGCTATGGGACGAGGGAACACCGCGATGCCATCGAAAAGTTTGGGCTTTGTAAGTACCACCGCAAGAGCTTCAATATTTCGCCGGCCGGGGAGGTTCAGGAAGAACTGGTCTTTGGCCCGGACGAAGGGCAGGATGAGGCGGCTATGAGCTAACCTCGGCCCATTCCCCAAGACCCTTTCGGATGAGTGTGGGTTCGTCGCCCGTACAATCCACCACGGTGGAGGGGATCATGCCGCCGATACCTCCATCGATAATGATGTCTACCTGGCTTTCGAATTTTTCCCGGATCATTTCAGGGTCGGTGTATTCCCCGACCATCTCACCCGGGAGGGAGGAACTCAGGATGGGGTGTTGCAGTTCGCGAACGAGTGAACGAGCGATGAGATTGTCGGGGATACGCAGACCGATGGTGTCTTTGCGGCTTTTCAGTATCTTAGGCACCTGTTTGCTCGCCGGAAGGATGAAGGTATAGGGTCCGGGCAGGTGGTTTTTCAGCAACCGGTACAGGGGTGTGGAGATGCTTTTTGTATAGTTGCTCAGGTCGCTGAGGTCGTAGCAGATGAAGGAAAGCTGGGCTTTGGCGGGGTCTACCTGTTTGATCCGGCAGATACGTTCTACTGCTTTATGCTGGAAGATATCGCAGCCCAAACCATAGATCGTATCGGTAGGATAGACGATCACCCCTCCGTCCAATAAGCATTCGATCACCATTTTAATGTTTCTGACCTGTGGATTCACCGGATGCATGTGCAATAACATCCCGGTAAGTTAAGGAAAAACACCTGATTGGATTGGAGTCGATTTCGTAACAATCCTTTAACATCAAATTATTTTTAAATTTGCCCAAATAATAACGCGAGAATGCAATTACAGGCGGTAGACACAGTGGACAGTATCAGTGCCGAAGATTTTAAGGATCAGTACTATACTCAGATGAAGCCATTGGTCATCCGGGGTCTGTCCAGGCAGTGGCCTGCATTTGAAAAATGGAACTGGGACTATTTCAAATCCATCGTCGGGGACGTGAATGTCGGGGTCTACAATAACGTCAAGAGCGATGCCTATACCCCTATCAATACGGCGGACGACTATATGAAGTTTGGGGAGTATATCGATATGGTGCGGAAGGGGCCGGCGGAGTGGCGCATCTTTCTTTTTAACATCTTTGAACATGCCCCGCAGATCGTCAAGGATTTCGAATGGCCCGAACACCTGATGAAAGGATTTGTGAAACGGTATCCGATGTTGTTTGTAGGGGGAAAGGGCTCCATCACCCATATGCACTTCGACATCGATCTTTCGCATATCATCCATACCCAGTTTGCCGGTCGCAAGCGGGTTTTGCTTTTCCCGTTTGAAGAACAGCACAAACTTTACCGCAAGCCGTGGGAGGTGTTGAGTTTTGTCAATTTCGAGAAGTATTTCGACGAGGACGAGAATAAGCTGGACCTTGAGAAATACCCGGCCGTCCGGCTTGCCCGGGGGTATGAGGTGATCCTGGACCATGGGGACACCCTGTTCATGCCTGCCGGGTACTGGCACCATATGGAGTATCTTGACAGCGGCTTTGCCATGAGTCTGCGGGCCCTGCAGTCGTCTTTTAGCGGGAAACTGAAGGGCATCTGGTACCTTATGGGCATGCGAAACATCGATACCCTGATGAAAAAGACGGCGCCCGAATGGTGGTTCAACCGGAAACGGGAAAAAACCTTCCGGGCGGCAGACAGGGAATTTCAGCAAAAAATTGTCGAAATATAATTTTTTGCTGAAACCCGCTTATGACCTGAACTGGACTCCGTCCGGTTCGGTGCTTGAAACCCTTGTTCAGTAAGGGTTTAGGCCGCTACCTTGCTGCGGGAGGAGATTTGGCCGGCCCGGGGTGAACAAAAATTAAAAAAAAATATTGCTTTTTACCGAAACTGTCTTTATTTTTACCGCGCTTACTTCCACTGAATCACTCACCGTCCAATTTCCCATCCGAAGATTCCAATCCATCGATATCCGGGTTCCATGCCTCTTATGAAGTTGAGCGCTTCATAGTTTTGAGATACCTAACATCCCCTGTCCTGACGAGAATCTCTTCGTTACCCTTTTTGAAGCAATTCCATCCGGTAAGCGCAGTCCCGGCTGTCTACCGACACTAATCGACCCGATAACTTTATTGTTTTGCGGCTGATCCTTTTCAGGATGGCTGGAAAATGTGACCGATACTAACAGCAAGGTATAGTGGAGTAGAATGTCTGTCTAACGACAGGTTCCTGCAACAATCGAACAGAGAACAATGAAAAATATTTCGAACTTTTTCTTTTTGTGGTTTCAGAGGTAAGCACAGGCCGGCGATGTCTATCGCTGGCTCTTTTTATTTTTAAAGATGTGATAATCCTTACAATAGCGATCCTTCGCCTGACTACGCGATCGTCCAGGTCTCATTCCCCCGCAGCAGTTTATCGAGATCGCCTTTTCCTTTACCGGCGATAACGTCTTCGATCTGCATGTTGAG